>DASWVP010000402.1:0-27748 GCA_036401175.1 Azospirillum sp. | reverse complement strand
TGCGGGACGTTGGGTTTTCGGCTTTGGCCTCAACCCAACCTACGACGGCACCGTAGGTTGGGTTGAGGCCAAAGCCGAAAACCCAACGTCCGCGACGTCACAGGTCCGCCACGCCGCTGCGCGAGATGCGGATCTCGCGGTGGACGGAGACGCTGAGCAGCAGGCCGACGCAGATCATCAGCGTCATCATCGCCGACCCGCCGTAGGACACCAGCGGCAGCGGGATGCCCACCACCGGAATCAGCCCCATCACCATGGCGACGTTGACGAACATGTACAGGAAGAACTGCGTCGTCAGGCCGACGCCGACCAGCCGGCCGAACTGGTTGCGCGCCGACAGCGCGATCACCACCCCGTAGATCAGCAGCAGGCAGTACAGGAACAGGATCGCCAGCGCGCCCACCAGTCCGAACTCTTCCGCCAGGACGACGAAGATGAAGTCGGTGTGCTTTTCCGGCAGGAACATGAGCTGGCTCTGCGAGCCCATCATGAATCCCTTGCCGAACAGGCCGCCGGAGCCCAGCGCGATCTTCGACTGGATGATGTTGTAGCCGTGTCCGAGGGGGTCGTTCTCGGGATCGAGGAAGGTGTAGACGCGCTGGCGCTGGTAGTCGTGCAGCAGTTCCCAGCCGATGGGAATGACGCTCAGCCCGGCGCCGATGGCGACCATGAACTTCCAGATGCGCACGCCGCCGACGAAGAAGATCGCCCCCGACCCCAGGATCAACAGCAGCGCCGTGCCCAGGTTGGGCTGCAGAAGCACCAGCCCGACCGGCAGGAACACCAGCAGCAGCGGCGGGATCAGCACCAGCGGCCGGGCGATCTGGTCCAGGCTCAGGCCGTGGAAATAGCGCGCCAGCGCCAGCGCCAGCGCCGGCTTCATCAGTTCGGACGGCTGCAGCTGGAAGAAGCCCAGGTTGATCCAGCGCTGCGCCCCCATGCCGATGTGGCCCATGATCTCCACCGCGATGAGCAGCAGCAGGACCATGACGTAGGTGACGTAGGCGAAGCGCAGCAGCATCCGCACGTCGACCAGCGCCAGCGCCAGCATCAGCACGAGGCCGGGGATGAAGCGCACGAGCTGCGGGCGCGCCCACGGCTCCCACTGGCCGCCGGCCGCCGAATAGAGCAGCGCCACGCCGATGCCCGAGATGATGCAGACCAGGAGCACGAGCCCCCAGTTGATCATGCGGATCTTGGCGCCGAGCGTCAGGTGCTGGCGCTGCGGCGACAGACCGCCGGCGTGTTGAAGGACCGCGACCATGGGTGTGCTTTGCCGGGTGTGTCCGCTGGGGTGTGGCCGGCGATACTGCACCAGGACGGGGGCCGCGGTAAAGCCGCAGGCGCGGCGGGACCCAGGAAGGACACGGCCGAATCTCCCTCCCCCAGCCCCGCTGGGGGCGTGGAGCCGGTGCCGAAGGCATTCGCGGCAAAGCCGCGAAAGGCGGAGCGCGGTCGCCCGACTTGCGGGCGACCGTGGAAGGGGTCCACGAAGTGGGAAGGGTGGGGGCAACGGCCTTTGTGGCAGGCGTTGGGCCGCTGATCCTCGCGAACAACTTGCCCCCTCCTGACCTCCCCCGCCGGAGGCGGGGGAGGGACGAAGTTACTTCGCTTCCACCGCGTAGCCGCGGGTGAAGGCGCGCACGGCGCTGTCGACGATGCGTTCGCGCTCGGCCTGCGACGGCGGGTCCTGAAGGCACAGCATCATGCGCAGGTGCGCGTCGGCCTTCAGCATGCCCAGGAACTGCTCCGCCGCGAGGCGCGGGTCGGGGACGGCCAGCTTGCCGCGGCGGTCGGCCTCCGTCAGGAAGGCGGTCATCTGCGCCAGCGAGCGCGCCGGGCCGGATTCATAGAAGGCGCGCGCCAGTTCGGGGAAGCGGTGCGCCTCGGCCACCACCATGCGGAAGCCGGCCAGCGCCTTGGGCGAGGTCAGCATGCCCAGGAAGCGCAGGCCGATCTGGCGCAGCACCTCCTCCACCTCCATGCGGCTGACCTCCTCGCACGACAGCGCCGACATGTGGGCCCGGCACTCGCCGGCGACCATGGCGGCGAACAGCTCGTCCTTGGAGCGGAAATGCGCGTACAGCGTCGCCTTGGAGACGTTGGCCGTCTTCGCCACCGTGTCCATGCTGACGGCGCCGTAGCCGTGCTCCAGGAACAGCCTGGACGCCGCGTCCAGGATCTGCGCCGGCTTCGAGCCTGCCTCGGGGCTGGGGGCCATCACCGCCGTCATGCCTGACTCCTCGCTCTTCGATCCGTTCCGTGCCACGCCGCGCATGCTGTCCGAACCTGCCTTCCAACCTAGGTACTAAACCGTTCAGTTCACTCATGGCAACAGATAGGCGCTGCGCCACCTTGTCGCAAGGGTAAACTGAACGGTTCAGTTCCCTTCCGCCAATCGAATCCGGCAGGGCACGAGGTTACATAGCCATGGCCAAGGGCGTACAGAAGATCATTCTATCGGGCGTGGCCGTCGCGGCGCTGGCCGGGGCCGGATTCGGCGGCGCGCACTGGTGGACGGAAGGCCGCTTCGTCGAGGCCACCGACAACGCCTATGTGCAGAGCCACATCACGGTGGTGAGCCCCAGGATCACTGACGCGCGTCGTTGACATCAAGGGGGACCACACGCCACGGTGACCGCATGCCTCCGATTGTGCTATACGGCATCGCCATCCTGGATGGTCCACCGCAAGCGACACCCCAAGCGACGATGAAGCGCCAATACACCCGCGCCGAGGTCAAGGAACTGCTCAGCGCGCTGGAGCGGCAGTGCCGGCAGGCCGCCAAACTGGCGCAGACGGCGGAGCACGAGGCGACCAAGCACAGCTTCGGCGCCTACCGCGAATTCCGCGACAAGGTGGGCGAGTTTCAGGCGCTGGTCATCCTCATCGAGCAGCGCCTGCGCAACCTCGCAGACGCGCGCTCGGACGACCTGCGCGACCAGTTCGAGCGGCTGGACACGGTGATGCTGGCGCTGCTGGTGCGGGCCAGCATGCGCTTCTTCTTCGTGCTGTCGGCCAACCCGATCCTGCCGATGGGCGCGCGCGAGATCTTCATGTCGGAGCTGCGCAGCCTGCACGACGCCGCCGAGAAGCTGCGCCGCCCACAGTACGTGAACAAGCTCGGCCCCGAGTTGGACAAAGACCTGGAAACCGCGTCCCTGATCCTGGAAGAGATCATCGACAAGGCGCCCAGCCTGCTGAACTTCCGCGGCGGCGAGGGGTAAAGCGCCGCACTCCCCCCTTGGTCCGGGCGGCGGCATCCCATATAGGACGCAGGTCCCGCCGCCTTGCCGAGCCCCGCCCGTGCGCCTTCCCATCCTTGACGACCTCACCGATGCCGGTTCCCGCCTGATCGAACGCGCCGGCGGTGTCGCCGGGCGCGCGCTGGAGCCCAGCGTGCGGCTGGGCGTTACCGGCTTGCGCCGCGCTGGCAAGACGGTGTTCACCACCGCCGTGGTCGACAACCTGCTGAAGCCCGACCGGCTGCCGTTCCTCGACGTCGTGTCGTCCGGCCGCATGCAGGCGGCGCGGCTGCAGCCGCAGCCCGACCCGGACGTGCCGCGCTTCCAGTACGAGGAGCACCGGCGGACGCTGACCGGCCCGAACGCCGACTGGCCGGAGCCCACCACCGGCATCAGCCAGCTTCGCCTTGCCATCCGCTACCGGCCGGGGGGGGCGCTGAAGCGCGTCGTGCGCTCCATGGCGACGCTGAACCTCGACATCGTCGACTACCCCGGCGAGTGGCTGCTCGACCTGCCGCTGCTGCGCCAGTCCTTCGCCGAGTGGAGCGGGCTGACGCTGGAACTGGCCGGGCGGGAGCCGCGCGCCGCGCTGTCCACGGAATGGCGCGGCTGGCTGGGCACCGTCGACCCCTCGGAAGCGGCGGAGGAGGAGCGGGCGCGGCAGGGGGCGCGGCTGTACACCGCCTATCTGCACGCCTGCCGCACCACCGACGGGCTCAGCCTGATCCAGCCCGGCCGCTTCGTCGAGCCGGGCGACCTGAAGAATGCGCCGCTGCTGACCTTCTGCCCGCTGCCCGGCGTTCAGCGCGGCCGGGGCACGCTGTGGGAGCTGATGGAGGACCGTTACGAGGCGTACAAGTCGGTGGTGGTGCGGCGCTTCTTCGCCGAGCATTTCGCCAGGCTGGACCGGCAGATCGTCCTGCTGGACGTGCTGGGGGCGCTGAACGCCGGGCCGGACGCGGTGGCCGACATGAAGCGCTCGCTGGAAATGAGCCTGGAGCCGTTCCGGCACGGCGCCTCGGGCTGGTTCGACTGGCTGTTCGGCACGCGGATCGACCGCGTGCTGTTCGCCGCCACCAAGGCCGACCACATCGCGTCCAGCCAGCATCCGGCGCTGCGCCGGCTGCTCGACGATCTGGTGGGCGACGCGCGCCGCTCCATCCGTTTCGAGGGGGCGGCGGTGGACACCATGGCGCTCGCCGCCCTCAAGTGCACGGACACGGTGGCGGCCGAGCACGACGGGCAGCAGTTGCGCTGCGTGCGCGGCATTCCCATCGGGCGCGACCGGCCGACCGTGCTCTACCCCGGCGACATCCCCGACGTGCAAACGGTGTTCGAGCGCCCCTACAAGTTCCTGAAGTTCCGCCCGCCGCCGGGCACCGGCGCCGATGGCCGCGCTCTGCCGCACGTCCGGCTGGATCAGGCGCTGCAGTTCCTGCTGGGGGACTATCTGGCATGAGCGAGCGCGGCACGAGCGAGAAGGAGAAGGCCCGCACCTGGGTCCCGCCTATGGAACTGGACCCGGCGCGCGCCGCGCCGGTGCCGGAGGAGCCGCATCCCGGCGCGCCGCCGGACACCGGGACGCTGCCCGTGACGGCGGGGGAGGGGCGGCGCGGCAGCCGGGTGGGGCGCTGGCTGGCCGGGGCGCTGGGGGCGCTGCTGGTGGTGGCGCTGGGGTTCGACACCGCCGACCTGCTGGAGCGCGCCTTCGCGGTCAGCGTGGCGCTGGGCGCCGTGGTGGCGGCGGCCGTGGTGGTGGCCGGCGTGGCGGCGGTGGTGCTTCTGGTGAAGGAACTGCGCAGCCTGCGCCGTCTGCGCCGCATCGAGGAACTGCGCGGCGAGGCGGCCCGGCTGGGCGACGAAGCGGGCATGGGCGAGGCCGACCGCTTTGCCGGGCAACTCGGCCGCCTGTACGAGGGGCGCGCCGATCTGGCACCGGACCTCGCCCGGCTGAAGGACCTTGTCAGCGACGCGCACGACGACGCGGAGGTGGTGCGGCTGATCGACCGCGAGGTGCTGGCCGGCATCGACCGCCGCGCCTACCAGATGGTCCTGCGCGCGTCGCGCGACACGGCGGTGGCGACGGCGCTGAGCCCGGCCGCGCTGCTGGACGTGGTGGTGGTGCTGTGGCGCAACCTGCGGCTGGTGCGCGACGTGGCGGGGTTGTACGGGGCGCGGCCGGGCTATCTGGGCTCGCTGCGGCTGTTGCGGCGGATGCTCGCCAACATCGCGGTCGCCGGGGTGACGGAGACCGCCCACCATGTGGCGGTGGAGGCGCTGGGCGGGTCGCTGGTGGCGGCGGTGTCGACGCGCATCGGGCAGGGGGTGATCAACGGGCTGCTCACCGCGCGCGTCGGGCTGACCGCCATGCACCTGTGCCGCCCTGTGGCCTTCGGCCCGCACAACCGCCCCAGCCTGGGCCGCATCCGCGCCGAGCTGCTGTCGCTGCCGAAACAGGTGCTGTGACGGGGGTGCGACACGCTGCCGCTTACCCCTTCGGGGGCGGTGCCGGCGGCGGCGGAAAGTGCTATAAAAGGCGGCGAAGGTTGGAGGACCTTCCGACGCCAGTGGCGCCGGTGACCGACGATGGAGGACACCATGGCCACTCGGATGGAGACCATGCCCGAGACGACCTCCGGGCGCACGATGCCGGCCACGCGTCGCACGGGCGACCTGTTCCTGGACCTTCGGGAGCAGATGGACCGGCTGTTCGACAACTTCTTTGGCACGACCGTCGAACCCTTCGGGTGGGGCCGTGAAGGCCGCATGACGATGGCGCTGCGGGTCGACGTCTCCGAGACGCCGGACGCGATCACCATCAAGGCCGACCTGCCCGGCCTGGACGAAAAGGACGTCGAGCTTACGCTCGACGGCGGCGTCCTGACGCTGAAGGGCGAGAAGAAGGTCGAGAAGGAGGAGAAGGACGAAGCGAAGCACTATCACGTCGTGGAGCGCGGCTACGGCTCGTTCCTGCGCACCTTCCGTCTGCCGGACACGGTGGAGGCGGAAAAGGTGGCCGCTACGTTCGACAAGGGCGTGCTGACCATCACCCTGCCGAAGACCGAGGAAGGCAAGAGTCGGGTGCGTCGCATCGAAATCGGCGGGAAACCGGTGAGCGGTGAACCGACCGGTGGTGAAGTGAAGCACTAGTCCCGTCAGGCCGCGACGCACGGGCCCGTCGCCCAACGCGCCGCCGACCGCCCCCTCCTCCGCACCCGCGGGGGAGGGGGTTCGTTTTTGTGCGTCAAACCGGCGGCGCTCGATGGCTTCCATGGAGCGCCGCCGGTAAAACCCGACAGATCAATGCGATGGCATTGATCGAGAGGGTGATACGGACGGCGTCTTCAGGCGCCGTCCGTATCAATCCAGCATCGGCAGGCCGGTTTCGATGCGCACGAGCGCGGCGAGCAGCGGGGCGCCGATGTCGCGGCGCACGAAGTTGCTGGACCGCTCGGCGGCGTTGATCGCCTGCTGGAAGGACAGGCGCCAGCGCTCGTCGCTCAACAGCAGCCGTTCCGCCTTGGCCCTCTGCGCCAGCAGGGCGGGGCGCTTGCCCGCGTTGTCGTCCACCAGCTTGACCAGCCGCCGCATCAGGTCGTTCGCGTCGCCGCCGTCGCCGCGGCGGATGGCGGCCTCGATCAGCTCGGCGATGGCCTCGCCGCGCACGTCGGGGTCCTGCACCTGCTCGGCGTAGCTCAGCGCCAGGGCGTTTTCGTTGCGGCGCGCCAGCCGGCCGAGCACGGCCGGGATCGTCCAGGGGTTTTCGTCCTGCACGGTGCGCAGCAGCCCCAGCGCCAGATTGGCGTCGCCCAGATCGGCCGCCGCCACCGCCAGTTCGGGCGGGCAGCAGTCGGTCTTCGACTGGCGGAACTTGGAGTACTGCGTCTCAACCGTGTTGAGGAACAGCGTGCGCGCCTGCGCCTCCTTGCCGGCGCGCAGCAGCGCCTGCGCCACGAGGCCGAGTTCCCAAGCGCAGTTGCGCGCGGTGGCGTACTGCTTGGCCTCCTCCGCCAACTGGCCGGCCAGCGTCATGTCGCCCTTCCAGGCGGCGGCCTTGGCGATGTCGTTCAGGTTGTAGATGCGGGTCGAGCAGTCGGCGATCTGCCGGGTGACGTCGAGCGCCAGCTGCGTCTGCCCCATCAGCGCCAGCGCGCGGGCGACGAACAGGTCCTGGCCGGAGGCGTCGGTGGTCGTGGTGGCGCCGCGCCGCACCGCGGCGACGAAGGGGGCGACGATCTCCCGCGCGCGGCCGTGGTCGCCGATCTGCTGGTAGGCGACGGCCAGCGACAGCCAGTCCCAGCGCGCCGAGGAAATCGGCGTCTCGACCGGCGGCAGCATCTCGCCGATGCGGTGCAGGAAGCACAGCGAGTTGAGCGGCTCGTTGCACACCAGCCCCTTGATGCGCGACCGGAACTCGTAGAAGTCGAAGTCGCCGACGAACTGGTTGGTGACGAGCTGCACCGCCAGCGCGCTGTCCGGGTACTTCGCCACGATGTCGTTGAGGAGCTTGTCGGCCTCCTTGAGCAGGCGCGCCTCCTCGGCGGTGTCCAGGCTGTTGTCGGCCTGCCGAATCAGGTGCATGGCCTGCACGAACAGGCGGTTGGCCGGCCCGGTCTCCTGCGCCTGCTGCGACGCCGGGGCGGCACGCGCGGGCGCGGGCGCGCCGACGGCCACGGCGCCGGCAGGCATGGCGAGCGCCAGCAGGCAGACGGCAATCCAACGGCGGGCGGCGGCGGGTGAAAAGGCCATGGCGGGCTCGGTGCCTTCAGGACAGGCGGACGTAGGTGACGACGCGTTGCACGTTGGGGATGGCGCGGGCGTGTCCGACCACGAGGTCGAGCTCGTCCTTGCTCTTCGCCCATCCCATTAGATAGACGACGCCATTGACGGTATCGATGCTGTAGTTCTGCGACGAGATTGCCTCGTCGAAGGTGATGCGCGTGCGCAACTGCGTGTTGATCCAGGTGTCGAGCGCGGTGTCGATCACGGAGGATCCGTTGTCGACCTGGATCTCGTTGATGACTTCCTTGACGCCGTCGGCCTGCCAGGCGAGGCGCACCGCGTCCAGGCGCATCTGCGGGTCGGCGGCGCGGCCGGTCAGCAGCACGTGCCCCTCGTCCACGCGCATGCTCAGGCGCTGGTACAGGTCCAGCGAATGCTGAAACCACAGATTGTTGATCTGGGCCTGGATCGCGGTGTCGGTGGCGAAGCCCTTCAGCCCGCGCTTCTCCGACGCGGCGACCACCGCGGTGGCGCCGCCGCCCAGGATCACCGGCGCACAGCCGGCCTCGATGGCGGCCAGAGCGGCCAACCCGATCACCGCGCACAGGCGCCCAAGAGCCGCCACGATCCGCCTCCGTCCGCCAGCCCGCCGAGGGGACGGGCGGCGCGAAAAAGTCATGCCCACGGCTGGATTGCAATGGGTTTTTTCGTGGATTTTTCCGGTCATCGCGGATTTGTCCGTGAGTGGTGCAGGGATGTTTCACCCGCCATCGGGGCGGAGGAGGGCCGCCGCAACTGTCGGGGGTGTCCCGCCCGACGGCAGTTCGCGCAACGCTGGCGTCGGCGGGCCGCGACGAATCCCCGCGCCCGGACGCCTGGAATCCAGGGATAGACAATTTTTATTACCTATGCGTTAACCATCAGGGGTGCTGCAAATCCTTGCCAAGCATTGCCAGGCTCGGCCATATGGTTAATGGAGCCTACCCCTCCCCGATCGGGCAGTGCCGGGAGGGGAATGGACTCCGACAACTGCTTGCTTGATGATTCCCTCGACTCGCACTAAAATTTTAGCAATCCACTTGGGAGGTCGCGATGTTGAGGGATGCCTTGTTCAACATCATCCGGCAGGAGCGCCAGGAAATCGAGGGCGAGCTTGAGAAGGAAGAGCATCGCCCGGCTCCTGACATCGGCCGTCTGGCCGCACTGCGTCAGCAGGCTACCAGCCTGCAACGCGAGCTTGAACACTTCCCGGAGACCTGAGGCGCCGACCACGCCAGGGCCGTATCCGGTCGCCCCTTCCCCGCCACTTGGGGGAGGGGCGCCGTCGTTTCAGGGCCGCCGTTTCAGGGAGGCCGGCGGCGTCCGTTCGGGGCCGCCGCATGGACGGGGTGCATCATCCGGTCATTCGTGCTAGGGGAGGGGCCCTTTCCGCCGAGAAGACCAGGGCCCGCACGCGCATGTCCGAGACCGCTTCCGCCTACATCCTCACCATCTCCTGCCCCGACGCCGTCGGCATCGTCTACGCGGTGTCCGGCTTCCTGGCCGAGCGGTCGTGCAACATCATCGACAGCGCGCAGTTCGGTGACCGCATCAGCGGCCTGTTCTTCCTGCGCGTGCACTTCTCCGCCGCCGCCGAAGGGCCGACCCAGGCCGAGCTGGAAGCGGCCTTCGCCGAGACGGTGGCCAAGCGGTTCGCCATGGACTGGAAGCTGCACGACGCGGCGCGCCCGCAGCGCGTGCTGATCATGGTGTCGAAGTTCGGGCATTGCCTGAACGACCTGCTGTACCGCTACCGTATCGGCTATCTGCCGATCGAGATCCCGGCGATCGTCTCCAACCACCGCGATTTCTACCAGCTCGCCGCGTGGCACAACATTCCGTTCCATTACCTGCCGGTGACGAACGAAACCAAGGCACAGCAGGAAGCGCGCCTTCTGGACATCGTCGAGGAGGAGAAGGTCGACCTCGTCGTCCTCGCCCGCTACATGCAGGTGCTGTCGGCGCAGCTGTGCGGCAAGCTGGCGGGGCGGGCCATCAACATCCACCACTCCTTCCTGCCCAGCTTCAAGGGCGCCAAGCCCTACCATCAGGCGCACACGCGCGGCGTCAAGCTGATCGGCGCCACCGCGCACTATGTGACGGCCAACCTGGACGAAGGCCCGATCATCGAGCAGGAGGCCGAGCGCGTCGACCACACGATGACGCCCGACGACCTCGTGGCCATCGGGCGCGACATCGAGAACGTCGTCCTGGCCCGC
Source organism: Azospirillum sp. (assembly GCA_036401175.1). Taxonomy (GTDB): domain Bacteria; phylum Pseudomonadota; class Alphaproteobacteria; order Azospirillales; family Azospirillaceae; genus Azospirillum. The sequence continues at coordinate 17,523 of DASWVP010000402.1, read as the reverse complement.
GCGGTCAAGTACCACGTCGAGCACCGCGTGCTGGTCAACGGCACCAAGACGGTGGTGTTCAAGTAACGGGGCTCACCGCGGCGGGGGTGAAGACGGCGCGGGTGATCGCCTGCTCGATCTGGTCGCGGGTGAAGGGCTTGGGGATCACCGGGCCCAGGTGCTCCAGCCCGCGCCTGGACAGCTCGTCCGGGAAGGCGGTCACGAAGATCACCGGCAGGAAGCGCTGCCGGCGCAACTCGCGCGCCACCTCGACGCCGTTGTCCCCTTCGGCCAGACGGATGTCCATCAGGGCCAGCGTCGGCGTGTGCTCGGCCGCCAGCGTCAGCGCCTCGTCCATCGTGGTGGCGTTGCCGCAGACCGTGTGGCCCATGCCGCGCACCGTTTCCGACAGGTCTGCGGCGATGATGGCGTCGTCCTCGACCACCAGGATCACCGCCTGCAGATGCGCGCGCACCGTCTCGCGAGCCCGCGACAGGCGCTCGGCGCCTTCCTCGGCCGGCATGCCCAGCAAGGCGGCGGCATCGGCGACCGGCACGTCCTCCAGGTTCACCAGCAGGTAGACGCGCCGGTCCCGCTCCTCCAGCGTGCCCAGCGCCGCTTCCACCGGATGCGGCGCCGCGCCGCCGGGCGCGGCGGCGCCGGCTTCGTCCTGCATGGCGTTCAGCCGGCGGTACAGGGTGTGGCGCAACGGCTCCACCGATTTCCCCGGCGTTTCCCCGGCCTCATCGCTGTCCAGGTACCATTCCAGGGCGCGCGTCACCAGGGCATCGCCGCGCGCAGCGGAACCCGTCAACGCGCGGGCGTAGCGGCGCAGGTACGGCAGGTGCTCCATCAGGTGGCGGGTGCGATCCTCCATCTTTTCTCCCCGTGCCTCATCGCTGGCTGTTCGCTCGGGCAGGCGGCGGAGCGCCCGCCGCCTGCACCCATTTTCAACAAATGTCCGCTCCGGTAAATGTCTGCCCTCGGCATCGAGAAGGAAAACGGCCTGAGGCATAGTGGGCGAGATTTCCGGGGAAGTTCCATCGGGTTATCCGGAATCCCCTTCAGGTATACTTCTAAAGACGTTGCGCGGAAGGCGTCGCGTTCTTGTGTGGGCCCGGCGATCCGCAGCGACTCGGAACCAATGCGGCGGTGAGGCTGTTCTGGCGGGCAATGGTGTGATTCCTCCCTGAACCGCCAGTTCCTCGAACGCCGCCGGGTGCCCGGTCCATCGGACCCGTCCCCGGCGGCTTTTTCTTGCCGCCCCGCAGCCCGCTTGCATCGGTGCCGTTGCCCGGCTAATGACAGGGCCCCCGGCGACGGCGTAGAGTGTGCGCCGCGCGCCAGCACGCCGCGCAGGGATCCGGATACGCGATGGACGAGCAGGAGTACGCTTCCCTCACCGACGGCATTCCGCCGGAGGAGCTCGCCGATCTCCAGGTCTGGCGCGAACGGGTCAAGGGCACCAACATCTCGGAAAAGACCCTGCTGGCGACCGATTATCTCAATCACTTCAACGAAATCGTGATGCTGATCGAGATGATCCCCGACATGCCCGACATGCTGGAGGAATGCTACGTCTGGCAGCCCAAGAGCTATCAGGAGCACTTCCGCGACAGCGGCTTTTCCGACAAGGCGCTGGCCATCGAAGCGTACGAGCACGTGCCGTCCAAGTTCCGCCGGCCGTTCGAGGACACCATCGCGCAGATGACGCAGGTGGTGGACCGCACGCTGGCGCGCATGTCCGCCGACGTGCACGGCGGCGACCCGGACCGCCTGCGCGAGGATTGCCGGCAGTCGGTGGAAATGATCCACCGCATCATCCAGGTCGCCAACGGCATCATCCACGGCACCGCGCACGTCATGGAACAGGACGAGATCGACCTGTACCTGGGTTCGGACTGACACGGGTTCGGACCGGCGCGGGTTCAGACCGGGGGCGGCGCGGCGTCCCTACGCAAACGGCGATTGCTGGGGTGGCAACCATTCCTTCAATGCATGGCACGCCGGGCCTGCCCCTCGCTACACTCATGGGAAACAACCAAAGATCTTCTGTGGGGCACCGGCAATGGCAGGCCGTCGAGGCGTGCCGCGCGAGGGGAGACGGGACCCGTGAAAGCTGCCCTGTGGCTCGTGGCCGAGGATGTCCTCGATGCCGCGGGCGAGGTGCCGACCGATGTCGAGGCGGCGGCGGACCTTGCCGCCCGGCCGGAGGCGCGGCTGTGGCCGCGCGGCATCTTCCAGACCACGCCGCCGCGTTTCGAACCGATGGCGCCGCTCGACCGGCTGAAGCGCTCGGTGCGCGCCGCGGCACCGGCGGCGAGGTGAGGCCATGGCGACGACCGCGCACATCGACACCTTCGCCCGCGACCGCCTGCCGCCGCCCCGGCAGTGGCCGGACCTGACGTGCGACCGGCCGGAACTGGCCTATCCCGAACGCCTCAACGTCGCGTCGGCGCTGCTCGACCCGTGGCTGGCGCGCGGCTGGGCGCCGCGCCCGTGCCTGATCACCCCGACCGCCACCTGGAGTTGGGGCGAGCTGGCCGCCACCGTCGACCGCGTCGCCGCCTTGCTGGTGGAGGAGCATGGGCTGGTGCCCGGCAACCGGGTGCTGCTGCGCGGGCCCAACACGCCGATGCTGGCGGCCTGCTGGCTGGCGGTGGCGAAGGCCGGCTGCATCGTCATCCCCACCATGCCGCTGCTGCGCGCGGGGGAGCTGTCGGAAATCCTCGACAAGGCGCAGGTCGATCTGGCGCTGTGCGACGACGGCTTCCTGGATGACCTGCGCGGCGCGCGCGCGGCGGTGCGCCAGGGCTTCCCGCTGGTGGCCTTCAACAGCGACGCCGCCGACGGGCTGGAGGCGCGCATCGCGGGCCGCGCGGCGGAATTCGCGGCGGTGGACACGGCGGCCGACGACATCTGCCTGATCGCCTTCACCTCCGGCACCACCGGGCGACCCAAGGCGACGGCGCACTTCCATCGCGACATGCTGGCGGTGGCCGACCTGTCGCCGCGCACGCAGCTGGGCGTGACGTCGGACGACGTGTTCTGCGGCTCGCCCTCGCTGGCCTTCGCCTATGGCCTGGGCGGGCTGATGCTGTTTCCGCTGCGCGCCGGGGCGTGCGCCGTGCTGATCGACCGGCCGACGCCGGAACGGCTGCTCCAGGCCATCGCCCGCCACAAGGGCACCGTGTGCTTCACCGTGCCCACCGTGTACCGCAGCATGTCGGCGCTGATCGCCGCGGGTGGGGCGCCGGACGTCGGCAGCCTGCGCGCCTGCGTCTCCGCCGGGGAGCCGCTGACCGCCGCCACCTTCGACGACTGGCGGCGCCTGACCGGGCTGCCGATCCTCGACACGCTGGGCACCACCGAACTGCTGAACGCCGTACTGGCCTCCCCGCCCGACGCCATCCGGCCGGGCGCGACGGGCAAGCCGGTGCCCGGCTACGAGGCCGTCGTGCTGGACGAGTGGGGCGAACCGCTGCCGGCCGGGCAGGTCGGCCGTCTGGCCGTGCGCGGGCCCACGGGGTGCCGCTACCTCGACGATCCGCGGCAGCAGAACTATGTGGTGGGGGGCTGGAACGTCACCGGCGACGCCTGCCACATGGACGAGGACGGTTACTTCTGGCACCACGGCCGCGTCGACGACCTGATCGTTTCCGCCGGCTACAAGATTTCCGGGCTGGAGGTGGAGGACGCGCTGCTCCAGCACCCGCTGGTGGAGGAGTGCGCGGTGGTCGCCGCCCCCGACCCCATCCGCGGCGCCGTGCCCAAGGCGTTCCTGGTCCTGCGCCCCGACGTGCGGTCGGGGCCGGAGCTGGCGCGCGCGATTCAGGACCACGTCAAGGCGCTGATCGCCCCCTACAAATACCCCCGCCGGATCGAGTTCCTCGACACGCTGCCGCGCACGGAGACCGGCAAGGTCCAGCGCTACAAGCTGCGCCTGCGCGAATGGGACGCCACCGAAACCAACGTGGCGGCCGAGTAGCGGGCGCTTGCCGCACCCCGCGCTGGACAGGGGCGGTGCCGGTGCGCTACCGGTGGCGGAGAAATGCCAACCGGGGAGGTCCCAACCGGGGAGGTCGATGCGCCAGTTCGTCCTGTTCGCCCTGGTCGGCTGCGCCGCCGCGGTCGGCCATTATGGCGTGCTCATCCTGCTGAGCGAGCTGCTGCACAGCCCGCCGGTGCTGGCGTCGGCCGTCGGGTTCATCGTCGGCGGGGTGATCAGCTACGTCCTCAACTACGGCCACGTCTTCCAGAGCGACCAGCAGCATCTGCCGACCGCCGTCCGCTTCGTGGCGGTGGCGACCGTCGGGCTGGGCGTGAACAGCGCCATCATGTGGCTGCTGGCAGTGGGCGTTGGGCTGCATTACCTGCTGGCGCAGGTCACCGCGACGGGCGTGGTGATGCTGTGGAGCTACGCCGCCAACCGCTACTGGACCTTCTCGATTTCCGGCGCGGCGCGCTGACGGGGCGCTACGCCGCCGGATGGCGCGCCAGGAACGAATTGCGGTGTGGCGTCGGGCCGACGTTGCGCGGCAGGTGCGACGCCGTGAAGCCGGCCTCCGTCAGCATGCCGAGCATGTCCGCCACGGTGTAGGTGGAAAAGCCGGACTGGTGCCGGATGCGCCGGTAATCGGAAAACGCCAGCTTGGCGAGGCCGAACAGCGCCGCCAGCAGGAAGCCGTGCTTCCAGGCCAGCGAGAGCTGGCTGCCCACGTCTCGGTACATCGGGGTGTGCGGTTCCACCACGTCGGCGACCAGCACCTGTCCGCCCGGCGCCAGAAGACGGCGCCACTGCGACATCAGCGCGGCCAGATCCTTGCGCGCCAGATACTGGACGACGGAGATGACGAGGATCAGGTCGACGCTGCCGTCGGGCAATGCCGCGAGGGCGTCGGCGTCCAGCACGCGGATGCGCGGGTGCCCGGCGAAGCGTTCGCGGATGCGCTGCTGCACGGCGGGCGCGGCGTCGAACAGGTGGACCGTGCTGGCGCGTTCGGCCACCGCCTCGGCGATCAGGGCGTCGCCGCAGCCGAAATCGAGAACCCGTCCGTCGGCCGGGATGAAGGCCGCGACGTCACGCCGCAGCGTGTCGAAGTGCACTTCAAGATTGCGTTCGTTGACGTAGATGGCGTTGTTCGGGCGATTCCAGAAATCGATCCAGCCAGCCGTGTTGTCGCTCACGCCGTTCCTCCCTGATGTTCAGCCTCTTCGCGGGCTATTCTGGTGCGCCGCAACAATCATGGCGGTGCATGTCGTCGGAATCGAGACTATCGTCAGGCGGGAATGCTGGTCAAGGCAACCGAATCGGGGATGTTCGGCGGTGATACGGACGGCGCCTGAAGGCGCCGTCCGTATCACCCTTTCGATCAATGCCATGGCATTGATCTGTCGGGTTTAACCGGCGGCGCTCGATGGAAGCGATCAAGCGCCGCCGGTATCAGTCCTGCGGCTCGGTGCGGCGGCGGTCCTTGACGATGGCCAGCGGCACCTCGTCGGCGAGGATCTCGATGATCGGGCGGCCGTCCATCAGGTTCGGGCAGATGCGGTCCTGGGTGAAGGTGACGAAGAAGTCGGCGTTGCGCCACAGCGGCTCGACCCCGTTCACCAGCTTGAGGTACGGCGGCAGCTCATAGCGCGCGGCCAGCGCGTTGCCGCAGACGACGACCGTGTAGGTGCGCTGCGGCGTCTTGCCGTCGTTCTCCAGCTCCAGCAGGGATTCGAGCTGCTTGACCGCCTCCAGGATGGAATTGCCCCAGTAGTCCAGCTCGAACCGGCCCTTGGCGCCCTTGGCGCCGCCGACGAAGGCGTTGTAGTAGACGTATTCGTTGGGGTGCAGGCCGCCGAGCTGCCAGCCGTACACCACGCCCGACACCGTCAGGCCCAGCACCACGGCGCGCACCGCGTGGTGCCCGCGCGCCTCCGCCAGGGACCACAGCCGGTGGAAGGCGACCGCCGCCAGCACCACCATGGGCGGCACGACGAACAGGAAGTGGCGGATGCCGTTGTAGACGGTGGGGCGCAGCAGCATGAACGAGGCGATCGGGAACACCACCGCCAGCGTCACCACGGCATAGCGCAGCGCCGGCCGCCAGGACTGCCGTCCGGCGACGGTGCGCCGCGCCCAGGCCACCGCGAAGACCACCGCCAGGACGAGGCCGGCCAGCACCGCCTCCGGCACCTTGATCGCCAGATAGACCGGCAGGTACAGCGCCGGCGCGTCGATGGCCGAGACGAGGCGGCCGTTGAACAGCGTCTCCAACTGGTAGGGCAGGTAGTCGATGTGCGAGAAGGCCTTGAGCGCGCGGATGGGGTTCAGCACGTCGAAGACGGCCCACGGCCACAGCGCCGCCATCAGCCCGTAGGCGACCGGCAGGGCCGGCAGCATGGCGACGACCATCCGGCCGAACGCGCCAAGGGTGGCGCGCCAGCCGTCGCTGCGCAGCATGAACGCCAGGAACAGCAGCGCGGCGGCGGCGACGTACACGCCGGCGAGCACGGCGCCCACGCGGATGCCCAGCGACAGCCCCAGCGTCAGCCCGAACTTCAGCACGGCCGAGGGACGCGGGCTGGGGAACTGCAGCACCATGCGGGTGGCGAAGTACAGCGTCCACACCATGCCGGCGGCGAACGGCACGTCCTTGGTGTTGTTGAACATGGCGCCGTAATAGACGCCGGACAGCGCCAGCAGCGCCGCCGCCAGGAACCCGGCGCGCGGGCCGGCCAGCAGGCGCGCCAGCCGCCACGTGCCGGCGATGCCGACGACCCCGCACAGCGCGCACAGCAGGTGGCGCGTGTCGTATTCCGCCAGCGGCGAGATCGGCGTCAGCAGCGCCACCACCAGATCGAACAGCCCGCCGTAGAGGTACAGGTCCTTGAAGGAGAAGGCGGAAAGATCGACGAAGCCGCTGGTGTAGTAGGCCAGCAGCTTCTTGCCGTAGATGTGCTGCACCTCCTCGTCGATGGAGATGCCGTAGTCGCGGAAGGTCAGCACCGCGATGACGAGCAGGCAGAACAGCAGCAGGCGGCTGAGGTCGTCCCAGATCTCGACGGTGGCCCAGGGGCGGGCGCGGCTCAGGCCGAAGCCGGGGGCAAGGCCGACCTGCGGATCGAACGGGAACGGCTTGCTCATGCTTTCGGGCTCATGGATCGACAGACGCGCGACCACCGTTGTGGGTTCTTTCTTGTTAAATTATCGTTTCTGAATGGTCAAATATTGCCGTTCGCCTCGGCGAAGCGGCCCAGCCGCAGGCCCCGCGCCGTCAGCAGGTCGGCGAAGGCCGGGCCCTTCAGGTACTCGTACTCCACCGCGCGCTGGTCGACGAGCGGGTCGGCGCGGCGAAGATCCTCGTCCGGGATGCCGGGGTGCACCATGACCAGCGTGCGTCCGCCCGGCGCGTCCAGGAAGCGGGCCATCAGGTCGCCGAACGGCACCGTGCCGGAGAAGTCGTAGACGCCGCGGAAGCTGGTGTTGGCCGGGATGCCGGATGCCCGCGCCAGCGCCGCCAGCCCGCCGCCCAGTTCGCTGATCAGCAGCGTCTTCGGCACCGCCACCCCGCGCCGCACGATGGCGCGCCGCGGTTCGCGGCACAGCCGGACGTAGGCGCCGGGCAGCCGGGCGAGTGCCGCCGCCACGGCATCGCGCACGACGGGAAGCTGGTGGACGTGCTGGTGGCCGTCGATGAAGGCGGGCGGGGCGCCGAAATGGTCGGTGAAGGCGGCGACCTGCCGGTCCACCTCGGCGCCGATTTCGGCCGCGTTCAGTCCGCCGGAAAAGGATTTGCGCATCAGCGCGCCCAGCGGCGGCAGCCTGCCCTTCGGCGCCAGCGCCGGCATGGGACCGAGGGGCGTCTGGTCGGTCAGGGTGAGGTGCAGCCCGACGTCCGCCATATCGGCCAGCGGCTTCAGCAGCAAGGATTCCGCCGGCCAGAACGGGCAGACGGTCATGCAGGAGGTGGCGGTGAGCCGGCCGCGCTCGATCAGGTCGCGGATCGCCGCGCCCACGCCCGGCGACAGGCCGTAATCGTCGGCGCAGAGGATCACGGGGTGGTGTGCGGCGTGCGGCATGGAAGAGTCCGGGCGGGCGGCGGCGGGAAGGGAAGCACGGGGCACGAACGCGTGTCCGGCCATCCTTATTCCCTCGCCGCACTACGCCACACGGCATAGTCCCGGCGCAAGGGCTACGCCGCCAGCGCGCGCATGGCCTCGACGAAGCCACGGGCGGCTTCCTCTTCGCGCGGGTGGCGGCGGTCGCGCACGCGCCAGACGCCGCCGGCCATGACGTCGCGCACCATGCGCGCGTCGCCGGCGAACAGCCAGCGGTCGAGCACCGCGTCGCCGCGCATCCCCGCCAGCAGCGGGTGATCGCCGTCCAGCACCACGAGGTCGGCCCGCGCTCCAGCCGCGATCCGCCCCGCGGACAGGCCCAGCGCCGCCACCCCGCCGGCCAGCGCCGCGTCCCACAGGAAGCCGCCGACCGATGGCCGCCCCTTGCCGGTCAGGCGGTTGCGCCGCTCGTCCGCCAGACGGCGGCCGTACTCCAGCCAGCGCAGTTCGTCGGACGGGCTGACGGTGACGTGGCTGTCGGAGCCGACGCCGAAGCGCCCGCCCAGTTCGATGAAGCGGCGGGCCGGGAACAGCCCGTCGCCCAGGTTGGCCTCGGTGGTCGGGCACAGGCCGGCGACGGCGCCGGACGCCGCCATGCGCGCCAACTCCGCGTCGCCCGCGTGGGTGGCGTGGATCAGGCACCAGCGCGCCGTCACCTCGACATGGTCGAACAGCCAGTCGATGGGGGTGGCACCGGACCACGCGCGGCAGTCCTCCACCTCGCGGCGCTGCTCGGCCACGTGGATGTGCACGGGGCGCGCCGGATCGACGCCGGCCAGCACCGCCGCCATGTCGTCGCCCGACACCGCGCGCAGGCTGTGGAAGGCGACGCCGGTGGCGATGCGCGGATCGATGGACCCCAGAAGGTCGAGGTAGGCGTCGGGGTCCAGCGTGAAGCGCCGCTGCCCCTCGCCGGGTGGCGTGCCGCCGAAGCCGCCGTGGCGGTAGAGCACCGGCAGCAGCAGCAGGCCGATCCCGGAGTCCTCGGCCGCGGCGGCGACGCGGTGCGCCATCTCGGCCGGGTCGGCGTAGGCGTGGCCGGCCGGGTCCTTGTGCAGGTAGTGGAACTCGGCAACGCTGGTGTAGCCGGCCTTCAGCATCTCCACATAAAGCTGGCGGGCGATGGCCTGCACGTGCTCGGGCCCGAGGGCGGCGACGCAGCGGTACATGGCCTCGCGCCACGTCCAGAAGCTGTCCTCCGCCGGGCCGGCGCGTTCGGCCAGACCGGCCATGGCGCGCTGGAAGGCGTGGCTGTGCAGGTTCGGCATGCCGGGCACCACCGGGCCGGCGGCGCGTTCATCGTCGTGAGGTGCGGCGCCGGGCTCGACGGCGGCGATGGTGCCGTCCGCCGCGATGGTGATGAGGACGGCGTCGGCCCAGCCTTCCGGAAGCAGCGCCTGTTCGGCGAAGATGGTCGCCATGGCCTCGCCTTTTCGACGTCGCGGAGGAGTGCACAGACAATGGACGCCGACAGCCTCTGGTTCAACGGACACGCCGTCACGATGGGGGAGGCCGGCGTGGTGCGCGACGCGGCGATCGCCGTGCGGGGCGGGCGCATCGCCTGGGTGGGCCCGCGCGCGAGGATGCCGGAGATCCGCGCGGCGGCGGAACACGACCTGGGCGGGCGCTGGGTGACGCCGGGGCTGATCGACTGCCACACGCACCTCGTGTTCGGCGGCAACCGGGCGCACGAGTTCGAGATGCGGCTGGAGGGGGCCGGCTATGAGGAGATCGCGCGGGCCGGTGGCGGCATCGTCTCCACCGTCAAGGCCACCCGCGCGGCCGGGGAGGAGGCCCTGGTGGCGAGCGCGGCGCGGCGCCTGACACGGCTGTTGGCCGAAGGCGTCACGGTGGTGGAGGTGAAGTCCGGCTATGGCCTGGACCTGGAGAGCGAGCGCGCCATGCTGCGCGCCGCCCGCGCGCTGGGCGAACGCCACCCGGTGACGGTGCGCACGACCTGCCTCGCGGCGCACGCCGTGCCGCCGGAGTACGCCGGGCGGGCCGAGGATTACGTGGATCTGGTGTGCGGCGCCATCCTGCCGGCGTTGGCGGCCGAGGGGCTGGTGGACGCGGTGGACGCGTTTTGCGAGCGCATCGCCTTTTCGGCCGCGCAGACCGCGCGGGTGTTCGACGCCGCCAGGAAGCTCGGCCTGCCGGTGAAGCTGCACGCCGACCAGCTTTCCGACGGCGACGGGGCGGATCTTGCGGCGCGCCATGGGGCGCTGTCGGCCGACCACCTGGAGCACACATCGGAAGACGGCGTGCGGGCGATGGCCGAGGCGGGCACGGTGGCGGTGCTGCTGCCCGGCGCCTTCTATCTGCTGCGCGAGACCCGGCCGCCGCCGGTGGAGCTGTTCCGGCGCCACGGCGTGCCGATGGCGGTGGCGACCGACTGCAACCCCGGCACCTCCCCAGCGGTGTCGCTGCTGCTGATGCTGAACATGGCCTGCACGCTGTTCCGCCTGACGCCCGTGGAGGCGCTGGCCGGCGTCACCCGGCACGCCGCCGCCGCCCTGGGGATGGCCGCGACGCACGGCACGCTGGACTTCGGCAAGGCCGCCGATTTCGCCGCCTGGGACGTCGGGCACCCGGCCGAGCTGTGCTACTGGCTGGGGGCGAACCAGTGCGCGCTGGTGGTGCGGGGCGGCGCGGTGGTGCGGGGCGGGTGAAACCCGGCCGGGATTGCGCTATCCTTGGATTCGGGGCGGGGAGGGATGAGCATGGGCAAGATCATTCTGGAGAACCTGGACGACCACGTGCTCGGGATGCTGCGCGCCAGCGCCCTCGTCAACAGACGGTCGGTGGAGGAGGAGATCAAGCGGATCGTCGCGGAAGCGGTGGCGAAGCCACGGGTCGACAAGACGGCCCTGCGCGAGGAGATGGCGAAAACCCGGGCGATGACCCCACCCGGCTTCAACGTCGACATGACGCAGCTCATCCGCGAGGATCGCGACCGGTGATCGTGGTCGTGGATGCCAGCGTGGCGGTGCGCTGGTCGATTCGCGACGGCTACTCCGAAGCGGCCGATCGGCTGTTGGGCAGTGACGCCCTGGTGTTCGCTCCTGACCTTGTGTTTTCCGAACTGGCGAACGCGCTTTGGAAGATGGAGCGTGCGGGGATGATTTCCGCCGAACAGGCCGACCACGCGCTAATCGAGATTCCGCGCAGCTTCGACCGGGTGTTCGGCACGGCTCCGTTCTTCGAGCGGAGCTACGAGATCGCCCGCACGCTGAAGCATCCCGCCTACGACTGCTTCTATCTCGCCCTGTCCGAAGCCCTTCAGGCACCGCTCGTCACCCTCGACGCCCGGCTGTTCCGGCGCACTCGCGGCACGCCGTGGGAAGGGCTGACCACCTTGCTCGACGCCGCCGCCGCACCGACCTAAGGGAAGGCACGACCACCGGGAGGGACCATCATGACGCAATCCGCCAACCGCCGGGTCATCCGAGCACCGCGCGGGACGGTGCTGACCGCGAAGTCCTGGCTGACCGAGGCGCCGTTGCGCATGCTGATGAACAACCTCGACCCGGAGGTGGCGGAAAGGCCGGAGGATCTGGTGGTCTACGGCGGCATCGGCCGCGCCGCGCGCAACTGGGACTGCTTCGACGCCATCGTCACGGCGCTGACCGAACTGGAGGACGACCAGACGCTGCTGGTGCAGTCGGGCAAGCCGGTCGGCGTCTTCCGCACCCACGCCGACGCGCCGCGCGTGCTGATCGCCAACTCCAACCTCGTCCCGGCCTGGGCGACGTGGGAGCATTTTCGCGAACTGGACGCCAAGGGGCTGATGATGTACGGCCAGATGACGGCCGGCTCGTGGATCTACATCGGCTCCCAGGGGATCGTGCAGGGCACCTACGAGACGTTCGTCGAAATGGGGCGCCAGCACTTCGGCGGCGACCTGACGGGCAAGTGGATCCTCACCGGCGGGTTGGGCGGCATGGGCGGGGCGCAGCCGCTGGCCGCCACCATGGCCGGCGCCTCGCTGCTGGGGGTGGAATGCTCGGCCCGGCGCATCGAGCGGCGGCTGGAAACCCGCTACCTCGACCACATGGCACGCACGCTGGATGAGGCCATGGCGATGCTGTGGGAGGCGCGGGACAACGGGCGGGCGGTGTCCGTCGGCCTGCTCGGCAACGCCGCCGAGGTGTTCCCGGAACTGGCGCGCCGCGCCAAGGAGGACCCGCGCTTTCGGCCCGACGTGGTGACCGACCAGACCAGCGCGCACGACCCGCTGAACGGCTACCTCCCCGCCGGCTGGACGCTGGAGGAGCACGAGACGCGGCGCCTGAGCGACCCCGACGGGGTGGTGCGCGCCGCCAAGCGATCCATCGCCGCGCACGTGCGCGCCATGCTGGAGTTCCACCGCATGGGCGTGCCGACCGTGGACTACGGCAACAACATCCGCCAGATGGCGAAGGACGAGGGGGTGGAGGACGCCTTCGCCTTCCCCGGCTTCGTGCCGGCCTACATCCGGCCGCTGTTCTGCCGGGGCGTCGGGCCGTTCCGCTGGGCCGCGTTGTCCGGCGACCCCGTGGACATCGCCCGCACCGACGCCAAGGTGAAGGAACTGATCCCCGACGACCCGCACCTGCACCGCTGGCTGGACATGGCCGGGGAGCGCATCGCGTTTCAGGGGCTGCCGGCGCGCATCTGCTGGGTCGGGCTGGGCGACCGGGCGCGGCTCGGCCTCGCCTTCAACGCGATGGTGGCGTCGGGGGAACTCCAGGCGCCCATCGTCATCGGCCGCGACCACCTGGACAGCGGCTCCGTCGCCAGCCCGAACCGCGAGACGGAGGCGATGATGGACGGCTCCGACGCGGTGTCCGACTGGCCGCTGCTGAACGCGCTGCTGAACTGCGCGTCGGGGGCGACGTGGGTGTCGCTGCACCACGGCGGCGGCGTGGGCATGGGCTACAGCCAGCACGCCGGCATGGTCATCGTCGCCGACGGGACGGAGGCCGCGGTGAGGCGGCTGGAGCGCGTGCTGACCAACGACCCCGCCACCGGCGTTATGCGCCACGCCGACGCGGGCTATGAGATCGCCAAGCAGTGCGCGAGGGAGCAGGGCCTTACGCTTCCGATGCTCGGGGGTGACTGACGTTGGGTTTTCGCTGCGCTCAACCCAACCTACGGTTTCGTCGTAGGTTGGGTTGAGGCAAAGCCGAAAACCCAACGGCGGCCATTCGACGGCCGGGCCGGCAGCGTCGCCAGCAGGACGCCGGGCAGGACCAGCGCCGCGCCGGCGAGGTGGAAGAGCTGCGGCGCCTCGCCCAGCAGCGCCCAGGCGAGCAGCGCCGCCCACAGCGGCATGACGTACAGCGCCGCCCCGGCGCGCGAGGGGCCCAGCAGCGCGATGCTCTTCTGATAGGTGGTGAAGGCCAGCACCGAGGCGAACAGGGCCACCCCGCCGATGCGCAGCAGCGCCTCCCCGCTCGGCGCCACGGCGCGGTCGAACAGCGATTCGGCGGCGTAGAACGGCGCCAGCACCAGCACGCCGGCCAATGCGTTGGCGGCGAACATCGGCACCACCGGCACCGGCGTGCGCGCGCCGCGCAGCATTACCGTGTACACCGCCCACGCCACCGCCCCGGCCAGCACCAGCAGGTCGCCCAGGTTGAAGGCCAGGCGCAGCAGCACGTCCGCGTCGCCACGCGCCAGGATCGCCAGCACGCCGGCCAGCGCCAGCGCGATGCCGGCCACCTGCCGCGGCCGCACCGCCTCGCCCAGCGTCGCGGCGGCGATCAGCAGGATCATGATCGGGCTGGTGGCGTAGATCAGGCCGGCGTTGGTGGCGCTGGTGCGCTCCAGCCCCATGTAGACGACGGCGCCGCAGATCCCCTGGCCCAGCGCCCCCAGCACCAGCAGGCGCCGGCCGGCCGCCTTCAGCGCGTGGCGGTGGCGCAGCAGGCCCGGCAGGGCGAAGGGCAGGATGATGAGGAAGGCCAGCGCCCAGCGCCAGAAAGCCAGCCCCACCGGCGGCACGACGTGCGCCGCCGCCCGCCCGATCACGACGTTCGACGCCATGAAGGCGGAGGAGACGAAGAACAGGGCATAGCCGGACAGGTCGGCCCGTGCGGGGGTATGGCTCGTATGGCTCATGGCGCGGGACGTTACCACGCGGCCGCCGGCACCGGCGACGCCCGGTCCCGCAGTCGGGGGGTGCGCCCGGCGCAGGGCTCGTTCCGCCGACATGATGCCGATCCCGGCTTCCGAGTTGACACCCCGGACGTGCCGGAGCCTAATTGCTTCAGAATCTTAGCACCCGCCGTCCCACGGGGCGGGAACAACCGGATTACTGGGAGACCGTCGAATGAAGCGCATCCTGTTGGGTGCCGGGCTCGGCATGGCTGCGGCGTTGGCTCTGGCCGCGCCGGCGCAGGCCGCGAAGACCCTGGTCTACTGCTCGGAAGGCAGCCCCGAGAACTTCAACCCGCAGATCAACACCTCCGGCACCAGCTTCGACGTGGCGCTGCCGGTCTACAACAACCTCGTCCAGTTCGAATACGGCGGCACCAAGGTGGTCCCGGCGCTGGCGGAATCCTGGACGGTGTCGAACGACGGCCTCGTCTACACCTTCAAGCTGCGCCAGGGCGTGAAGTGGCACGGCAACAATGATTTCAAGCCGACGCGCGATTTCAACGCCGACGACGTGCTGTTTTCCTTCAACCGGATGTGGAAGACGGATCATCCGTTCCACAAGGTGTCGGGCGGCGGCTATGATTACTTCAAGGACATGGGCATGCCCGAGCTCCTGAAGTCGATCGAGAAGGTGGACGACCACACGGTCGTCTTCACGCTGAACAAGGTCGAGGCGCCGTTCGTCGCCAACCTCGGCATGCCCTTCGCCGCCATCATGTCGGCGGAATACGGCGACGCGCTTTTGAAGAAGAAGACGCCGGAGCGCATCGATCAGGCGCCGATCGGCACCGGCCCGTTCCAGTTCGTCACCTACCAGAAGGACGCGGTCATCCGCTACAAGGCGAACGAGGCCTATTGGGGCGGCAAGGCGCCGATCGACAATCTGGTCTTCGCCATCACCACCGACCCGGCGGTGCGCCAGGCCAAGCTGAAGGCCGGCGAGTGCCACATCGTGCCGTACCCCAACCCGGCCGACCTGGAGGCGCTGAAGAAGGACCCGGCGCTGACGGTGATGGAGCAGGAGGGGCTGAACGTCGGCTATCTCGCCTTCAACGTGACGAAGAAGCCCCTCGACGACGTCCGCGTGCGCCGCGCGCTCAACATGGCCATCGACAAGAAGGCCATCGTCGACGCCGTCTTCCAGGGTGCGGGCGCGCCGGCCAAGAACCCGATCCCGCCGACCATGTGGTCGTACAACAACGCCATCCAGGACTACGCCTTCGATCCGGAGAAGGCGAAGAAGCTGCTGGCCGAGGCCGGCCATCCCAATGGTTTCGAGATGGACCTGTGGGCGATGCCCGTGCAGCGCCCCTACAACCCGAACGCCAAGCGCATGGCCGAGATGATGCAGGCCGACCTCGCCAAGATCGGCGTCAAGGCGAAGATCGTGCAGTACGAATGGGGCGAGTACCGCAAGCGTCTGCAGGCCGGCGACCACCAGACCGGCCTTTTCGGCTGGGTCGGCGACAACGGCGATCCCGACAACTTCCTGCACACGCTGCTGGGCTGCGACGCCGCGCGTCCGGGCGGGTCCAACATCGCCAAATGGTGCAACAAGGAATACGACGACCTCGTCGTCCAGGCCAAGCGCACCAACGACATCGGCGCGCGCACCAAGCTGTACGAGCAGGCGCAGCTGATCTTCAAGGAAGAGGCGCCGTGGCTCACCACGGCCCACGCGGTCGAGCACATGGTGATGTCCAAGAACGTGGTCGGCTACAAGATGGATCCGTTCGGCGTGCACCGCTTCTACGGCGTCGATCTGAAGCAGTGAGAATCTGATATTCCGGCAAAGCTCCTCTTCCTCCGGGAGAGGGGCTTTGCTATTCCAGTCGTCGTTTCATCCCCCCAGACCGTCATCCCCGCGCAGGCGGGGATCCATGTTCCCAGGGCGTGCCCTTGACGCGAAGTATGGATCCCCGCCTGCGCGGGGATGACGGTTTGGGGATCAATAGTGTGAGCCGCAACGGGCATGCTTCGCTTCGTCCTGACGCGTCTGGGTCTGGTCGTGCCGACCTTTCTGGGCGTCACGCTCCTCAGCTTCGTGTTGATCCGCCTCGTCCCCGGCGACCCGATCGAGGTGCGCATGGGCGAGCGCGGCGTCTCGCCCGAACGGCTGGCGGAACTGCGCCACGAACTGGGCCTCGACCAGCCGCTGTGGCGGCAGTTTCTCGACTACGTCGGCGGCATTCTGTCGGGCGACTTCGGCGTGTCGCTGGTGACGCGGAACCCGGTGATGTCCGAGTTCCTGGCACTGTTCCCGGCCACCATCGAACTGGCGGTGTGCGGCATGCTGTTCGCCGTTCTGGTCGGGTTGCCGGCCGGCATCGTCGCCGCGGTGAAGCGCGGCACGTGGTTCGATCACGGCGTCATGGGGGCGAGCCTGACCGGCTATTCCATGCCGATCTTCTGGTGGGGCCTGCTGCTGATCCTGTTCTTCTCGGTGCAACTGGGCTGGACGCCGGTGTCCGGGCGGCTGGGCCTGATGTTCTACGTCGAGCCGGTCACCGGTTTCATGCTGATCGACACGTGGCTGGCCGGCGACATGGAGGCCCTGCGCTCGGCCTTGCGCCATCTGGTGCTGCCGGCCCTGGTGCTGGGCACCATCCCGCTGGCGGTGGTGGCGCGGATGACGCGCTCGGCCATGCTGGAGGTGCTGGGCGACGACTACATCCGCACGGCGCGCGCCAAGGGTTTGACGGAACTGCGGGTGATCGGCCTGCACGCGCTGCGCAACGCGCTGATCCCGGTGGTGACGGTGATCGGCCTACAGGTCGGCACGCTGCTGGGCGGCGCCATCCTGACCGAGACGATCTTCGCGTGGCCGGGCATCGGCAAGTGGCTGGTGGAATCCATCAACCGGCGCGACTACCCGGCGCTGCAGGGCGGCGTGCTGCTGGTGGCCGGCGTGGTGATGGGCGTCAACCTGCTGGTGGACCTGCTGTACGGCGTCCTCAACCCCCGCATCCGGCACGCGCGGTGAATCGATGAGCATTCCCGTTCAACAGTCCCCTCTCCCCTCTGGGGAGAGGGATAGGGTGAGGGGGTTTTCGGGGGACGAAGACGGTTCGCCGTGCGGGGCCCCCTCACCCCAACCCTCTCCCCAGAGGGGAGAGGGGGCAACGGCGTCTCCCCCCCACCCGCTGGCCGAGTTCTGGCACCATTTCCGGCGCAACACCGGGGCGGTGGCCGGGCTGGTGGTGATCGTGGTGCTGGCGCTGCTGGCGCTGTTCGCCGACGTGGTGGCGCCGCATTCGCCGATCGCGCAGTACCGGGACACCATCCTGGTGCCGC
>DASWVP010000401.1:0-1800 GCA_036401175.1 Azospirillum sp. | reverse complement strand
CGCGCCGCAGCGCGGCGGTGCCCGGCTCGAACAGCTCGTCGGCGTCCAGGCGCACCTCCATCAGCGCGCCGGGCGTCACCGTGGTGACCTTGGCAACCGACACCGCGGTGGCGAACAGGTCACCCACGCCGGTCAGCCGCTCCACCGCGAAGACGGTGCCGGTGCGCGACGCCACCGGATCGCGGCCGTCGCGCAGGCGCGGGTCGATGACGAAGTCGAAGCTGCGCTCCACCGAGGCCAGCACCGCCTTGACCCGCGACACCTGCTGCACCGACTGCGCGTTCAGCATGATGAAGAACACCAGCAGCAGCAAAAACAGCGACAGCAGCGCCACGATGCCGCCGTTGCCGGATGCGGGTGCCGGTTTGCGGGGGGCCATCGGCTAGTCGAAGCTCGCCAGCAGGCGGTCGATCTCGTCCTGGTCGTTGGCATTGCCGGGCAGCGCCGGGCCGTTCAGCAGGGCGGCCTCGGCATCGGCGGGCGGGGTCTCGGCCGAGGCCGGGGTGGCGGGCGTGGCGGCGTGGCGCGCCTCCTCGCCGAAGACGGCCAGCAGCGCGTCCACCCGCACCTCGATGTGCTTGAGCGTGCGCACGACCTTGGTGATGCGCTGGCCGGTGACGTCCTGGAAGTTGCACGCCTCGTAGATGCGGGTGACGGCGTCGGTGAGCTTGGCGGCGGTCTCGGCGTCCACCGTGCCGCTGACGGCGGAGACGATGTCGCAGGCGTCGAAGATGGCGAAGGTCGCCTGTTCGGTGGCGCCGACGACGGCGTCCAGCTCGTCCGTTGCGGTCGGGATGTGTTCGTCGCGGATCTCGCCGGGCCGCAGCGCCGCCAGCTCGGCCTTGGCGTCGGCGATGTAGCGCGCCAGATCCTCCAGCTCGGCATACAGCTTGAGGTCGTCGCCGGACATGTCGCCGCCCATGCTGGCGACGACTTCGCGGACGATGGCGGCGACCTCGTCGCGCGACAGCGGGACGGCGGTTTCGGCCAGCGCGGCGTCGAGCCGCTGCCTCAGGAGCTTCTGCTCCGCCATCGGCGAGGGAGGAAAGGACATGGCAGGACCGGCCGCGAAGTGGAGGCGAAATCAGGCGAATCGGGCCCTTCCAAGCCCGTCTTAACCTAAAAGGGTTGGGTTAACAGGCCGTTAAGCGGGCATTCCAATTCCCTCCCCGGAGCCGCGCAGGTTGGGTTGAAACCCAACGTGTCCGCGACGCCGCGCCGCAATGGGCCGGCCGTTTTGGGTTTCAACCCAACCGACGACGCTTCGTGGGCCCCTTCCCTTCCCCGGCCCTGGGGAGGTTTTGTCACTGCCCGGTGCTGGGCAGGACGCGGCGTTCGACGAGCGCGGTGGTGACCAGCTTGGCCTTGGTCGGGTCCATGGCGGCGAGGATCGGGGCCGACTTGGATTCCTTCATGCGCTGGAACACGTCGAGAAGCACGGGCATGTCCAGCTCCTCGAAGATGCGCGCGGCCTCTTTGGGCTTCATCGTCTCGTAGATCTTCACGAGGCTTTCGAGCTGCGCGCTCTGCTTTTCGTCGCCGGTGCGCATCAGCTTCTGGATGTCGGCGCGGACCTTCTCCATCTCGGCCAGCTTCTGCTCGATGCGCTTCTCGGCGGCGATCAGCAGCGCCTCGCGCTGTTCGACCTCGCGCGTTCGCTTCTCCAGCTCGGCGCGGCGGTCGGCGTAGTGCTGGAGCAACTCGCTGTCGCCCATCCCCATCTTGTCGCCGGACGGCGGCGCGGCGGGCGCGGCGGGCGCCTCGGCGGGCGGCGGTGCGGTCGCCGCGACCTGCGGCGGC
>DASWVP010000400.1:0-2369 GCA_036401175.1 Azospirillum sp. | reverse complement strand
GTGGCCGTGCTCTCCAAGGTGTTCCCCACCCGTTCGCATACCGTCGCGGCGCAGGGCGGCATCGGCGCGTCGCTCGGCAACATGAGCGAGGACAACTGGCACTACCACTTCTACGACACCATCAAGGGCTCCGACTGGCTGGGCGACCAGGACGCGATCGAGTTCATGTGCCGCGAGGCGCCCAAGGTCGTGTACGAGCTGGAGCACATGGGGATGCCGTTCGACCGCAACCCCGACGGCACCATCTACCAGCGCCCGTTCGGCGGCCACACCGCCAACTACGGCGAGAAGCCGGTGCAGCGCGCCTGCGCCGCGGCCGACCGCACCGGCCACGCGATGCTGCACACGCTGTACCAGCAGAACGTCCAGGCCCGCACCAGCTTCTTCGTGGAGTGGATGGCGCTGGACCTGATCCGCGACGCCGACGGCGACGTGGTCGGCGTGACGGCCCTCGAGATGGAGACCGGCGACCTGCACATCCTGGAAGCCAAGACGACGCTTCTGGCCACCGGCGGCGCCGGCCGGATCTTCGCCGCCTCGACCAACGCCTTCATCAACACCGGAGACGGCCTGGGCATGGCGGCGCGCGCCGGCATCCCGCTGGAGGACATGGAGTTCTGGCAGTTCCACCCGACCGGCGTCGCCGGCGCCGGGGTGCTGCTGACCGAAGGCTGCCGAGGCGAAGGCGCCATCCTCCTGAACAGCAACGGCGAGCGCTTCATGGAGCGCTATGCACCGACGCTGAAGGACCTGGCGCCGCGCGACTTCGTCTCGCGGTCGATGGACCAGGAGATCAAGGAAGGCCGCGGCTGCGGGCCGAACAAGGACTATGTCCTGCTCAAGCTCGACCACCTGGGCGCCGAGACCATCCACAAGCGCCTGCCCTCGGTCTACGAGATCGGCGTCAACTTCGCCAACGTCGACATCACCCGCGAGCCGATTCCGGTGGTGCCCACCATCCACTACCAGATGGGCGGCATCCCGACCAACATCAACGGCCAGGTGGTCGTCCAGCGCGGCGGCGACGACAACGCCGTCGTCAGCGGGCTGTATGCCGTCGGCGAGTGCTCGTGCGTGAGCGTCCACGGCGCCAACCGGCTCGGTACCAATTCGCTGCTCGACCTGCTGGTGTTCGGCCGCGCCGCCGGAAACCACATCGTGGAATTCGCGAGCAGCACCAAGGCCCACAAGCCGCTGCCGGCCGACGCCGCCGAGCGCACGCTCGCCCGCCTGAACCGCCTGGAAAGCGACAGCAGCGGCGAGTACGCACAGGACGTGGCCAACGACATCCGCAGCACCATGCAGCGCCACGCCGGCGTGTTCCGCACCCAGGCCAGCATGGACGAGGGCGTAGGCAAGATCGCCGCGCTCCGCGGCCGGGTCGACAGCCTGGGGCTGAAGGACAAGTCACGGGTCTTCAACACCGCCCGGATCGAGGCGCTGGAGGTGGAAAACCTGATCGAGTGCGCCCAGGCCACGATCGTCTCGGCCGCCGCCCGCAAGGAATGCCGCGGCGCCCACACCGTGAGCGACTACGAGCGCCCGGCCGACGACGCCACGGCGCCGCTCGGCCGCGACGACGCCAACTGGCTCAAGCACAGCCTCTGGTACAGCGAGGGCAGCCGCCTGGCTTACAAGGCGGTCAAGCTGAAGCCACTCTCCGTCGACTCCGTCCCGCCCAAGGTCCGGACCTTCTGACGCCGCCGCCCCAGACGTTCCAGAGAACACACCATGCAAAAGCGCACTTTCCAGATCTACCGCTACGACCCCGACAAGGATGCCAAGCCGTACATGCAGACCATCGAGATCGAACTCGAGGGCAACGAACGCATGCTGCTTGACGCCCTGGGCAAGCTCAAGGCGGTCGATCCTTCGCTGTCCTTCAGGCGCTCCTGCCGCGAAGGCGTCTGCGGCTCGGACGCCATGAACATCAACGGGAAGAATGGCCTGGCGTGCCTGACCAACATGCGCACGCTGAAGGGCACGATCGTCCTCAAGCCCCTGCCCGGCCTGCCGGTGATCCGCGACCTCATCGTGGACATGACGCAGTTCTTCAAGCAGTACCACTCCATCAAGCCTTATTTGATCAATGACAATGTGCCGCCCGACCGTGAGCGGCTACAGTCGCCCGAGGAACGTGAGGAGCTGAACGGTCTCTACGAGTGCATTCTGTGCGCCAGCTGCTCGACCAGCTGCCCGAGTTTCTGGTGGAACCCGGACAAGTTCGTCGGACCGGCCGGGCTGCTGCAGGCCTACCGCTTCATCGCCGACAGCCGCGACGAGGCCACCGGCGAGCGGCTGGACAACCTGGAAGACCCGTACCGCCTGTTTCGGTGCCACACGATCATGAATTGTGTGGATGTGTGCCC
>DASWVP010000399.1:0-3699 GCA_036401175.1 Azospirillum sp. | reverse complement strand
GAGCGGCAGCCCCATCAGCACCGCGACCGGCACGGCGAACGGGTTGTCGGCGGCGGCGTAGCGGGCGAACAGCTCCTGCGGGACATAGCCGTGCAGGGCCGCGCCGATGCCGATGCCGACCAGGACGTACAGCCAGATCCGCCCGACGATGTCACGCACCTCGCCCCAGGCGTACCGGATGCGGCCGCTGAGCGATGTGTCGGCGTCGGTCTGCACGAGCGCGCCCATGCGGATCTTCCAGACGTAGTCCTCGACGTAGCGCTCCATGCGCAGGCGGTCGATCAGAACGCCGCCGATGATGCCGATGCCCATGCCGGCGGCGACGTACACGGCCGTCAGCTTCCACCCGACGATGGAGGCCAGGATGACCACCGCCACCTCGTTCACCAGCGGCGAGGTGATCAGGAAGGCCATCGTCACGCCGACCGGGATTCCGCCTTCGAGAAAGCCGATGAACAGCGGCACCGACGAGCACGAGCAGAACGGCGTCACCGCTCCCAGCACGACGGCGAGCACATAGCCAACACCGCGCGACTTCCCCTCGATGTACCCGCGGACCTTCTCCGGGGACAGCAGCGTGCGGAACAGCCCCATCACGAACACGATGACGACCAGAAGCACGAAGATCTTCGAGGTGTCCTCGACGAAGAAGTGGACCGCGTCGGCCAGCTTGGTATCCGGTGCGAGGCCGAGCAGGCGGTAGGCCGTCCAGTCGGCGAGCAGAGTAAAGACCTCGAACATGATAACCTCCTGGGCGCCGCTCAGGCGGCCCGATTGCGGGCGGGACGCCCCTGCATGCCGCGCAGGCGCGCGTGGTCCGCCCGGTGCCCCGCGTCGTCCGCCAAGCCCTCCATCGCGCCCGCGATGATGGCGCGGCCCCACGGCGGCAGGTCGTCAGCGATCGAATAGAGCATCCACTGTGCGTCGCGCCGCACCCGGACCAGACCGCTGTCGCGCAGCACGGCCAAATGCTTCGACACCTTGGGCTGGCTGATCGCCAGGGCGTGGGTCATCTCGCACACGCAGAGTTCACCGTCGCGCGCCATGAGCGCCAGGGCGCGCAGGCGGATCGGATCCGAAAGGGCGGCGAAGACGGCGCTGACACGTTCCATGGAGCCAATATACGCCTGCGGGAATATGAACAACATCGCATATTCCTCTCAAGGGATGCGGCATGCAGACGCAGCAAGCCTCCGTCAGGGCGTCCGCCCCGACGCCGGACCCCGTGTTTGGCGCGCAGGCGAACACCCGCAGCAGAACGCGTGTAACGTTCCGGAGCGTGCCCGCATCCAACGGACATCGGGCGCGGATCGGCCGCGCCGTCCATTGGGAAGGAAACGACGATGTCCCTGACGATGCTGGAAAAGGAACTGGTGGCGGTGGCGGCCTCGGTGGCGGCGGGGTGCCGGCCCTGCACCACCTACCATCTGAAAGAGGTGCGCCGCGCCGGCGCCACCGACGCCGACATCGGGAAGGCGGTGGCGGGCGCCGTCTGCGTGCGCACCAGCGCCACCGAGGGGATGCGCCGGCACGCGCTGGGCCTGGAGCCGGCGCAGGACGGCTGCGGCTGCGGCACCACCGACCGGCTGGCCGAGTTGGTCGCCGTCGGCGCTTCGCTGGCCGCCAACTGCACGGCCAACCTCGACAAGCACCTCGCCGCCGCACAGGGCGTCGGCGTGCCGCGGGAGCAGATCGACGAGGTCGTCGCCCTGGCGACGATGATCCGCTCCAAGGCCGTCGAGCACGCCGAGAAGCGCCTCGGCGCCACGGCCGGATCCGAGTCGGCGCCCACCGCCTGCTGCGGCTGACCCTCACCCCGCCCCTCCGGCCGGACCAAACGGTCCGCGGCGTCCGCACCTCGCGTGCGGGCGCCGCTCGTGCTGCCATCGATCGAACTCCCAGACGGAGATCCCCTTGTCCGACCCCATCCTTCTCACCCGCGTCGAGGCCGGCGTCGCCACGCTGACGCTCAACCGGCCGGACGCCCACAACACCCTGTCCATCGCCCTGCTGACCGAACTGGAGCGCGTGCTGGCGAACGTTGCCAGCGATCCGGCGGTGCGCGTCGTGGTTCTGGCGGCCCGTGGCCGGTCCTTCTGCGCCGGGCACGACGCGAAGGAGATGCGCGCTCTCGACGGGCGTGCGGCGTTGGAGGCGCTGTTCGACCAGTGCTCCCGCGTCATGACCGGCATCGTGCGGTTGCCGCAGCCGGTGATCGCCAAGGTGCAGGGTGCGGCCGCCGCCGCCGGCTGCCAGCTGGTGGCGAGCTGCGACCTCGCCTACGCCGCTGCGTCCGCCCGCTTCACCACGCCGGGGATCAACCTCGGCCTGTTCTGCTCGACGCCCGGCGTGGCGCTGGCGCGCAGCGTCGGCCGCAAGGCGGCGCTGGAGATGCTGCTGTCCGGCGAACCCGTCGACGCCGTGGCGGCCGAGGCACGCGGGCTGATCAACCGCGCGGTTGGGCCGGAACGGCTCGACGAAGAGGTGGCGGCGATGGCGGCGCTCATCGCGTCGAAGCCGCCGCACGCGCTGGCGCTCGGCAAGGCGGCGTTCCACCGGCAGGCCGACATGGGCCTGGACGACGCCTACGCCTGCGCCAGCGAGACGATGGTCGCCAACATGCTGACCGCCGACGCCGCGGAAGGCTTCGACGCCTTCCTCGCCAAGCGCCCGCCCGTGTGGAGGGGCTGCTGACGCCATCATGGCACGCGAACGCCGCCGGGTTCCCCACGAAGGAGCCCGGCGGCCGCGCTCACCGGCAGAACGTCACCGTCGACAGCATCATGCCCATGACCGGCGTCCGGTACAGGGTCCAGGCCACCACCAGCAGGGCGAGGCCGAGCCCCGCTCCACCGGCC
Organism: Azospirillum sp.; assembly: GCA_036401175.1. Taxonomy (GTDB): domain Bacteria; phylum Pseudomonadota; class Alphaproteobacteria; order Azospirillales; family Azospirillaceae; genus Azospirillum. The sequence goes on along the minus strand of DASWVP010000399.1, from coordinate 841 downwards.
CGCAGGAGCGCCGTCATGTCGGCGCCCTCGCCGGTTCGGCCGCCGCAGCCGTCGGCATCCGGATTGGCACGTTGACCAGGGCGGCGACGAGGCTGAGCGCGATGGCGAGCGCCCAGGCGCCGTCGTAGGAGCCGAACCGGTCGTACAGCACGCCGCCCAGCCAGCCGCCCAGGAAGGCGCCGAGCTGGTGGGCGAAGAACACCACGCCGCCCAGCGTCGCCATGTTGCGCACCCCGAACAGGTCGGCGATGGTGCCGTTGGTCAGCGGCACGGTGGACAGCCAGAACAACCCCAGGACGGCGCCGAAGGCGTAGGCGCTCCATGCGCTGACCGGCAGGAAGGCGAAGGCGGCGAGGATCGCCGCGCGGGCGAGGTAGAGCCACGCGAGCAGCATCGGCTTGCGGTGACGCCCGCCCCACAGCCCGGCGTAATAGGTACCGGCGATGTTGAACAGGCCGATCAGGGCCAGCACCGTCGACCCCACCTCCACCGGCAAGCCCTGGTCGGCCAGGAAGGCCGGCACGTGCGTGGCGATGAACACCACCTGGAAGCCGCAGACGAAGAAGCCGAGCGCCAGGAGCTGGAAGCTCCGGTGCGCCAGCGCCGTGCGGACCGCAGCACCCGCGGTCGCCTCGCCGGCCGGTGCCGCCCCGGTGTGTGCGCCGCGCTCGGACAGCGGCCATGCGAGCGGCAGCATGACGGCGGTGAGGACCGACAGGGCGACCAGCGTGCCCGGCCAGCCCAGCAGGTCGATGCCGGCCAGCGCGCCGGGCAGCATGACGAACTGCCCGAAGGCTGCCCCGCCCATGGCGATGCCCATGGCGAGGCTGCGCTTCTCCGG
>DASWVP010000398.1:0-2394 GCA_036401175.1 Azospirillum sp. | reverse complement strand
GAGGCCGGCGCCCGCCGCTTCGTGGTGGCCGGCGGCGAGACCTCGGGCGCCGTGGTCGAGGCGCTGGGGGTGAAGGCGCTGCGCATCGGCGCGGAGATCGCGCCGGGCGTGCCGGCCACCGTCAGCCTGGGCGCCGTGCCGCTGGCGCTGGCCCTGAAGTCCGGCAACTTCGGCGGCGAGGACTTCTTCCACGACGCCCTGGAGGCGATGCCGTGACGACACGTCCCACCGCGCCGCTCTCTCTGGCCGTCATCCCCGCGAAGGCGGGGATCCATCGCCACCAACGAACGTGCGCAACGGGAAACATGGATCCCCGCCTTCGCGGGGATGACGGACGAGAGAGAACGCAGATCGCGGAATCGATGCCATGAAAGCCCTCATCACCGGCGGCAACGGGTTTCTCGGGCGCAAGCTGGCGCAGCGGCTGCTGGCCGCCGGGGGGCACGACGTTTTGCTGCTCGACGTGCAGCCGGGTGGGCCGCTGCCGGCCGGCGCCTCCTTCATCCCCGGCGACCTGACCGACGCCGCCGTGCGGGAACAGGTGCGCGACCTTGCCCCCGACAGCGTCTTCCACCTCGCCGCCGTGGTCAGTTCGGCGGCGGAGGCCGACTTCGACCTCGGCATGCGGGTCAACGTCGACGGCACCCGCGCGCTGCTCGACGTCTGCCGCGTGCTGCGCGCGCCGCCGGCCTTCGTGTTCGCCAGCTCCGTCGCCGTGTTCGGCCACGCCCCGCCGGTGGTGGAGGACGACACGCCGGCCCGCCCGCAATCCTCCTACGGCGCGCAGAAGGCGATCGGCGAGCTGCTGGTCAACGACTACGCCCGCAAGGGCTTCGTGCGTGGCTGCGCGCTGCGCCTGCCCACCGTCGTCGTGCGGCCGGGCAAGCCCAACCTCGCGGCCTCCTCCTTCGCCAGCTCCATCATCCGCGAGCCGCTGAACGGCGAGCGCGCGGTGTGCCCGGTACCGGTGGCGCTGCCGCTCTGGCTGTCCTCGCCGCGCACGGTGGTGGACAACCTGCTGCACGCGCACGCCCTGCCGCCGGAGGCGTGGGAGGACGACCGCACGCTCAACCTGCCGGGCATCACGGCGACGGTGGCCGAGATGATCGCCGCGCTGGAGACGGCCGGCGGCGACGCGGCGCTGATCGACCACACGCCCGACGAGCGCATCGCGAAGATCGTGAACAGCTGGCCGGGCCGCATGCGCACCGCGCGGGCCGACCGCCTGGGCTTCCGGCGCGACACCGGCATCGATGCCGTCGTCCGCGCCTACATCGAAGAAGACAAACCGTAATACGGGAAAGAGGGAGGACCGCATGTTCTTGAAGAAACTGATCCTGGGAAGCGTCTTCGCGCTCGGCCTCGCCACCATGGCCACGGGCGCGCGGGCCGAGGAGCTCAAGGCCGGCTACTCGCTGCCGCCGACCTCGCACTACGGCGCCAGCGCCACGGCGATGGGCGAGGAGCTGGCCCGCCTTTCGAACGGCAAATGGACCGTCAAACAGTTCCCCGCCAACGCGCTGGGCGGCGAGCGCGAGATGGTGGAAGGCGCGCAGATCGGCACGGTGGACATCGTCATCACCTCGTCCGGCCCGGTCGGCAACTTCGTGCCCGACACGCTGCTGACCGACATCCCGTTCCTGTTCAAGGACTACAAGCACGCGCACGCGGTGCTGGACGGGCCGATCGGCCAGCGCATCCTCGACCAGTTCCCCAAGCACGGGCTGATCGCGCTGGCCTGGGGCGAGAACGGCTTCCGCAACCTGACCAACTCCAAGCACCCGGTGAAGACGCCGGACGACGCCAAGGGCCTGAAGATCCGCACCATGGAGAATCAGGTGCACATGACGGCCTTCAAGACGCTGGGCGTCCTGCCCACGCCGATGGCCTTCCCCGAGCTGTTCACCGCCATGCAGCAGGGCACCGTGGACGGCCAGGAGAACCCCATCGGCGTGATCCTGTCCGGCAAGTTCAGTCAGGTGCAGAAGCATCTGTCGCTGACCCAGCACGTCTACTCGCCGGCCCTGATCATCCTGTCGCCGGCGGTGTGGAACAAGCTGTCCGACCAGGAAAAGGGCTGGTTCAAGCAGGCCGCCGCCGTCGGCGCCGCGGCCATGCGCAAGAAGGCCGAGGACGACGCCCAGAACGGCGTGGAGGAACTGCGCAAGCAGGGCATGCAGGTCGTCACCGACGTCGACCAGAAGGCCTTCCAGGAGGCGCTGAAGCCGGCCTACGCCGAATACGCCAAGAAATTCGGCCAAGCCAAGATCGACGAGATCCGGAACTACAAGTACTGACCGACTTCCCCTCTCCCCTCCGGGGAGAGGGTGGTCCGAAGGACCGGGTGAGGGGGTTCGCGGGGGACCGGGAACGGCCGCATCGCAAGCCCCCCCC
>DASWVP010000397.1:0-10510 GCA_036401175.1 Azospirillum sp. | reverse complement strand
GGAGAGCAGGTGGGCGCCGACCTCCGAGCCCTTCTCGATGACGCACACCGACAGATCGTTGCCGCCTTGCGCGGCCAGTTGCTTCAGGCGGATGGCGGCCGACAGCCCCGACGGGCCGGCGCCAACGACCACGACGTCGTATTCCATCACCTCGCGTTGCGTGCTCATGTCAGACCTCGCCCAGGGAAATTCGCGGAGTATCAGAACGCGTCGGCGTCGAGCCGCATCAGGCTGGCCGCCCCGGCGTCCAGCGCCAGTTCCAGGGCCACCGTCTGCGGCAGGATGCGCGCCATGAAGAAGCGCGCGACCTCCAGCTTCGCCCGGTGCCGCGGCCCGGCCGCGTCGCCCAGTTCCAGCGCCTGCAACGCCATGCGCGCCCACATCCAGCCCAGCGCGGTCAGCGCGAACAGGCGCAGATAGTCGGTCGCGGCGGCCCCCGCCTCCGCCGGATCGGCGGCGGCGCGGTCGACCAGACGCGCCGTGGTGACCTTCAGCCGGGTCAGCGCGCCGCGCAACGGCGCCAGGAACTCGCCGGCCCCCGCCGCGCCCTCGTTCACCTGGACGAAGTCGCCGACCAGCGCGAAGAACCGCTCCGGCAGGCGACCGCCGGCCATGGTCAGCTTGCGGCCGACCAGATCCATGGCTTGCACGCCGTTGGTGCCCTCGTAGATCTGCGTGATGCGGGCATCGCGGACCAACTGCTCCATGCCGTGCTCGCGGATGTAGCCGTGGCCGCCGAACACCTGCTGGCCCAGCACCGCCCCCTCGAACCCCAGGTCGCTGAACGCCGCCTTGATGACCGGGGTCATCAGCGCCACCAGATCGTCCGCCGCCGCGCGCACCTCGGCGTCCGGGTGGCGGTCGGCCTTCTCCATCTCCAGCGCGGTCCACACGGCCAGCGCCCGGCCGGCCTCGGTGAAGGCGCGGATGGTCAGCAGATTCTTGCGCACGTCGGGATGCACGAGGATCGGCTGCGGCCCCGCCCCGCCGGCCGGCCCACGGCCCTGCAAGCGCTCCCCGGCGTAGGCCGCCGCGCCCTGGTAGGCGGCTTCCGCCACGCCCAGACCCTGGATGCCGACGAACAGGCGCTCGTTGTTCATCATGGTGAACATGGCGGCGAGGCCCCTGTTGGGCTCCCCCACCAGCCAGCCGGTGGCGCCGTCGAAGTTCATGACGCAGGTGGGCGAGCCCTTGATGCCCATCTTGTGCTCGATCGCACCGGCGGCGAAGGCGTTGCGCGCGCCCGGATTGCCGTCCGCGTCGGGGAGGAACTTGGGCACCAGGAACAGGCTGATGCCCTGCGTGCCGGCCGGCGCCTCCGGCAGACGCGCCAGCACGAGGTGGATGATGTTCTCGGCCAGATCATGGTCGCCGGCCGAGATGAAGATCTTGGTGCCGGTGATGCGATAGCTGCCGTCGTCGCGCGGCTCGGCACGGGTGCGCAGCAGGCCCAGGTCGGTGCCGGCGTGCGCCTCCGTCAGGTCCATGGCGCCGGTCCAGGTGCCGGCCACCATCTTCGGCAGGTAGCGCGCCTTGAGATCGTCGCCGGCGTGGTGGCGAATCGCCTCCGTCGCGCCGTGCGTCAGGCCGGGGTACAGGCCGAACGAGAGATTGGCCGAGGACAGCATCTCGTCGGTGAGCACCTGGAGCACGCGCGGCATGCCCTGCCCGCCATATTCGGGATCGCCGGACAGGCCGACCCAGCCGTTTTCGGCGAACGCCGCGAACGCCTCGCGCACGCCCTTGGGGGTGCGCACGGTACCGGCGTCGAAATGGCACCCTTCCTCGTCACCCGGCCGGTTCAGCGGGTGCACGACGTCCTCGCAGAAGCGCGCGGCCTCGCCCAGCACCGCCGCCATCAGGTCGAGCGACGCGTTTTCCCCACACAGCGGAACGAGCACGCCCTGGGCGTCGAACAGCTCGCCCAACAGATAGACCATGTCCTCGACGGGTGCCTTGTACGCTGGCATCGACAATCTCCAAGCACTCGGTTGCGCGGGGCGGCGTGCGGCCTTGCCCGCCGGGGCGGCCGGCCATCCCCCATCCTCCGTTGGGCGCGATACAACCAGAACCGCCTCATAAAGTCCACTTTAATGTTCTACAGAGCTTCGCCGCTGCTCCAACCAAGCTTCATATCCATAAAGTCATTTTATTGCCCGTTGCGTCATGCTGCACCGCCGCATACGATGTTCTCGTTGCCCTTGTTGGGCGTTTCCTCCGAGACTTCAGGCCGCCGGTTCGGACCGGCGGCCTTTTCTCGATTCGTGCCCGCCCCTACGAGGACCCTATGCTCACCTTCTTCCACATCCTGCGTAGCTACATCGTGCTGCCGATCGCCACCAGCGTCGGCCGACTCGAGGTGACCGGGCGGGCCAACCTGCCGGCGACCGGCGGCTACGTCGTGGCCTGCAACCACCTCGGCTGGGTCGATCCGCTGTGGCTCGGTCTGGCGGTCGACAGCGACCGCGTGCACTACATGGCGAAGCGCGAACTGTTCTCCCCCGCCCCGCTGGGCACGCTGATGCACCACTGCCACGTCTTCCCGGTGGACCGCATGCGCCCCGGCCCGGACACGGTCAAGCGGGCGCTGCGCCTGCTGGGCGCCGGGCAGATCGTCCTGGTGTTTCCCGGCGGCACCCGCTCGGCCGAGGCCGCCTCCTTCAAGCGGGGCGCGGCGACCATCGCCGCCATGGCCGGCGTGCCGATCATTCCCGCGCAGTACAGCGGCCCGACGACGATCAAGCCCATCCACCTGCTGAAGCGGCCGGCCGTGCGCATCGCCTTCGGCCCGCCGATCCTGGCCGACCGGTTGCCCGGCGAGGACACCCGCACGCGCATCCAGGCGATCACCGACCGGCTGGAGCAATCGGTGGCCGCCCTGGCCGGCGTGCCCGACGATCGCTGAATGGCGACCGCTGAATGGGTTGACAAGGCGCTTTAACAAGTTACCGTATGCGTCATGTCAAAGGCGGGCGACCGCGACAAGGGAGGAAACATGGCTGTTCCCAACGTGCTGAAGGACCGTCTGCGGCTGCCGGCGATCGCGTCCCCGCTGTTCATCATCTCCAACCCCGACCTCGTGATCGCGCAGTGCAAGGCCGGGGTCATCGGCAGCTTCCCGGCACTCAACGCGCGGCCCGCGGAAATGCTGGACGAATGGCTGACCCGCATCCGCGAGGAGCTGGCCGCGCACGACGCGGCCCACCCCGACCGGCCGTCGGCGCCCTTCGCGGTCAACCAGATCGTCCACCGCTCCAACGACCGGCTGGAGCATGACCTGGAGGTCTGCATCAAGCACAAGGTGCCGGTCATCATCACCTCGCTCGGCGCCCGGCCCGACGTGTACGAGGCGGTGCACGCCTACGGCGGCATCGTCCTGCACGACGTCATCAACAACACCTTCGCCCGCAAGGCGATCGACAAGGGGGCCGACGGTCTGATCGCCGTGGCGGCGGGGGCCGGCGGCCACGCCGGGACGCTGTCGCCCATGGCCCTGGTCCAGGAAATCCGCCAGTGGTGGAACGGGCCGCTGGCGCTGGCCGGGTCGATCGCCACAGGGCGCGCCGTGCTGGCCGCGCAGGTGATGGGCGCCGACCTCGCCTACATCGGCTCCGCCTTCATCGCCACGCACGAGGCCAACGCCGCCGACGCCTACAAGGCGATGATCGTCGAATCCGGCGCGGAGGACATCGTCTACACCAACTGGTTCACCGGCGTGCATGGCAACTATCTGAAGCCGTCGATCCGCCGCTCCGGCCTCGACCCCGACGCGCTGGAGGTCGCCGATCCGTCCCGGATGGACTTCTCCAAGGCCAGGGCGTGGAAGGACATCTGGGGTTCGGGCCAGGGCATCGGCGCGGTGCGCGCGGTGCGCCCGGCGGCGGCCGTCGTCGACCAGCTCTGCCGCGAGTACGACGAGGCGCTGGAAGCCTGCGCCACCGAATGGACGCGCCGCCGCAACCGCGCCTGACGCCGACCGGACAACAACAAGACAGGGAGGAACCGCCATGTCCGAACACATCACCGTCAGCCGGTCCGGCGGCGTGCTGGAAATTCGCCTCGACCGCGCTGACAAGAAGAACGCCATCACCACCGCCATGTACAGGGCCATGGCCGACGCGCTGGACCGGGCGGACGCCGATCCGGGCATCCACGCCGTGCTGTTCAGCGGTGCCGGCGACAGCTTCACCGCCGGCAACGACCTGAACGATTTCCTGGCCGCCCCGCCCGTGCTGACCGACAGCCCCGGCGGCCGCTTCATCAAGACCATCGCCACGGCGCGCAAGGTGCTGATCGCCGCCGTGCACGGCTCGGCCGTCGGCATCGGCACGACGCTGCTGCTGCACTGCGACCTCGTCTACGCCGGCCGCAGTGCCCGGCTGTCCCTGCCCTTCGTCAAGCTCGGCCTGGTTCCGGAGGCGGCCAGTTCGCTGCTGCTGCCGCGCCTCGTCGGACACCAGCGGGCGGCGGAGCTGATCCTGCTGGGCGAGCCGTTCGACGCCGACACCGCGCACACGCTGGGGCTGGTGAACCGCGTGGTGGAGGATGCCGACCTGCTCGCCACCGCGCGCGCCGCCGCCGCGGCGATCGCCGCGTTGCCGCCCAGCGCCGTGCAGCAGTCCAAGGCGCTGCTCAAGACGAACGCCGCCAGCGTGGCCGAGTGCATGGCCGACGAACTGAAGCACTTCGCCGCCCAACTCCGCTCGGCCGAGTTCCGCGAGGCGGCGTCCGCGTTCCTGGAAAAGCGCCCGCCCAACTTCGCCGGTCTGGAGAAGGGCTGAAGACGTCATCCGACACGACAGGACCACAGTTCAGCGCCGCGCATCCGGCCTTTGAACCAGCCGCCGCCCGTCATTGACGTTGCATCACGGATGCGCATATTGTGCCGGGAAATGGAGGTGCACGTTGGTCGACAAAAACAAGCTGTACAGCGTGTCCGAATTGGCGAAAGAATTCGCGTTGACCCCGCAGGCCCTTCGCTTTTACGAGGAGAAAGGGTTGCTCAGCCCGCAGCGGGCGGGCACTGCCCGTGTATTTGATTACCGCGACCGGGCGCGCCTGCTGCTCATCCTGAAGTTCCGCCGCCTGGGCTTCTCGTTGGAGGAGATCAGGGAGTACCTCGCGCACTACCGCCCCGACGTTCCCAACACGCAGCAGTACCGCGACGGCCTCGACAAGATCCGCCGCCGCCTGTCCGCCCTCGAACAGATGCGCGTCGAGATCGACGAGGCCATCGGCGAGCTGAAGGACATGGAAAAGGACGCCCTGAAGCGGCTGAAGGACTCGGAAAAGCGCGAGGCGGCCACCAAACAACCGGCCATCAAACAGCCGGAGTGATGCGGCCTCAGCCGGACGGGGGGCGCAGCCGGCCGGTCTGGCGCAGCGTGTCCGACGGCTTCTCGCCGAACATCTGGTGGTAATAGGTCGAGAACCGGCCGAGGTGCCAGAAGCCGTGGTTCATCGCCACCTCCGCCACCGTGGTGGCGCGCGGGTCGGCCGCCAGCAGTTCGCGCCGCGCGGCGTTCAGGCGGATCATCCGCAGATAGGCGTTGGGCGAGATACCCACCACGTCGGCGAAGCAGTATTCCAGCATGCGCGTGCTGACCCCCAGCGCCTGTGCGATCTGCGCCACCGACATCAGGTCGTCGGGGTGGGCGCGCACGTACTCGCGCACGCGGTTGACCAGGGCGTGGCGCTGCGACGGCACCAGCCCCCGCCCGCCGTCGCGGCGGCTGGCGACCATGGCCTCCAGCGCCAGCACGCAGCGATCCCAGATGGCCAGTTGGAAGGCGCCCTTGCGGCGAGGATCGGCGCGCTGCGCGTCGTCGCGCGACAGGTCGTCCATCAGCCAGAACAGCCAGTTGCGCAATTCCACCGTCAGCGGCGAGAAGAAGGCGCCGTTGCCGCGCAACTCGTCCAGGTCCGGCAAGGCCAGCTTCATGTCGCGCAGGAAGTCGCACTCGACGCTGACGGCAAGCACGTTCATCCGGCCGGAACACATGAACTCGGTCGGCGTCGGCTGGGCGAAAAGCATGATGTCCCCATCGCCCACCACCTTTCCCTCGAAGCGCGACGGGTCCGAGCCCGGCAGCGGCATGCCCAGCGCGATGGTGCCCGGCGGCGGCGCGGTGTACTGCTGCAGGCGCAGGTTCGTCACCTCGCGGAACAGGCGCATGCCGCGCGCCGCCATCCCCGACACTTCGCCTACGAAGCGGCCGGGAGCAAGCTGCCGGTAGTCCTGGGTCCATCCGGGCAGCGCATGCTCCTGGTCGCACACGTCGTGCGTGACCCCGGTTTGCAGGCGCACCGGCTCCGCGTTGGGCACGTCCCCCTCCTGGCTGATATCCCTTAACGTACGTAATTGTTGGGCGCCAATGCATATTGGTGTCAATCAAAAACAGGTCATATCCAAGCCCCTTTCGCAAATCGGATAGGTGTTGTTCCGAAGGCATCTCAAGGTCCGGCCGGATGATCAGATGCCCATGATCGCAGCACGGCCCATCGCATTTACGCCCGCAAGGGCTGTTTCACCTGAGCTTTTTCGCAGTGCACAAGAACTCGGCTTTGCCGTGTTTCGCGGCAGAACGGTCGCGGGACCCGGCAACAGCGCGGCGGTTTCGTCATCACTTTGCTGGCCGTGTTCGCATTCCGGATAGTTCGCAGGCACGCCGCCCCCGTACAGTCGCCCGAAGCTGCAGCCGTGCAGTTCGAAAAAACTCGACGAATCAAGTGAACGGAGAGGTGCGATGGGTAACGTGAAGCAGGCGCGGGGCGCGCTTGGGGCGGCGCTGCTCGCCGGGGCGCTGGCGGCATCGGCCGGCGGGCCGGCGCTGGCGGATGTGACCGTGTACGACCAGGGCGGCGTCAAGCTGGACGTCGGCGTGACGGCCGGCACCGGCGTGTTCCACGTCGGGGACACCTATTTCGGTGCCGGCGTAGCCAAGCCGAACGGCGTCGGCGTCGACCGCGACCGGACTTGGGCGGAAGGCTTCGTGGCGCCGAGCGCGCTGCTGACCATCGACACCGGGGTCGCCGGATCGCTCTACGGCGGCGTCCGCATCGTCGGCGCGGGCAACACCAGCCCCGGCGACGCCGGCGGATTCGTGCAGGGCAGCCAGGGCAAGTTCACCGTCGACCACGCCTACGCCGGCTGGCGTTCGGGCAAGCTGTTCGGCGGCCTTGGCGAGGATGTGCTGGACCTGTCCTTCGGCCGGCAGCCCTTCACCATCGGCGACGGCTTCCTGATCGCCGACGGCAACTTCGAGGCGGGCCGCGAGGGCGCCTATTGGCTGGCTCCGCGCAACGGCTGGCAGCCGGCGGCCATCGCGCGGATCAAGGTCGATCCCGTCAGCGTCGACCTCTTCCGCCTGAAGAGCGACCGCGACAGCGGCTCCGACGTCATCTACGGCGTGAACCTCGACTGGAAGAGCGGGGCGGAGGGCAAGAACGTCGTCGGCGGCAGCGTCATGCGGATCGACGAGTCCAACATTCCCACGCGCGACGGCCTGAAGATCTTCAGCGTGCGCGCCCAGGGCAACTTCATCCCGGCGGTTTCCGACCTGTTCCTGGCCGGCGAGTTCGTGACTCAGCACAACGATCGCGCCGGCGCCGACGTGGATGCCCGCGCGTGGTACGGCGAGGCCGCCTACACCCTGTCCTCCGTCACCTGGACGCCGAAGTTCGGCTACCGCTATTCGCACTTCAGCGGCGACAAGCCCGGCACCGCCAAGAGCGAGGCGTACGACCCGCTGCACTACGGCATGGCGCGCGGCTGGGGCACGTGGTTCCAGGGCGAGCTGACCGGGCAGTACTACCTCGGCAACTCGAACCTCAACGTGCACACGATCTCGGCCTCCGTGCAGCCGACGGCGTCGGTGACGCTCAGCGCGCTCTACTACGTCTTCAACTTCGACCGCACCCCGGTTGGCCTCACCGACAAGCACTTCGGCAACGAGCTGAACCTCATCGCCGACTGGGCGGCCACCGAGAACCTGTCGATCAGCGGCGTCTTCGGCTGGCTGCGTCCGGGCGAAGGCGGCAAGCAGCTCTTCGGCCGCGACAAGGACACCACCCTGTTCGAGGTCATCGCCCTGGCGAAGTTCTGACGCGCCGGTCCCGACGTTGGGTTTTCGCTTCGCTCAACCCAACCTACGCCGAAGTCCCGCGTAGGTTGGGTTGAGGCAAAGCCGAAAACCCAACGTCGACGCCCCTCACCGCACCTTCCGCCACCCCGCCACGGCGGCGCCGAGCAGCACGAGCGCCAGCCCGACCCACACCCACGACGCCAGCGGGAAGGTCTTCACCACCACCGCCACGTCGGCCCCGGCGTCACCATGGGCGACCGGCGGCACCCAGACCTGCACGTCGCGCCACAGCCCGCGATGCAGGAACGGGTCGAGCAGCCGGTCCTTGCCGGCGGCGTAGCGGGCGTAGCGGTAATCGAGAATCTCGCACATCATCCGCACCGGCCCCTGCCCGGCTGCCTTGGCCGCCCCCTTGGCCGAGGTCTCCAGCGCCACGGCGTGCCCGGTGCGTTCCAGCAGCACCCGCCCGCGCTCGGCCAGCGTCAGCCGGATGTCGGCGACGGAGCGCAGCCCGTCCGGCAGCGATTGCGGCGCGCTCAGGCCGATGGTGACGGCGAAGCCATCGGCGAACGGCTGCGGGCGGTCGAAGTCCGCCGGCCACGCCAGGATGCGCTGTGAATAGGTGTCGAGCACGGTGGCGACCAGCAGCCCGACCAGCGCCACCACGACGCCGACGTGCAGCACGGCGATGGGGACGACGTGGCCGAACGCCACCCGCGCCGGCACGCCCGCGCGCAGGCGCCGCCACGTCCAGCCGACCAGCGCCAGCGCCAGCCCCGCCAGCGCGACCACAAGCGCGTCCAGCAGCGCGAACGCCGCCACCGTGCGGCCCGAGGTCATGCCGTCGCCGGTGTAGAGCCGGGCGAACAGCGCGCCACCCCACACCGCGCCCGCCACCAGCACCGCCGCCGCGCCCAGCGTCGCCAGCCAGCGCCGCCGGCCGCGCAGCGGCACGAAGTGATGGAACCCGACCAGCCCGACCAGCGCCCCCACCGCCGCCAGCGCCCGGTTGATGGCGAAGGGGTTGGGTTCCCACTGGGCGAAGGCTTGGCGCAGGCCATCGAGTTCAGATGGGACCGCGGAGCGGGCCAGCGTCTCGTAGAACGGTTTCAGCTCCGGCGGCCGCTCCCAGCCCAGCGCGGCGCCCAGGTACGCCTGTCCCAGATAGGCGCCCGCCACCCCGGCGCAGGCCAGCAGCGCCAAGGCGGCCAGCGTCATCGTCGCCTGCGGGCGCGGCCCGGCTTGCGCCAGCCGCCGCCGCAGGCTCCACGCCAGACCGCCGAGCAGCGCGAGCGCCAGCAGCGCCGCCGCAACCGCCAGCACCGGCAGCGACGTTTCCCCCACGTAGCGGTGCGAGGACGCCAGTTGCGGGCTGCGCGTCACCACCATGGACAGCAGCACCAGCACCCCGGTCGCGAGGCCGATCGCCGGGTGCAGGCGGGCGTAGGCGCCGTCGCTCCGGTAGGCGTTCAGCAGATGCAGGTGCGCCGTCGCCGTCGCCCACACCAGGAACACCGAGGTCTGCACCGGGTCCCAGTGCCAGAACTGGCCGAAGGTGAAATCCTCGTACGCCCACCACATGCCGGACGCGAGGCCCAGCGACAGCACGAACCACCCCGCCCGCACCCAGACGGCGGCGATGCCCCGCCACTCGCCCCCCCCACGCGCCAGCGCCTCCAGCGCCGCCGCCCAGGGCAGCAGGAACAGCGTGCCGGCCGCGAAGATGAAAGGCGGGTGCAGCAGCATCCAGACACGCCGCAAATGCAGGTTGCCGCCGACGAACGGCCGCTGCGCCAGTTCCGCCGCACTGGTCGGGGCGAACGGATACCAGGCGAGCGCGGCCCCGGTGAAGAGCAGTGCCACCGCCAGCGCCCCGCGCCCGCCCCACCCCGGCCGCCGCGTCAGCCGCGCGGCACCCACGGCCGACAGCGCGGCGAGCAGCAGCAGCGTGCCCTCCTCCCCGCTCCACAGCCCCGCCGCCTTGACGTACCACGCGAGTTGCGGCGCGCCGTACAGCCAGACCTGCCGGACGGCGAAATCATCGAGCAGGAAGCGCAAGGTGAAGTCCCCGGCCAGGGCGACCAACACCCCGGCCGCAGCCACGGCCGGCCCACGGCGCCCGCCCGCCAGCGCCCAGGCCAGCAGCAGCGCGGCGGCAGCCAGCGCGATACGTTCAATCATCGATGGTCTTCCGCTCCCGCCCGTGCCAGCGCGCGGCGCGGTGCAGGTGCGCCACCGCCTCCGCGTGCCCCACCACCCCGGCGGACGCCAGAACGGCCAGCAGATGCCCCACGGCGAGGCTCGCCCCACCGGCGCGCGGCGGCCCCTCCAGCTCGTCCAGCCGGCGCGGGCAGGCGCCGAACATTCCGGGCAGCACCGACACCTCGCCCGGCGCGCAGCGCGCGTCGCCGCTGGCGGCGATCACC
>DASWVP010000396.1:0-4260 GCA_036401175.1 Azospirillum sp. | reverse complement strand
GCCCCGGCGACCAGCGCGCCGCGCAAGCTGGGCACCGCGCGCGGCCCGTCGCCCACCGACCCGCCGTACCAGTAGCCGGCCGCCATGAAGCCCAGCACCACGCCGATGACGGCGCCCCACTGGTAGACCGAATAGCCGTAGTGCGGCGCCATCAGCCGCCCGCCGAGGATCTCCAGCATCATCAGCGACCACCCCCCGGCGAAGGTGGCGAGCAGGAAGGGCGCGGTGCGGGGCAGCGGCACGGGCAGTGGCTTTCGTTTCTGACCCTCCCCCGACCCCGTCGGGGGAGGGAGGGACCCGCGAAGCGGGAGGGTGGGGGCAAGGTTTCGCCGAGAGTCCGGGAGTTCGCAAAGATCGGCGTAGGTTGGGTTGAGCGCCAGCGAAAACCCAACGTGTCGGCGCCGCAAGACATGTTGGGTCTCGACCCAACCTACGGATCCGCCATCAACGTAACTGGGGGAGGGACTTTACGACGTTTTCAGCCCGAACACCTGGACCGGCTCGACCAGCCCCTTGACCGGCTGCCAGCCCAGCGAGGCCAGGCGGTCGGGGCAGTGGCGGGCGAAGGCTTCGGAGGTCAGGACGGCGCGGTCCATGCGGGCGCACAGCCCTTCGATGCGGCTCACCAGATTGACGGCCGGGCCGATCACCGTGAAGTCCAGGCGGTTGGGCGCGCCGATGTTGCCGTACATGACGTCGCCGATGTGCAGCGCCAGACCGTAGCGCAGCGTCGGCTGGCCCCAGGCGGCGCGCTCGGCGTTCAGGCGGGCCATGCCAGCCAGCGCCTCCTCGGCGGCGTCGAGCGCGCGGACGCACGCCTCCTCCTCGCAATCCACGGCGCACGGCGCGTCGGGCAGCGGGAAGACGGCGAGCACGGCGTCGCCGATGAACTTCAGGATCTCGCCGTCGCGCGCCTCGATGGCGCCGCCCATGATCTCGAAATAGCCGTTCAGCAGCGCGATCAGCTCCTCGGACGGCAGGCGGTCGGCCAGCGGGGTGAAGCCGCGCAGGTCGCAGTGCCAGAGCACGGCGCGCAACGCGGCGCCGGTGCCCCGGCGGATGTCGCCGGACAGGATGCGCGCGCCCGAGCGCCGGCCGACGTAGGTGTCCAGCACCGTGCCGGCGAGACGGTTCACCGCCTTCAGCTCCAGCACCGTCGCCAGGGCCGGCAGCACGCCGTCGACCAGCGCCAGATCCGCCGTGGTGAAGCCGCCCGGCCGGTCGGTAGCGACGCTGAGCATGTTGCGCCGGCCGTTGGAGAAGGGCAGCGCCATCACCGCGTAGTCGGTGATGTTCTGCCCCTTCAGTTCGTCCAGCACCGGGAACGGCCACGGCTCGGCCATCTGTTCCAGGCGGAAGCGCATGGCCCCGGCGCCCGCGTCGATGATCGCGGCGACGGGGCTGTTGCGGTATTCCGGGGTGTTCTCGCTGCCGTGCTCGCGCTCCGCGACGCGGACGATGCCCTGGCCGTGCCGCCAGAACACCGTCATCATGCGGAACAGCGGGTGCAGGAGCCGCAGGGCGAGCGCGCACCGGGTCAGCGGCACGCCCGCCGCCACCATGCGGGCGCAGAACGCGTCCAGAACCTCGGGCACGTCGGGGAGCATCCGGGCGTCGCCGAGCAGCCAGTCGACGACCGCCGCGCGGTCGTGGCCGGGCAAAGCACCGCTATCCTTGCTCACCGTCAAATTCCCCAGCGAGGACATGCTTGATCTTGCCGGAGATTCTGCCCAAGTTTCCGATACGCCGCCAGTCTTCTTCGGCGGCAGCGCAGAAAGGATCAGAGGATGTTCATCCAGACCGAGCAGACCCCCAATCCGGCCACCCTCAAGTTCCTGCCGGGGCGTGAGGTGCTCGGCCGCGGCACGGCCGACTTCACCAGCCGCGAAGGGGCCGCCCGCTCGCCGCTGGCCGAGCGGCTGTTCGAGATCGACGGCATCGCCGGCGTCTTCCTGGGCACCGACTTCATCACCATCACCAAGGACGGCGCCAAGGACTGGTTCCTGCTGAAGCCGTCCATCCTCGGCGTCATCATGGAGCATTTCACCGCCGGCAAGCCGGTGCTGCTCGACGACGGCGACGACAACGGCGCGCACGAGGACGACGACGAGATCGTCCAGCAGATCAAGGAGCTGCTCGACACCCGCGTGCGCCCGGCGGTGGCGCAAGACGGCGGCGACATCACCTTCCACGGCTTCGAGCGCGGCGTCGTCTACCTGCACATGAAGGGCTCGTGCGCCGGCTGCCCCAGCTCGACCGCGACGCTGAAGAACGGCATCGAGACCATGCTGCGCCACTACATCCCCGAGGTGGTCGAGGTCCGCGCGGTGCGCTGAGGTCGTTGACGTTGGGTTTTCGCTGGCGCTCAACCCAACCTACAGCCGCGCCGTAGGTTGGGTTGAGGCGAAGCCGAAAACCCAACGGCCGCGCCGCGCTTACTCCGGCACCAGGAACTGCACGCCGAACCAGCGCCAGCGGCCGTCCGGGCCGGGCAGCGTGCAGTTGACGCGCGACCGGCCGGGCGGGAACGGGTCGGCGATGCGCACCTCGACGCGGTCCTCCCCGAGGCGCTCCACCCGCGTGCGGCCCTGGGCGGAGGCGAAGCAGGCCAGCCGCGACAGGTCGCCCACCGCCTCGTCCACGGTGAATCCCAGCGGCGGCGGGTTGACCGCCAGCACCGGGTCGTCCGGCGTCACGTCGGACACCGGCAGCGGCAGCGCGTTGGCGGCGAGGCGGAAGCGCTCGATGCCGCCGAACGACTCGATCATCACGAAGCGCGGCAGGGCGCGGAAATCGCTGTCCGGGTGCACGACGCCCGACTGCTGACCGAACCCGGCGGCGAAGCCCTGCTCGGCCACCAGCGTGCGCAGCGCCGCCGAATACTCGCCCTGCGGATAGGCGAACAGCGTCGGCCGCTGGTTCAGTTCGGCCTGGAGGCGATCGCGCGCGCGGCGCAGCTCGGCGCGCGCGTCGGCGTCCGGCTTGGCGACCAGCGAGGCGGTGGTGGCACCCAGCGCGCCGATGGTGACCCCGCCGGAGGACGCGAGCTGGCGCAGCTCGTCCCAGCTCATGTGCGTGTCCGGCCGGCCGATCGTGTCGACCGCGACGAACAGGGTGAAGGGCAGCCCGGCCGCCTTCAGGCGCGGCCAGGCGTGGCGGTAGAAGGAGCGCGTCGCGTCGTCGATGGTGATGGCGACCGTGCGTTCGGGCAGCGGCTCCTCGTTGCGCACCGCGTCCAGGATGCGGGACAGCGGCAGCACGGCGTAATCGCCGTTCTTCAGCTCGTCCAGGTGCGCCTCGAACTGGTCGATGCGGATGCTGCTGGAGGGGGTCTGGTCCTCGCCGAAGCGGTTGTAGGCGAAGACCACCGCGCTCGGTCCGCCGTCGGCCGGGGCGGCCACGGCCGGCGCCCCCGCGCAGGCCAGGAAGGCCCATGCGGCGACGGCGGCGAGCGAAGCGGCGGCGCGTCGGAGCGGCATGGTATCGGTATCGACGGTGGCGGCCGGTCGGAAACCGGCCAACGCCGTTGGTGTGGCACAGCCGCCGCGCCGGAACAAGTGATGAACCGCCGCAGGCTTGGCTTCACCCGAAATCGGTGCAACCGTGCAACAGGCCCTGTGGCCGTCGCGCCACGAGCGGGACGGGAGCGGGACGGGGGCGAGTGGTGTAGACGGGATCGGGCAGCGCGTGCCATAGCTGCTCCAGGATCCTGATCGGCACGGGGGGCGGCGGTGGGACGGCGAAGGGCCGGCCCGTGCGGCGCGGATGGAGCACGGGCATGAAGGTTCTGGGTCTCGATACGGCGACATCGGGCTGCTCGGCCGCGGTGTGGGACGACGGACGCGTCACCGCGCGGCGCGCCGAACCGATGGCGCGCGGGCAGGCGGAAGCGCTGGTGCCGATGGTGCAGGCGGTGCTGGCCGACGCTGGGGTGACGGTGGACGGGCTGGACCGCATCGCCGTCACGGTCGGGCCGGGCGCCTTCACCGGCCTGCGCATCGCGCTGGCGGCGGCGCGCGGCTTCGCCCTGGCGGCCGGCCTGCCCATCGTCGGGCTGACCACCTTCGAGGCGGTGGCGCACGCCCTGCCCATGGAGGAGCGCCGGGGACGGCGCGTTCTGGTCGCCATCGACTCCCGCCGCGCCGAGCCGTTCCTGCAACTGTTCGACGACGAGTTGACCGCGATCGGGGAACCGGCGCTGCTGGAACCGGCGGCGGTGCCGGCGTGGCTGCCGGCCGGGCCGCTGCTGGTGGCCGGCGA
>DASWVP010000395.1:0-1854 GCA_036401175.1 Azospirillum sp. | reverse complement strand
GAGCCCGCCGCGGCGCCGATGGCCGAGCGAACGGATATGCCTCCGGCCGAGGCCGCGCCGGTTGCGGCGGACGCCCGCGCGCTGCTGCTGGAAACCTGCTCGATGATCGAGGCCGACATGACGGCCACCATGCGCCGGGTGACCGACCACAACCAGGCGGTCGAGGCGGCCATCGGGCAGGTCGACCACGCGGTGGAGGACATCCGCCAGCAGGCCGTCGCCGTCGCCGCCGTGGCCGAGCAGGCCAACGCCAACGCCACCGGCGTGGCCTCGGCCACCGAGGAGCTGTCGGCGGCCAGCCGCGAGATCGCCGGACAGACCAAGCGCTCACGCGACGTCGTGCACCGGGCGGTGGCGACGGCGTCGTCCGGCGCCGCCACCATCGGCCGCCTGCGCGACGCGGCGACGCAGATCGGCGACGTGGCGAAGCTGATCACCGAGATCGCCGGGCGCACCAACCTGCTGGCGCTCAACGCCACCATCGAGGCGGCACGGGCCGGGCAGGCCGGGCGCAGCTTCGCCGTGGTGGCGGAGGAGGTGAAGCGCCTGTCGGTGCAGACGCGCGACGCCACCAATTCCATCGGCGAGCAGATCGCCGAGGTGCGCGAGGCCGTCTCCGGCGCCGCGTCCAACATGGAGGAGGTGGTCCGCGCGATCGAGGAGATCGACATGGTCGCCACCACCGTCGCCTCCGCCGTCGAGCAGCAGGAGGCGGCGACCTTCGAAATCAGCCGCATCGCCGGGGAGGCGGCAAGCGGCGCGCAGCAGGTGCTGGCGCGGGCGGAGGCGATCTCCACCGGCACCGGCGCCACCGTCGCCCTGTCGCACGAACTGGCGGTGAAGGCCAGGGACACCAGCGGCGCGGTGGCCGACCTGGGCCGCCGGCTGGCGATCGGGCTGCGGCAAAGCTCGGCCGGCGACCGCCGGACCTCCGACCGCATCCCGACGCGGATCGCCGGCCGGCTGGAGCTGTCCGGCCGGGTGCGGCCGGTGATGACGCTCGACCTGTCGCGGGACGGCGCGCTGGTCCAGGGCGAGGGCACGGGCAGCAGCCAGGCCGGCGAGCACGGCGCGCTGGAGGTGACCGGCATCGGCCGCCTGCCCTGTCAGGTGACGACGCTGAGCGAGCTGGGCGTGCACCTGTGCTTCAAGGACGTGCCGGCGGGGCCGTCCGCCGCGCTGGCGGCGAAGCTCGACGCGCTGGAGGCGGACGACGCGACCTTCATCGGCGCCGCCCGCGACGCCGCCGCCGGCATCGCCGCGGCGCTGGAGGAGGCGCTGCGCCAGGGCCGCGCGTCGCTGGACGACCTGTTCGACAGCGACTACCGGCCGGTGCCGGGGACCGACCCGCAGCAGTACACGACGCGCTTCACCGCGCTGGCCGACGCGCTGTTCCCGCCGTTCCAGGAGCCGGTGCTGGGCCTGAACACGCGCGTCGTCTTCTGCGCGGCGGTCGACCGGCGCGGCTATCTGCCCACGCACAACGCCAAATTCTCCCAGCCGCAGCGCCCCGGCGACCCGGTGTGGAACGCCGGCAACTGCCGCAACCGCCGCATCTTCGATGACCGCGCCGGTCTGGCGGCGGCGCGCAACAGCCGCCCGCACCTCATCCAGGCCTACGAGCGCGACATGGGCGGCGGGCGCAAGATGCTGCTGAAGGAGGTCGACGTGCCGATCCTCGTGCGCGGCCGGCACTGGGGCGGCCTGCGGCTGGCGTACGAGTTCTGATGGGGAAGGGCGGGCATGGGGGCGGACCGTCTGTCGGCCGCCGACCGCGCAGCACCGACGTTGGGCCGCGCTTCGCTTGGCACCAACCTACGACGGAGCGCACGTTCCCGTAGGTTGGTGCCAAGC
>DASWVP010000394.1:0-10717 GCA_036401175.1 Azospirillum sp. | reverse complement strand
AATCTGTGTTGGCCGATCATGCCGTTGAACGAATATAAAGACAAGCTGACTGTAGTATTGGCTGACGATCATGCTGTGACGCGTGCCGGCCTCGTTCCCTTCGTCCGTGAACTGGCGGACCGCGTCGACGTCTTGGAAGCGGCGTCCCTCGACGAGGTTCTTGCGCATTCCACCGGCGGCGGGCGCATCGATCTGGTGATCGTCGATCTGCGGATGCCGGGCATGAACGGCGTGATGGGCCTGCGCACCGTGCGCAAGGGCTTTCCGGGCGTGCCGGTGGTGGTGTTCTCCGGCTTCAGCGGCCTGTCCGACGTGCGCCAGGCGTTCGAGTGCGACATCAACGGCTTCCTGCCGAAGACCATGGGCTGCGACGCCATCGTCAGCGCCCTGAAGCTGGTGCTGGCCGGCGAGGTCTATGTGCCGGCGGTGGCGCGCCCCGACGTGTTCGGCGCGTCCGGCGCGGCGATGCCGCGCCGCCATCCGGGGGTGCCGGCGCTCACCCCGCGCGAACGCGACATCCTGCGCCTGCTGTGCGACGGCCTGTCCAACAAGGAGATCGCCCGCAGCCTCGGCCTTCAGGAGATCACGGTCAAGACGCACCTGCGCAACGTCTTTCCCAAGCTGGGCGTGTCGAACCGCTCGCAGGCGCTCAAGGCGGCCTTGCAGATGGGCATCGCGCCGGTCGGTTGAACGCACGCCGTCGCGGGCTGGCGCCAGCCCGCGACGCGCGGTGTCCTCAGTGCGACAGCAGCACCGGCAACGGGGCGGAGCGCAGCACGTGGCGCGTTCCGCTGCCCCGGTGCAGGTACGGGAAGGTGTAGTGCCCGTGCGCACCCATCACCAGCAGGTCGGCGCCGAGGTCGACCGCCTGCGCCAGCAGCGCGTCCATGGCGCCGATGTCGCTGACCGTGAAGTGCGTCTGCTCGGCGGTGACGCCGTGCAGGCGCAGATGGTCGGACAGCGTGATGCGGGCCTGATCGCCCGTCTGCCCGGCCTGCGTCAGCACGGTGATCACCGTCACCTCGCTCGCCCGCTCAAGGAAGGGCATGGCGTCGGCCAGCGCGCGCGACGCCTCGCGCTCGGCGTTCCAGGCGATGACGACGCGCTTGCCGATGTGCGGGAACAGCCCGGCGTAGGGCACGACCAGCACCGGCCGGCCGGCGTTCAGCACCACCTGCTCGGCCAGCTCCTCCGGCGCGCCGCCTTCGGACTGGTCGCGGTCGTACTGGCTGAGGACCGTCAGGTCGGCGAAGCGCGACCAGATGATCGTCTCGCGGATGACGTGGTTGTATTCGCCGTGCGCCAGCGCGTGCCATTCGGACGCGATGCCGGCGTCCTGCGTCCTGGACCGGAACAGCGCCTCCGACTGGGCGGCGGCGTGCGCCAGATGGTCGCTGGAGCGCCGCGCGATGACGCTGGTGGCGTTGCGGTCGGGCTGGGCGAACAGGCCGCGCAGGAACGCGCCGTGCTCCTTCGCCAGGGCGATGGCGGCGGTGAGGCGGGACTCGACGTTCGAGCTGGAGTCGAGTTGGACCAGGATGTGTTTGAGCGGCATGACGGCCGTTTCTCCCTGCGTGCTATTGGTGCGGCGCCCGCCCCCCGGCCGGCGGCACCGCTACGCCCCCATATTGCCACGACATGCGGCGGGAACGAACAGCGCAAAGTGACGGCGGGGACGCGAGCTCGCTCCCCCGCCGCCTTCGCAGGCTTACTTCTTGACCATCGGGCACTGGCTTTCGGACAGCGGGGTGAACGCCTCCTCGGCCGGGATGGTGCGGACGATCTTGTAATAGTCCCACGGGCCCTTCGATTCGGCCGGCTTCTTCACCTGCGCCAGATACATGTCGTGCACCATGCGGCCATCCTCGCGGATGCGGCCGTTGCGGGCGAAGAAGTCCTCGACCTTGGTCTCCTTCATCTTCTTCATCACGGCGGCGGTGTCGTCGCTGCCGGTCGCTTCGATCGCCTTGAAGTAGTGCATCAGCGAGGAATAGACGCCGGCCTGCACCATCGTCGGCATCTTGCCGGTCTTGGCCTGGAAGCGCTTCGACCACTCGCGGGTCTTCTCGTCCATGTCCCAGTAGAAGCCGGTGGTCAGCATCAGCCCCTGGGCGTTCTGCAGGCCCAGCGAGTGGATGTCGCTGAGGAACACCAGCAGACCGGCCAGCTTCTGCCCGCCCTGGGTGATGCCGAACTCGGCCGCCGACTTGATGGCGTTGGTGGTGTCGGCGCCGGCGTTGGCCAGACCGATGACCTGCGCGCCCGAGCCCTGCGCCTGCAGCAGGAACGACGAGAAGTCCTGCGCCGGGAACGGGTGCTTGACGGCGCCCTTCACCTCGCCGCCGTTGGCCTTGACGACCTTGGCGACGTCGTCCTGCAGGTTCTGGCCGAAGGCGTAGTCGGCGGTCAGGAAGAACCAGCTCTTGCCGCCCTCCGCCACCACCGCCTTGCCGGTGCCCACGGCCATGGCGTAGGTGTCGTACGTCCAGTGCACGCCGCCGGGGAAGCAGTCCTGGTTGGTGATGCGCGACGACGCGGTGCCCGACACCAGGCTGATCTTGTTGGCCTGCTTGGCGATGGCGTTGACGGCCAGCGCGACGGAGGTGGTCACCAGCTCGGCGAAGACGTCGACCTTCTCCACGTCGATCCACTCGCGCGCCTTGTTCGACGCGATGTCCGGCTTGTTCTGGTGGTCGGCGGTCAGCAGGACGACGGGCTTGCCGGCGACCTTGCCGCCGACATCGTCGATGGCCATCTGCGCCGCGGCGATGGCGCCCGGCCCGGCGATGTCGGAATAGGTGCCGGTCATGTCGGTCAGCAGGCCGATCTTGACGGCATTGTCCGAAATCTCGGCGTTGGCCGTGCCGGCCATCATGGCGCAGGCGGCGGCGCCGCAGGCGAGCGTCTTCAGAAAGCGCATGGGGTTTCCTCCTCGGTCTCGTGGTGCGTCGGCCTTCCGCGGCCGCTTCGTGGTCGATTGAAGGATGGCGAAGGAGTCTTGCGGAAGTGCGTCGGAAATGTAGCCAATTGTAACAGGGCGGCCCGGCCGGGGGTTGCCGATGCGGGCGGAGCGCTTACAATCGCGTGTCCGGTCACGGGCTGGCCGGGGCGGCAACGAAGGCGGACGCATGCGGGGGGATGGGGCGGTCGATCCGGCGCACCGGCTGGCGCTTCTCCAGGCCGGGCTCGACCACATCGACCAGGGCTTCACGGTGATCGACGCCGACCTGCGGCTGGTCGCCTGGAACGAGCGGTTCCTGTCGCTGCTGGACTTCCCGGCGGAGATGGCGCGCGTCGGCACGCCGTTCGCCGACTTCATGCGCTTCAACGCGCTGCGCGGCGAGTACGGCCCCGGCGACGCCGCGGCGCTGGTGGCCGAACGGGTGCGCACGGCGGCCGCGTTCGAGCCGCACGCCTTTGAGCGCGAGCGGCCCAATGGCCGCATCATCGCCGTGCGCGGCACGCCGCTGCCCGACCGTGGCTTCGTCACCATCTACACCGACGTGACCGGACAGCGCCGGCACGAGCGCCTGATCCTGGAGCGCAACGAGGAGCTGGACCGCCGCGTGCGCGAACGCACGGCGGAGCTGGAGGCGACCAGGGAGCGGCTGCGGCTGATCACCGACGCCGTACCCGCCAACATCGCCTACATCGACCGGGAGGGCGTCTACCGCTTCGCCAACCGCGGTTACGCGGACTGGTTCGGCCTCACCAAGGACACCATCCTCGGCCGCACGGTGGAGGAGGTGCTGGGTCCGCCGCTGTTCGCCGTCATCGGCCGGCAGCTGGAGCGGGCGGCGACCGGCCGGCGCGTCAGCTACGAATACGCCATGGAACGGCCCGGCCGTGGCCGGGTGTACGCGCACAGCGACATCGTGCCGGAATTCGACGAGGCGGGCGCGGTGGTCGGTTTCTTCGTGCTGTCCTCCGACGTGACCGAGCAGAAGCGCACGGAAGCCGCGCTGATCCACGCGCAGAAGATGGAGGCGGTGGGCAAGCTGACCGGCGGCCTCGCGCACGACTTCAACAACCTGCTGACCGTCGTCATCGGCAACCTTGCCGCCCTGCACGACCGGCTGGAGGACGGCGCGGCCGACGCGGGCGCCGTGCGCGAAGGGCTGGAGCCCGCCCTGCGCGCCGCCCGGCGCGGCGCCGACATCACGCGCCGGCTGATGGCCTTCTCGCGCCGCCAGCCGCTGGAGCCGCGCCCGGTGGAGGTCGGCCGGCTGGTGCGCGGCACGGTGGCGCTGCTGCACCGCTCGCTGCCGTCGGCGATCGAGATCCGGGTCCTGGACCCCGCCGTGCCGCCGGTGGCGGAGGTGGACCCGCACCAGTTGGAGAACGCGCTGCTCAACCTCGCCTTCAACGCCCGCGACGCCATGCCCGGCGGCGGGCGCCTGACCTTCGCCACCGACACCGTGGAGCTGGAAGCGGCGGCGGCCGGGGAGGCGGAGGTGGCCCCCGGCGCCTATGTGCGCGTCACCGTCGCCGACACCGGCATCGGCATGGACGAGGCCACGCTGGCGCAGGCGTTCGAGCCGTTCTTCACCAGCAAGGGGCTGGGGGCGGGCACCGGCCTGGGCCTGTCGCAGGTCTACGGCTTCGTCAAGCAGTCCGGCGGCGGCATCCGCATGGACAGCGCGCCCGGCGCCGGCACCACGGCGGTCCTGCTGCTGCCGCTCAGCCACCGGCCGGTGGCGCCGCCCGCGCCGAAGCCCGCTCCCGCATCCGCCGGCCCGGCCCACGGCGGCACCGGCGAGCGCCGGCTGGTGCTGCTGGTCGAGGACGAGGCGGAGGTGCGGCGCGTCATCCGCCGGCAACTCGTCGAGCTGGGCTATCTGGTGGTGGAGGCCGACAGCGGGACGGAGGCGGTGCGGTTGCTGGACGCGGTGCCGGAGGTGGCGGTGCTGGTGAGCGACGTGATGATGCCCGGCGGCCTGGGCGGCCGGCAACTGGCGGAGCTGGCGCGGGCGCGCCGGCCCGACCTGCGCGTCGTCCTCATCAGCGGCTACGCCGATGGGCTGGAGGGCTGCGGCACGCCGATCCTGCACAAGCCGTTCACGCGCGACGAGATCGCCGCCGCCATCGCGGCGACCGGCGCGGGGGCGCGGGCATGACGGACGTTGCCAAGCCGCTGGTCTACGTGGTCGAGGACGAGGCGGACATCGGCCGCCTGATCTGCGCCACCCTGGCCGGCTACGGCTACGAGGTGGAGCATGTGCGCTCGGGCGCCGAGCTGGCGCGGCGGCTGCGGACGCGCGTGCCGGCGCTGTGCATCGTCGACCTCGGCCTGCCGGACGTGGACGGGCTGCAGCTCGTTCGCGATCTGCGGGAGCGGGCGGGCTGCGCCATCCTCATCCTCACCGGCCGCCAGCACGTCGCCGACCGTATCCTCGGCCTGGAGCTGGGGGCCGACGACTACATGGTGAAGCCGTTCGAGCCGCGCGAGCTGGTGGCGCGCGTGCGCAGCGTGCTGCGCCGCCTGGGCCGCGCCGTCGACACGGCCGAGGCGCCGCCGCCATCGGTGGCGCGCTTCGAGGGCTGGACGTTCGAGCCGGCGCGCAACCGCCTCGTCGATCCCGGCGGGCGGGAGGTGGCGCTGAGCACCGCCGAAACCCGGCTGCTGGAAGCGTTCGTGCGCAGCCCGAACCGCATCCTGTCGCGCGACCAGCTCTTGCAGGAACGCGAGCTGGAGCCGCTGGACCGTTCCATCGACGTGCGCATCTCCCGCCTGCGCCGCAAGCTGGCCGAGGACCCGCACAGCCCGCGGCTGATCAAGACCATCTACGGCGCGGGATACATGTTCTCGGCGGATGTGGGGTGGGTGTGAGGCGCACAAAAAAAGGCCCGCCGTCTTCGGGCGGGCCTCTCAGTGATGACATCAGCGAGAATGACTCCTTGGCGTCACCATTCATATGGGACGCGAAGGCGCGCGCGCAAAAGTGGATGCGGGGTAACGCCGAGGTCATAGGACGCACGGCTCGGGCCCGGCGACCAGGGCTTCGCGGATGGCGTCGTCGACGCGGTCCAGCCAGACGAAGCGCAGCGTCTCGCGCACGGCGGCGGGGATGTCGTCGTAGTCCTTGCGGTTGCGGGCCGGCAACAGGACGGTGGTGACCCCGGCGCGCTGCGCCGCCACCACCTTCTCCTTGATGCCACCCACCGGCAGGACGAGGCCGCGCAGGCTGATCTCGCCGGTCATCGCGATGCCGGGGCGGATGCAGCGCCCGGTCAGCAGCGACACCAGCGCCATGAACATCGCCACGCCGGCCGACGGCCCATCCTTGGGGATGGCGCCGGCCGGGACGTGCACATGGATGTCGGACGTCTCGAAGGAGTCCGCCGCGATGCCCAGGTCACGCCAGTGCGTCTTGACGAGGCTGAGCGCCGCCTGCGCGCTTTCCTTCATCACGTCGCCGAGTTGGCCGGTGAGGATCAGCTTGCCGGTGCCGGGAAAGCGCGTCGCCTCGATGAACAGGATGTCGCCGCCCACCGGCGTCCACGCCAGCCCGGTCACCACGCCCGGCACGCTGGTGCGCATGGCGACCTCGTTCTCGAAGGGCGGCGCCCCCAGCACCTCGCGCACCTGTTCCGGGCCGATCTCCAGCCCGTCTTCCAGTCCGTTGGCCAGCCCCTCTGCGATGCGGATGGCGGCGTTGCGGCACACGGCGCCGATCTGCCGCTCCAGCCCGCGGTTGCCGGCCTCGCGCGTGTAGTCGCGGATGATCGCGCGCAACGCCTCGCCGGTGATGGCGAAGGGGGCGCCGGTCAGGCCGTTGGCGCGGATCTGGCGCGGCACCAGATAGCGGCGGGCGATCTCCAGCTTCTCGTCCTCGGTGTAGCCGGCCAGCTCGATCACCTCCATGCGGTCGCGCAACGGGCCGGGCACGGCGTCCAGCACGTTGGCGGTGGCGATGAACATGACCTTCGACAGGTCGAGCGGCACGCCCAGGTAGTTGTCGCGGAAGGTGGCGTTCTGCTCGGGGTCCAGCACCTCCAGCAGGGCGGCGGAGGGGTCGCCGCGCCCGCTGTTACCCAGCTTGTCCACCTCGTCCAGCATCATCACGCAGTCGCGCGTGCCGGCCTTGCGGATGCCCTGGACGATGTTGCCGGGCAGGGCGCCGACATAGGTGCGGCGGTGCCCGCGGATCTCGGATTCATCGTAGACGCCGCCCAGGCTGACGCGCGCGAACGCGCGCCCCGTCGCCCGCGCGATCGACAGGCCGAGCGAGGTCTTGCCCACCCCCGGCGGCCCGACGAAGCACAGGATGGGTCCCTTGCCCTCCGGGTTCAGCTTGCGCACCGCCAGGAATTCCAGGATGCGGCGCTTCACCTTTTCCAGCCCGAAATGGTCCTCGTCCAGGATGCGGCGCGCCTCGGCGATGTCGATCCGCCCTTCGGACAGCCGGTTCCACGGCAGCTCGATCAGCCAG
The DNA here is from genome assembly GCA_036401175.1 of Azospirillum sp. Taxonomy (GTDB): domain Bacteria; phylum Pseudomonadota; class Alphaproteobacteria; order Azospirillales; family Azospirillaceae; genus Azospirillum. The sequence goes on along the minus strand of DASWVP010000394.1, from coordinate 3,284 downwards.
TCCAGGTAGGTGCGCACCATGGAATACTCGGCCGCCGCCTCGGGCATGCGTTCCAGGCGGCGCAGTTCCTTCGCCGCCTGTTCGCGCACCTCGTCGGGCATGCCGGCCTTGGCGATCGCGTCCTGCAGCTCGGCCACCTCGGCCTGGCGCGCCTCGTCGCCCTCGCCCAGTTCCTGCTGGATGGTGCGGAGCTGTTCGCGCAGCAGGAACTCGCGCTGGCGCTCGTCCATCGTCTCGCGGGTGCGCTCGCGGATGTCGCGCGACAGGCGCAGCACCTCGATCCGCTTTGCGAGCAGGCGCGCCACCCGGTCGAGCCGGTCGGAGACATCGAACGTCTCCAGGATCTCCTGCTTCTCGGCCGGCTTGAGGTCCATGTAGGCGGCCGTCATGTCGGCCAGTTCGGCGGCGGATTCGATGTTCTGCACCGCCGTCAGCAACTCCTGCGGCACCTGCGGCAGAAGCTGGAGCGCCTCCAGCGCCTGATCGCGCAGGTGCAGGAAGCGGGCGCGAACCTCCGGCGTGTCGGGCTCCACCTCCTCGACCGGGGCGATCCGTGCGGCGAGGAACGGATAGCCGTCCAGCCATTCGGTGATGCGGAAGCGCTGCCGGCCCTGGCAGACCAGATGGTGCTGGCCGTCCGGCGTGGTGACGTAGCGCAGGATGTTGCCGGTGCTGCCGACCGGGTGCATGTCGGCGCCCGTCGGTTCCTCCTCCGCCTCGTCGCGCTGGAGGACGACGCCGACCGGGCGGTCGCCGCGCGCGGCCTCCTGCGCGGCGGCGACGGAGCGGCGGCGGCCGACGGTCACCGGCATGACGATGCCGGGAAACAGGACGAGGTTGCGCACGGCGATGACCGGCACCGCGCCGTCCGGCAGCGCCAGCGGGGCGTCGTTGGGTTCGGCGGGGGTGGGGGCGGATGCGGTCGGTTCGGTCATGCGTGGCTCCCCTCAGCCCAGCTTGCGCAGCGCCAGGACGAGGCACCCGGCGGCCAGCTCGTTCCGTGCCACCTCGTAGGCGCCGGCCGGCAGCTCGATGCGGCGCTCGAAACGGCCGTGCGGAATTTCCAGGCGATGGATGGCGCCGGCGCGCGGGCAGGGCAGCGTGCGTTCGCCGGCCAGCCGCAGCACGCCGTGCTCCACCGCCACCTCAACCTGTTCAGCCAGCACGCCCGGCAGGGCGGCGACGATGACGATCTCGGCCGCCGTCTCGTAGACGTCCACGGGCGGGGTCCAGGTGGCGCACGGCGCGTCCGGCCGGCCGGGCCTGAAGAACTGGCGGTGCAACCGCTCGGCGCGGTCGAGAAGCTCGACGGCCTCCGCCCACATCCAGGTCCCGGAATCGCGACGCGACGGCATGCGGCCTCCTGTACTGTTCCCGTGGCTCCGCTGTCCAGCGATCAGGCCGCGCCGCCGCCCATGGCGCCATGGCGGTGTCTCGCGGAATGGCTGCGGGCGGGGCGCTCCTGTGCGCTGCAACAGCATGGACGGGGCGGTGGTGGCAAGGCGCCGGGGGGATCGTCCGTCAGACCTGGGGGCGGACCATCGGGTTACCGCGATGGCGGCATCCGCCCGCGCACCCCCTGCAACACACCCCGCGCAACACAAAGGCGAGCGCCGCGCGGATGCCGCGGGCGCTCGCATTCACCGGGAAGGTCTCGCAACATGTCCGAAACACGCGGGACTTCATGCCATGTCGTCACGGCCGGCGTTTCGCCATGGCATGGACGTCGTGTTGGTTTCAATTCTATGGCACGACTTAACCTATATGGCTTCCGCGCGGCCGGATTCAAGGACCGGGGGAACACCGGGGCGCGCGGCCTGTTTGAGCGGCGCGCCCGTCCGGAACCCGTGAGGAAGCCATGCCCATGCATCTGAAGCCGATCGAAGAACAGGTCATCGTCGTCACCGGGGCGACGAGCGGCATCGGCCTGACCACCGCCCGCATGGCCGCGGCGCAGGGCGCGCATGTCGTGCTGGCCGCCCGCGACCGCGACGCGCTGGCGCAGGTGGCGGAGGAGATCCGGCGCGACGGCGGCATGGCCGTGCACTGCGTCGCCGACGTCGCCGACGAGGAGGCCATGCGCCGCGTCGCCGACACCGCGATCCGCTCGTTCGGCGGCTTCGACACCTGGGTCAACAACGCCGGCGTCTCGATCTACGGCCGCATCGAAGAGATATCGATGGAGGACCACCGTCGCCTGTTCGAGACGAACTACTGGGGCACGGTGATCGGCTCGCTGGTGGCGCTGCGCCATCTGCGCGAGCACGGCGGGGCCCTCATCAACGTCGGCAGCGTGGTGTCGGAGCGGGCGATCCCGCTGCAAGGCCCCTATTCCGCCACCAAGCACGCGGTGAAGGGCTTCACCGACGCGCTGCGCATGGAGGTGGAGACGGACGGCGCCCCGGTGTCCGTCACCCTGATCAAGCCGGCCACCATCGACACGCAGTTCGAGGAGCACGGCAAGAACTATATGGACGGCAAACCGATCAACCCGCCTCCGGTCTACGCGCCGGACCTGGTCGCCCAGGCCATCCTGCACGCCGCGCAGACGCCGGTGCGCGACCTGATCGTCGGAGGTTCGGGCAAGCTGTTCCAGTGGGGCGAGCGCTACATGCCCCGCCTGACCGACCGCATGATGGAAACCTTCGTCACGCGCTTCCAGCGCTCCGGCGGGCCGCGCCGGCGGCACGGCGACAGCCTCTGGCAGACCTCCGGCCACGACCACGAGGAACGCGCCGGGCGCCATTCCTTCGTGCGCGAGACCAGCGTCTACACCCAGGCGCGGATGCACCCGTGGGTGACGACGGCGGTGTTCGCCGGGCTGGGCGCGCTGGCGGTCGCCGCCTATGCCGGCAAGCTGCCGACGGGCCGCCGCGCGCCGATGCGCCTGCTGGAGGACAAGCGCGCGCGGCGCGGCTACACCCGCCGCAGCGACGTCGAGGAGTTCGGCCACAACGCCAAGCCGGCCGAACAGGCCGCCAACGAAGGCACCGTCACCTTCGCGCGCTGAGGCGGGGGAAGGCCCCTTTCCGCCTAAGGAAAGGGGCCCCCGTTCGGGTCAGATCCAGCTGTCGCCGCCGTCGTCACCACCGCCGAAGTCGCCCTCGTCGGCCTGGCTCTCGTCGGCCTGATAATTGGCCTGCTGGACGTGGTTCTCGGCGGGAAGCTGGTCGCCGTGGCTGGCGGCCTGCTCCGCCCCGGCGCCCGCGCCGTCCGGGGCGCCGAACGGGCTCGACCCGTGGCCCAGCATCGAGCTGATGGCGCTGGCCGCCAGCATGCCGCCG
>DASWVP010000393.1:0-10438 GCA_036401175.1 Azospirillum sp. | reverse complement strand
CGACCCGCTCGTCGTCATCGGCAGCGGCGCCAGCGGCGGCGGCCGGCGGGTGGTTCACGGCGTGCCGAGGCCGGTCGGCCGGCGCCGCGCCGCCACATCCTCGATCAGCTTGAGTTGGGCGGGGATGCAGACGCTGTGCAGGTCATAGCGCTCGACGATCGTCCGCCGCGCGGCGGCGCGCAGGTCGGCCATGTGGTCGGGATGGTCGAGGACGGCGTCGAGCCGGTCGGCGACGCCCTTGGGATCGAAGAAGTCGGTGAGCAGGCCATTGCGGCCGTCCTCGATCACCTCCATGACCGGCGCCGTGCTGGACCCGACGATCACGCAGCCCGCCGCCATCGCCTCCAGCATCGACCACGACAGGACAAAGGGGAAGGTGAGGTAGACGTGTGCGCGCGAAACCTGGAGGACGGTGAGGAACTGCTGGTAGGGGATCTTGCCCAGGAAGTGCACGCGGTTGGGGTCGATCCGCACCTCGGCCAGCATCTTCTCGCGCCAGTTGGGCGCACCCTCGGGCGCGGAGCCGTAGCTGACCTCGTCGCCGCCGACGATGACCACCTGCGCGTTCGGCCGCCGCCGGCACACCTCCTCCAGCGCCCGCATGAAGACGTGGAAGCCGCGGTACGGCTCCAGGTTGCGGGCGACGTAAGTGATCACCTCGTCGTCGCGGGTCAGCACGCGGCCGTTGGGCAGCGTCAGCGCCGCCGCGGGGTTCGGCTTGCACAGGCCGGTGTCGACGCCTTCGTGGATGACCGAGATGCGGTCGCGGAACGCGTCCGGGTGCTGCTGCCACTGCCAGCGGGTGGGGGTCACGCCCCAGTCCATGGCCTCCATGCTGATCAGCATGTGGGCGTTGCGGCAGCGGGTGCGGGCCATCTTGTCGGCGTCCGGTTCGGTGCCCGGCTCGAAACCGATGTCGGCGCCCTTGCTGCGGTAGTAGAATTCGCAGTAGGCCAGCAGCGCGCTTTCCGGGAACACGTCCTTGATGAACATCGCCTCGCCCCAGCCGGTGTGGGCGCAGACGACGTCGGGGACGAAGCCGCGCTGGCGCAGCTGCAGGGCGGCCCGCACGGCCCCCTGGCCGTACAGCACGTGCCCCTCGACGAAGCGCAGGTAATGGTGCGTCGAAGGATGCGCCTCGCGCGTCGGCTTGTACGACACCCGCGCGACACCGGGGATGTCGGCCTTCTCGCCCTTCGTGATGAACGCCACCTCGTTGCCCGGGTCCGCGGCCATCAGCCGGGCCAGATGCTTGTACTGGCCCGGCATGTTCTGGTGAATGAACAGGATCTTCATCGGCGTGAATGGCCCGTGCGGTGGTCGGTTGGTGGCGTCGCTGTCCCGGTCGATTCGAGAAATCCATTGTCCGGACAGCCGGCACAGGGCTATACACTCCCGACCATGCAACGATCAATGCGCGATGCGCGCCTGGGATCGATGCGGGGGGCGCATCTGGCGGTCCGGGATGGACCTCCGTCCGCCGGCACATTCTTTTTTGGCACCGCGAAAGGCCCCGCCACTTCCGACCGCCGATTTTGTATGATGCCGGGACCCAGAGTTACCCCCGTTGGCTCCACATCCGGGAATAGACAAGCATGAGCGTGACCGGCAATAAGGCTGCCGCGGCGATCACCGGCGATCCTGACGACCTGATGCGTCAGGTGTTCGCCTCTTGCAGGAGCGCCCTGACCGCCGCCGGCGTGTTCAGCCTGGTCGTCAATCTGTTCGTGCTGGTGCTGCCGCTGTACATGTTCTCGGTGTTCGACCGGGTGCTGAACAGCCACAGCATGTCGACGCTGCTCTTCCTGTTCCTGATCGCCAACTTCGCCCTGCTGGTGCAGCTCGCCGTCGATGTCGCCCGCTCCTACGTCCTCGTGCACCTCAGCGCCTGGATCGACCGCGGCCTGAGCACGCCGGTCCTGAACGCCTGCATCGCCGCCGCGCTGGTGCGTGGCGCGCCGCGCGATATGGGGGCCCTCAACAAGCTTCAGGCGCTGCGCCAGTTCCTGTCCGGCCAGTCCATCTACGTCGTCATGGACGCGCCCTGGATTCCGGTGTTCCTGGGCGTGCTGTTCATCCTGAACTTCTGGATCGGCATCGTGGCGCTGGGCGGCGCGGCGCTGCTGGTGATGCTGACGCTGGCCAACGAATTCGTCACCCGGCCCGCCCTGAAGCGCGCCAATGCGGCCCACGGCAAGGCGACCAAGTCGGTCATGGCGGCGGTGCGCAACGCCAACGTGGTGGAAGCCATGGGCATGACGCCGCACGTGCTGTCGCGTTGGAGCAAGAACAACGAGCGCGTCCTCGAAGACCAGGGATCGGCCAGCCGCAAGGCCGCGGTCGTCACCGGGCTTTCCAAGTACGCCCGCATGCTCATCCAGATGAGCATCATGTCCGTGGCGGCGATGGAGATCATCGCGCCGGCCAGCACCCTGACGGGCGGCGCCATGATGGCCGCCACGATCCTGTCGGGCCGCGCCCTGATGCCGCTGGAACAGATCATCACCAACTGGCGCCAGCTGGCGGACGCCCGGCAGAACTACCGCGACCTCAAGGAGATCCTCCGCCGCGTCGCGGCGCGCCCGCGCGCGACCGTGGTGCCGCCGGCACCGAAGGGGCGGCTGTCGGTGGAGAACGTCGGTTTCCACCCGCGCGGCGCCGAGCGGCCGGTGCTGTCGCGCGTCACCTTCGCCGTCGAACCGGGCGAGGTCCTGGGCATCGTCGGGCCCTCCGCCGCCGGCAAGTCGACGCTGGCCCACCTGCTCGTCGGGCTGCAGGCGCCGACGCAGGGGCACGTCCGCCTCGACAACGCCGACGTGTTCTCCTGGCCGTCGGAAGACCTCGGCCGCTACATCGGCTACCTGCCCCAGGACGTCGAGCTGTTCGGCGGGCCGCTGAAGGACAACATCTGCCGCCTCGACCCCAACGCTTCGCCGGAAGCCATCATCGAAGCGGCGGAACTGGCCGGCCTGCATGAGATGATCATGCACCTGACGCGCGGCTACGACACCGAGGTGGGCGATCAGGCGGCGTTGCTGTCGGGCGGCCAGCGCCAGCGCGTCGGCCTCGCCCGCGCGCTGTACGGCAACCCGCGGCTGCTCATCCTGGACGAGCCGAACGCCAGCCTCGATTCCAGCGGTGAACAGGCGCTGCTGAAGGCGGTCGCGGCCGCCAAGGAGCGCGGGGCGGCGGTCATCATCATCGCCCATCGCCCGAGCATCCTGAGCATCGCCGACCGCATCCTGGTTCTGCAGAACGGCACCGTGCAGCGTCTGGGCGAGCGCGACCAGATCCTGCCCCTCATCACCGGTGGACGCCCGGTCGCCGCGCCGGCGCAGAACGTCACGATGATCACCAAACAGGTCAACGGGTGAACGCCGTGAGCCAGAACGTTGTAAGCCAGACCGCCGCGGGCCAGATCGCCGTACCCCAGGCCGGCGGCCTTCCCGCTCCCGTCCGCCGGCCGCCCTGGCACCGCGCCAGCCTTGCCGGCTACCTGATGATCCTGGTCTTCTTCGGCGGATTCGGCACCTGGGCGGCGACCGTCCCGCTCGGCAGCGCGGTGATCGCCCAGGGCGCCCTGCGCGTCGACACGGCGCGCAAGACGGTTCAGCCCATCATCAGCGGCATCGTCGACGAACTGCTGGTGCGCGAAGGTCAGATGGTGCAGGAGGGGCAGGTGCTGGTGCGCCTCAACCGCCTGCAGACCGAGGCCCAGCTCGAACTCGTGCGCAACCAGTACTACGCGGTGCGTGTCCAGGAGGCCCGTCTGCTGGCCGAGCGTGAGCGCCTGGACGCCATCGTCTATCCCGCCGACATCGAGGCGCTGCGCGGCGCGCCGCTCATCGACCGGCTGATCGCCACCCAGCAGAACGTCTTCACCAACCGCCGTCTGGCGCTCGAAGGCCAGGGGAAGATCCTCAACGAGCGCATCGCCCAGACCCACACCGAGATCAGCGCCTTCACCGACCGGCGCAAGTCCCTCGTCAAGCAGCTCGAACTGATCCATCGGGAGACCGAGGGCGTGCGCGAGCTGTACAACAAGGGCATGGAGCGCTTGCCCCGCCTGCTGGCGCAGGAGCGGGCGGAGGTGTCCATGCAGGGCGACATCAACAACCTCGACGCCACGATCGCCCGCGCCCACCAGCGCATCGGCGAGATGGGGCTGCAGATCATCGACCTGAAGACGCAGTTCGACAAGAGCATCAGCGACGAACTGCGCACCGCCGACGTCCAGCTCAACGATCTGCGCGAACGCATGCGCATCGCCCAGGACAATCTGCGTCACCTCGACATCGCCGCCCCGCGCAGCGGCCGCGTGGTGGACCTGCGGATCCATACGGTGGGCGGGCTCATCCAGGCCGGCCAGCCGCTGTTCGACATCGTGCCGCAGGACGATGAGCTGATCGTCGAGGCCCGGGTGATGCCGCGCGACATCGACAACGTCTCGGTCGGCGCCAGCGTGCAGGTGCGCCTGACCTCGTTCAGCCAGCGCTACACCCATCCCATCGACGCCTCCCTGGTGTCGATCTCCGCCGACGCCATCACCGATCCGCCGAGCCCGACGGGTCCGTACTACCGCGCCTTGATCCGGCTGGACAAGGAAGCGCGGGATCGTATCCTGCCGGGCATCGAGCTGTCGTCGGGCATGCCGGCCATGAGCCTCATCTCGGTGGGCGAGCGCACGCTGCTCGCGTACTGGCTGACGCCGCTCCTGCAGAGCTTCGAGCTGGCCCTGCGCGAACCCTGACCCGAAGCCGGAACCAGCCTGGAGCGATGGCGAGCATGGCGGCGCGCCGAATCCTTTACGTCACCGACAACGCCCCCACGCCGATGGGTGGCGCGCTCGTCGCGCGCCTCCACGTGCGCCATCTGCGGGCGAACGGCTTCGATGCCTCGTTGCTGATCCGCCGCGACGAGGCGGCGGACTTCTTCGAGGGCGACCTTCCCCGCATCCGCCTGGACGGGGAGTTCACGGCGCGTGACAGCGACATCCTCGTCATCCCGGAGCCGTGGAACGACGTCCTGACGCGCTTTGCCGGACAGCCCGGCCGCAAGGTGGTGTTCTGCCAGAACCACCATTACGTCTATTACGGAATAGGCAAGGCCGGCAGCTACGAAGCGCTGGGCGTGTCGACCGTGTTCTGCTGCGGTGACGTGATCGCGGAGTACCTGCGCACGGTCATGGGCTACGCGCGCGTGCCGGTGGTGCACAACGGGATCGACCGCCACCTCTTCCAGCCGGCACCCAAGCGGCGCCTCATCGCCTACATGCCCCGCAAGATGCCGGTCGAGGCGAATTTCTTGCGGGAAACCTTCCGTCGGCGCCATCCCCGGTACGAACGGGTGCCGTGGGCCGCGCTGAACGGCATCCCGCAGACGGAGGTCGCCAAGGTACTCGGCGACGCCGCCGTGTTCGTGGCCCTGGGGCGCATCGAAGGGGTGGGACTGCCTCCGCTCGAAGCCATGGCGGCGGGCTGTCTGGTCGCCGGATTCACCGGCGGTGGGGGCCGGGAGTACGCCACCGACGACAACGGTCTGTGGTGCGGGGCCGATGACTGGATCGGCTGCGCCGACCGCATCGCCGAGGCCATGCAGCTGGCCGAGAACCCGACGGAGGAAACCACGCGCCGCCGCGACGCTGGCTTCGCGACGGCCGGGCGCTACGATCTGGCGCGCATGGAAGAGGAACTTCTGGCGTTCTGGCGGGAAGAGATCGCTCTGTGAGCCGCGAGCGCGAGGTTTCCCTGCAGGACGCGATGGGGTACGCGCGCCTGGAGGCGCGGCGCGGCCGCCACGACCGGGCCGAAACGGTGCTGCGCCAGGTGGCCGCCGCCCGCCCCGACTACCTCCCCGCCCGGGTCGAGCTGTCGCGCGTCCTGCAGCGGATGAACCGATACGGCGAGGCGGTGTCGGTGTTGCAGCGGCTCACCGCCCGGCAGCCGGCGCTGGGCAAGCTGATCTTCAATATGGCAAACGCCATCCGCAACGACGGCGACGTCGATACGGCGATCACGACATTCCGCCGGGCGGTGCGGCTTGACCCCGACAGCGCCGAGATGCACGTCGGCCTCGGTCTGGCGTTGCTGCAAACCGGTGCCTGGGAGGAGGGATTCGCCGAGTACGAGTGGCGGCGCACCCGGCAGGAGTTCGAGGATGGCATGCGGAGCGCCGGCAGGCCGCTGTGGGACGGCGGCGATGTGGCCGGGCGGACCATCGTGCTGCTAGGGGAACAGGGCGCGGGGGACGCCATCCACTTCGTGCGCTACGCCGCGCTGCTGGCGGATCGGGGGGCGACGGTCAAGGTGAACTGCCACCCGCCGCTTCGGCGCCTGCTGGCCTCGGCGACGGGCGTGCACGAAATCGTCGAGCGGAACCTGGGCGCCTTCGACGCGGCGGACCTGATGATGAGCCTGCCCATGCGCTTCGGCACCCGGCCGGACAGCGTTCCCGCGCCGATCCCCTATCTCCGTCCGCCGACGGACCGGCCGGTTCGCCTGCCGGACACCGGGCGTCCGCGGGTGGGGCTGGTGTGGGCCGGCAATCCCGCGCATGTGCGCGACCACTGGCGCACCATCGGCTTTGCCGAGCTGAGCCCCGTGCTTGACGTCGGCGGGGTAGATTTCTACAGCTTGCAGAAGGGCGCGGGCGCGCAGGCCGATCACTCGCGGGTCACCAGCCTCGGCGCTGCGCTGCATGATTTCGCCGACACCGCAGCGATCATCGACCAGCTGGATCTGGTCATCGCGGTCGACACATCGGTCGCCCACCTGACCGGAGCGCTGGGCAAGCCGCTGTGGCTGTTGCTGGCCCGCAACGCCGATTGGCGCTGGCTGCGCGACCGCGAGGACACGCCGTGGTATCCCACCGCGCGCCTCTTCCGCCAGCAGCGGCTGGGCGAGTGGGGTGACGTCGTCGCCCGCGTCGCCGGAGAACTGGCGCGTCTCGCCTGAGCGGCGTCAGCCGCGTTCGTTCAGCCACGCCTCCAGCTCGCCGCGGACCGTTTGCAGCGGCCCTTCCCAGGGCTGGAGGGGATGGCGGAAGAACAGCCGCAGGCTGGGCGTCCAGGGCACGATCGGGGTGCCGAACTGCTGCCAGATGCGGGTCACCTCGTTGCTGCGGAAGACCCAGGTGGGAACACCCAGCGCCCCGGCCATCCACGCCACGGAGATCAGCGGCGTGATCACCAGATCAAGCGCGGCGATCAGCGCCATCAGGTCGTCCAGGTCGTTCCGCAGGTCGATGCCCTCGGGGTGGATGAAGTGGAACCCGTGGCGCTGACCCTCGCGCGTGAAGGCCTCCAACTCCTCGTCCTGGTGCGAATACTGGAGGTTGACGACGGCCACGTCGAAGCCCAGCGCCTGCGAGAGTTCCTCGGGCGTCAGGTACTGGATGTCGCGGGTCCGTGTCCGCAGGGCGCTGCGCCAGGACACGCCGACCAGGGGCCGCCCGCCGGCGCGATCGCGCAGGTACTGCCGCCAGTGCTCGACGCGCGCCGGGTCGGGCGTCAGGTAGGGTTCGGTGCGGACGGCCCGCCGGCCCGCCAGCGGCCACTGGCTGGCGATGAGTTCATGCAGCTCCGCCCAATAGAACTTGGGCAGGTGTCCCGCCGGCACCTTGAACCGCAGGTGCGGCTCGAACAGGCGGCGGTCGGCCGGAAAGGTGCGGGGCAGGAAGCGGATCGTCGGAAAGGTGCGCGCGAACAACGGGATAAGCCGCTCATCGCACTCCACGGTGACGTTTTCCGCCGTCCGGGCCACCCAGGGCAGGTACCACGAGAACATGACCTCGTCGCCCATGCCCTGCTCCATGTAGATCAGCAGGCCATCGTCCTTGCCCAACGCCCGTCCGTCCCACACCGGCAGGCGGAACGGCCGCTTGGACGACGGGAAGCCGGGAACCGCCCAGCGCCAGTCATAGGACTTGAAGCCCTGCTCCAGCTCGCCCAGCATGCACAGGGTGTAGGCAAGGTTCTGATGCGCCTCGGCGTACTTGGGATCGAGCGCGATGGACTGGCGCATCGCCGCGACCGCCTCGCCGAGCTTGTTCCGGCCGCGCAGGGAGATGCCCAGGTTCAGCCACGTGGACTTCATCCTGGGGTTGAGGCGCAGGGCCATCCGGCAGGCCTCCTCCGCCTCCGCGCCCCGGTATTGGATGCTCAGGGACACGCTGAGCGCGTTCCATGCCTTGGCGTAGCGCGGATTGATGCGGACCGCGCGGCGCAGCAGCACTTCCGCCGGCTCGGCCTTCATCGCGTCGTTGAGCGTGAAGCCGATGTTGTAGTGCAGCGCGGCGCTGTCCGGGAAGAGAAGGAGCGCGCGCTTCAGGTACTCGACCCCGAGATCCGTCTTGCCCGCCGTCTTGAGGTGAATGCCGAAGTTGTTCCAGACGGCGACGTCCTTGGGAAGCCGGCCGAGGATACGCCCGGCCAGAGCGGCCAGATCGTCGTACCGCTTCAGGTCGAGGAGGCATGTGCACAAATTCTCGACGGCGTTCCAATTCTCGGGGTCCCCGTCGAGGACGGCGCCGTACTGTGCGGCGGATTCTTCCAGGCGCCGCGCCGCCCGCAACGCGTCGGCGAGTTCGAGACGCAGCCGCCATGGCAAATCGATCGCCGCCGCGCGGAGCAGCCACGTCACGGCGTCAGCCGCGCGGATCCTGAGGGCGGCTTCCGCGCGCATGCGCAGGGCGTCGCCATGGCCGGGGTCCAGGATCAGCAGGTGGCGCAGAACCGGCAGTGCTTCGCCGTATCCCCCGCGCGCCAGCATAAGCCCGGCCTTGAGAAGGGCCGAAGGAGCGTGCTGGAGATCGAGGGCGAGCGCACGGTCGACCAGGGATTCGGCGCGCAGGGACTTGCCCTCGCCGACGTAGGCGAGCGCCAGCCGTTGCAATCCTGGCGCATCCAGCGGCAGGGCCTCCGGCAGCGGTCCGGCGGCCTCGATCATGGCGTTCATGGCGCCGGTGGCGTAGAGGGTCCGCAGCAGGGCGACGCGGGCCTGGGCGTGTTGGGGAAAGCGTTCCAGGATGCGTCGATAGACGTCGGCCGCGCGGGCCGGATCACCCAGCGACTCCATGGTGCGGCCGAGGTTCATCTCGGACTTGGGCGTGGGATCGTTGGCCGCCGCGGCGGTGAAGAGACGCACGGCTTCGGCCGGGCGCTGGCGTCGGATTTCGACGGTTCCGAGGATGTTCAGCCCGTCCACCGAGGTGGGGTCGCCGACGAGAACGGCTTGGACGAGGCCGTCGGCCTGATCCAGATGGCCGGCGCGCAAAGCCTCCCGCGCCTGATTCAAACGCGCTTCCATCATCCCCGCCGAATCGCTCAGTGAAAACGGACTGACGATCACGCCCCGGGCCGGACGGCCGGACGCGACGTGTCCGTCGATTTAGCACAGAACGTGTGGGGGTTCGATGGGATTGTCGGAAGTGCAAAAAAGAAACGGGGGCGCTCCGAAGAGCGCCCCCGCCTTAGAGAGACTGCGAGGAATTAGAACTCGAAGTCGTTCACGTCCACCGTGCTCACGCCCGTGATCTCGAGCTTGAGGTAGTTGGCGCCGGTGTTGATGTACACCGTCGTGCTGTTGGTGCCGCCCGCCGAGTAGACGATCGCAGCGGAACCACCAGCCGTGAAGCCCGTGCCGGAGTTGATGCTCGGGGTGAAGCCCGAACCGATGCCCGCCAGACGGATCTTGTCCGAACCGTGCTGGAAGTCACCGATGTGGTGGGCGTTCGGCTGAGCCGAGGCGTTAAAGGCCGCAGCACCGAAGTCGAAGCGATCGGCGCCGTCGCCACCGTACATGGTGTCCGAACCGTTGGTTGCGGTGCCGGTGGCAACCAGCGTGTCATTGCCGTCACCGCCAGACAGGAAATCCGCAACCGAGGCGTTGGCATACATCAGGTCATTGCCGGCGCCACCAAACATCGTGTCGCCGGTGCCACCCAAGGAAAGAGTGGCCGACGAACCGTAGATGGTGTCGTTGCCGTCGTCACCGTACAGCACTTCACCGGCGGTAGAGCCGACGATGAGATCGTTGCCAGCGCCGCCGTAAACCAGGACCGACGATTCCGCCGCATTGGCATAGATGACGTCGTCACCGTCGCCACCGTACGCGATGCCGTTGGCAGAAGCGCCGAAGGTGATGGTATCGTTTCCGGCGTCACCGAAAGCGTGACCACCCGTGCCGTTGATGTTCAGAGCGTCGTTGCCTTCGCCACCGTACAGGGTGTCAGCACCGATGGACGATCCGCCCGTCAAGACGTCGTTGCCGGCTTCACCGTACAGCAGGTCGTTGCCATCGCCGCCGCTGATGACGTCGTTGCCATCACCACCGAACAGCGTGTCGGTGCCCACAGTACCGAGCAGAGTGTCGTTGCCAGCATCGCCGTAAACGAGATCGTTGCCGTCGCCGCCGTCAACGGTGTCGTTGCCGTCACCACC
>DASWVP010000392.1:0-24065 GCA_036401175.1 Azospirillum sp. | reverse complement strand
AGACGGCGCCCGAGACGGTGCCGGCGGTGCGGTCCGACGCCGCGCCCGCCGAACCGCACGAGCCGTGGGTTCCGTCGCCGCCGGCCGTGCCGGCGCCGGGGTCGCCGCTGGCGCAGGTGGAACAGACGTCGCTGCCGACCTTGCCGCCGGCCGACCGGAAGCCGGTCTGGCCGGGTTGGCCCTGATATCCCGCGCAGTCGTTCTCGGAGCAGGACTTGTCGCAGGAGTAGCTTGTGAAGCTCACGATGACGTCGACCGTCCTGGCGGAGCCGCCCTTGCCGCCGGAGGTGTTCTGGCAGCTCGCGTTGGTGCCGGCGGTCCGGCCGCTGCCGCCGCCGCCGGCGGTCCCGGCGCCGCCGTCCTTGCCGTTCGCGCCGTCGCTGCCGGCCCCGGCGGCGATGCGGCTGTCCTTCACGGTGAGTTTGGCGGACGAGGCCAGCAGGGTGACGCTGGCGTTGCCCCCCGCGGCGGCGGCGCTGCCCATCAGCCGGAACCCCTGCACGGTGATCCCCGTGCCGTTGGCGTTGGACGCGCTCATGGCCGGCTTGCCGTCGGCCGGGGCCGACACCAGCGACTGCAGGCCATCGCCCGCCTGGGCGGCCGGCATGCAGCCGCCGTAGACGTTGACGCCATCCTGCAGGACGATGGTGTCGGTCAGCGTGTACTGGCCCCACGCCACCAGCACGCCGCAGCCGGCGGTGCCGGTGCAGCGGGCGATTCCCTTGGCGATGGTGGCGCAGGCCTGGGCGGCGCTGGTGCCGCAGGCGTCGCCGTCGGTGCCGCCGGGTGCCACGTGGATGGATGCCTTGAGGGCCGAGGTGTCGGCCTTGCCGCAGACGGTGGCTTCGGCTGCGCTTACGTCGGACGTCGCGGTGGCGGCCTCCCTCACCGTGCCCTGCTTGACCGTGATGGCGTCCGTCAGGTCGGCACCGGTCAGCTTGGCGCCCGTCAGGTCGGCGTGCTGGAGATCGGCGCCGCCCAGCGTGGCGTTGGTGAAGTCGGCGCCGCTCAGGTTGGCCAGGGACAGGTCGGCCGGACCCTTGGCCGACGCCTTGAGGCTGGCGCCGGTCAGCTTGGCGCCGCTCAGGTTGGCGCCGGCCAAGTTGGCGCCGTCCAGCACGGCGTTGCTCAGGTCGGCGCCCTGGAGGTCCGCACCCTGCAGGTTGGCGTCGGTCAGGTCCTGTCCCGACAGGTTGGCGCCCTTCAGCGAGCAGAATGGGCAGATCTTCGTCGCGGCGTCGGCCGCCGCGGCGGTCCCGGCGGGCAGGAAAAAGGCGAGGGTGGCGGCCAGCGCGGCCACGGCGGCGAAGCGGGTCATGGTCCGGGCCTTACCTTACGCGGAGGTGGGAATGGGCGGCAGCCACAGGCTGACCGACGGCACCGTGCGGCCGGCCGGGCCGGTGCCCCCGTCGCCCGGACCGGCGGGCTTGCCCGCGGCGTCGGTGACCATGGCGAAGTTCAGGGTGTAGGCCGAGTGCCACATGTCCACCGCCAGCCGGGCGGCGGCGATGGACGGCGTGACCACCAGCGGGTTGGTGTCCGGCTTGGTCGCGCCGTAGGTGTAGATGGCCATGCTGTAGTCGGACGGCTGAGCGCCTGTGCCCGTGTAATACAGGACGTAGATGTAGGTCATCTTCTCGTCGCCCACCGCGGCGAGGTCCAGGTAGTAATGGTCGGCGGCGTTCGACAGGTACAGCCAGGGGCTGGGCTCGCCGGCGTCGTCGAAGAAGCGGTCGACCGGGCTCATCCACAGGTCGTAGGCGGAGAGGCGCGCGATCACCGTGTCGGTGCTGCCGGTCGAGGACTTGGTGTCCTCCAGCACCAGGATGGTGCCGTCGTAGGCGCAGGTGACCGCCACCGGATGGAACAGCAGACCCGGCCGCGTCGAATCCTGGGCGGGGCCGGCGCCGGTTTTGGCCAGCGGCACCTGATCGTCGGCCGCCGCCTCCGTCGCCAGCGTCATCACCTGCAGCCGCTTGCTGTCGGCGTTCACCGCCACGACCAGCCCCGACGGGTGCATGGCGATGGAGGTAGGGAAATAGGGGAAACGCCCCCAGCTCTTCTGCCCGGCGCTCATGTCGAGCGGCGTTCCGGGGTCCAGCGAGACCCGCCGCAGGTGGTAGCCGCCGCCGCTTTCCGCCGGAATCTTGGCCGGGCGCGGGTCGACGTAGTATTCGCCCAGCCGGACGTCGTCGGGATCGGCGACCGGCCGCCCGTCGACGATCACCCACTGGCCGTCCTTCATCAGGAACTTGGGCGGATAGGGGTCGTAGACCAGCCGCGTCGGCCCGGTGAAGCCGCAGGACGGGAACTTCACCGCGTCCATCGGCGTGCCGGGGATGTTCACGTTCTGGAAGGCGTAGAGCTGCCCGTCGGCACCCGAGGCGCAGTCGATGATGCCCATGCCGGCGGCCTGCCACGACAGGCCCAGCATGCCCGAGCGCTGGCTGAGCGCCAGCCCGGTCCAGTCGCCGATGGCGTTGCCGGCGGGCGCGGTGTTGCGGTCGGCGATGGTCGCGGTCGGGGCCTGCGGCGAGGGCTGCCAGCGGTAGGCGCCCTGGTCGTAGACCATGATCTGGGTGTGGCTGTAGATCGAGTCCTTGTCCAGCGGCACCGGGTACTGGACCAGATACATGTCCAGCGCCGTCGCGTTGTCCTCGTCGTTGGCGATCCAGCCGCTGGTCGCCTTGCCGGCCAGCCAGGTGCCGATGTAGAAATCCGCCTCGAAGCGCACCTTTCCGCCCAGCGTGTTGCCGGTGAACGCCGCCGGCAGGGTGAGCGCGGTGGAATCGTCGGCGACCGCGTGGGTCTGCGTCACCGTCGGCCGCGTCTGGTCCTTGAAGATCATCTTGATGACGGAGCTGCGCTCCCGGCCCTGCGGGAAGGATTTGTTGCGCGGGTCGGGGTGCAGGGTGATGGTGGTGGTGATCGTGGTCGCGATGGTGTTCTCGATGTTCCACGGCGAGGAGCTGATCGCGGCGATGGTCTGCGCCATCTGGGCGATGCCGGTGGCGATGTTGATGGCGGTCATGATCCAGCCGGCGAAGGGGATCTGCTCGGCCGCCTTCTGGCCGACGATCTGGATTTCCACCCACACGAGGATTCTGGTCGCGGCCGAGGAGAAGATGAACTGGCTGATCTTGGAGAAGGCCTTCCAGTTGAAGCTCTTTTCCTGCATCGACGTGCCGCCCAGATAGACCGCGCCGCTGCCGGCGACCAGGGTCACGAAGGCGGGGTTCCGGCTGAGATCCTTGACGATGTCGTACAGCGGCTTGTAGCTCTGGGCGGCCACCTGGAATCCCAGCATGAAGGCGGGGATGCCCAGGTTGCACACGCCGGTCATCACGCCGCCGTACACCGGCGTCTTCGGCCATAGGTCCGCGCCGGTGCCCAGCCCGCTGCCGTAGATGCTGGCCTTGACCGCGCCGGGCGGGAAGGTGAACGTGACCTCCTGCAGGCCGGGATCCGACACGATCGGGATGCCCAGGATGCTGTTGACCGGCGAAAGCAGGCCGAGATAGCGCAGGTCTTCGTACTGCAGGCCGCCGCCGTCGATGCTCTTGGCCTCCGAATCGTCCTCGGCGTACCAGTCCGGCACGCTCATGGCATTGCCGTCGGCGTCGTAGAAGCGGACGTAGGCGCCCAGGTAGCGCATCAAGGTGTTTTCCAGGGTCACCTTGACCTTGCGGCTGGTGCGGTCGACGACGCTGACGCTGGTCTTCAGGCCGTGGACGGCACTTTTCACGGACACCGCCGCGTCCCAGCTCGCGCCGCCGTCGAGGCCGGCCTCCAGCGTGGCGGCCAGCGCCAGCTGCCGCGCGCCGTCCTGGCTGACGACGCTCTGGCCGGTCTGCACCGACCACTTCCTGTCCTTCAAGCGCATGTCGTTGTTGACGCGGACCAGCAGCGGCGCCAGCGGCTCCAGGGCGGCCTGGATCACCGCGTCGCGCGGGGTCTGCTGGTAATAGGTGGTGTCGCCCTTGTACTGCTCGCCGTTGTCGGGGGTGAAGGGCTCCAGCTCCGCCCAGCCGCCCGCGCCCTCGGCCGGCGGGCCCATGCGGCGCATCAGCAGGGCCAGCTTGTTGATGGCGGCGCTGATGGCGGGGTCGTCGGTCATGTACGCCATGACGATCGCCGCCACGTCCGGGTCCTGGGACATCAGGTCGGGGTGGTGGAACAGGAAGGTCTGGGCGGTGGACACGTAGTCGATGGCGGCGAAATGATGCACGCCGCCCGCCGCCAGCAGCTTCGCCCGCGCCTCGCCGCGGGGCGGGATGTAGAGGGCGGAGTGCGACACCCCCGCCTCGCCCGTCCAGCCCGGCTTGGTCTTCAGCGAGTGCTTGACGTGCACCCGCACCACCGAATGGGCCGGCAACCCGTTCGGCACCTGCGCGTAATGGGTCATCACCGCGTTGCGGCCGCCCGGCAGGTGGGGCGCCGCCTGAGCCAGAGTCGTGCGGGTGTGCGGGGCCATGGCGATGCGCTCGCCGCCGACCACCAGCCAGCAGTCCTCGTCGGCGTGCACGTCGGACAGGTCGGCGTGGAGGAACGCCGTCAGCGGGGCGGCATCGACTTCCGAGACGTTGAGCATGGTGCGTTCCTTGGGTTTGCGTGACGGCGGGGCAGGGCGCCGGATCAGGGCGTGCAGTCGGGCTTGGCGAGGGGCGTCCAGGTCCGCGAGGCGGCGTCGTAGCGCACGCACCGGCTGGAGGCGATGGCGGGATACCGGGTGCCGTCGGACACGCCCAGCGACGCGCAGTCGAAGGACGGGTTGCAGGCCAGCGACAGGGACTGCAGCGGGCCGCCGCCCGTGCCGGTCCGCGTGGCGGCGAGCGCGGCGACGCCGCCGATGGTCGTCAGCGCGTTGCCGGACAGGTCCAGATAGGCCAGCGCGGCGGACTGGCCGAGGTCGCCGCTGTATTCGTTCAGCACGCTGGTCAGCGTGTTGTTCGACAGGTCCGCGTAGGTCAGTCCGGTGTGGATCGCCAGATCGAAGGTCTTCAGCCTGTTGCCGGCGGCCTCGATCACGATCAGGCTGGCGTTGGCGTTCAGCGCGATCGAGGAAAGCTGGTTGTGGCTGGCGCGCAGCATCAGCAGCGACGGGTGCCGGCTGAGGTCGAGGGTGGCGAGCGCGTTGCTGGCGACGTCCAGGCTGGTCAGCTTGCTCCTGGCGCCGCCGGGGAAGGCCAGGGTGAAGGTGGTCAGCGCGTTGTTCGACAGGTCCAGGCGCTCCAGCGCGGTGAACGCCTCCAGCCCGCCGATGTCGGTGATGCCGCGGCCGGGGCAGGACACCTGCCGGATCTGCTGGGCGGTGGCGGTCAGCACCTCGGTCTGGCCCGGCAGGCTTTCCAGGATGCACGCCTTGAGCCTGGCGTCCTTGAACGTCACCTGATCGCCCGGCGTGCCGCCGCAGTTGGGCTTCGACCACATGGTCAGCAGCGTGCGGTCGGGAGAACAGCCGGTGGTGGTCCAGTCGGGCGACAGCTGCCACTGTGCCGCCCGGCAGATGGCGACGTCGCCGCTGGGGCAGGTGACCGGGCTCAGCAGCACCGGGAAGGTGACGCCCGGATAGGTGGACTGGGTGGCGTCCACCATGCCGCACCACGTCCCGCCCGTGTTCGAGGAACAGCACTGATCGGCCGCGGGCATCACCGCGTTGCTGAAATTGGCGGTCTGGATGTTGCTGTTGCTGAAGACGGCGCCGCCCAACTGGCTGCACTGGAAATTGGCGCCGAAGCCGCCGCCGGTGGACGGCGCCTGCGCCGTGGCGTTCGAGAAGTCCGCCGACTGCAGGATGGCCGAGCTGAAGTTGACCGACTGCAGCGTCGCGCCTTTGAAGCTGCTCGACGGCATGGTGGCGTTGGTGAACTCGGTGTGGTCCAGGGCGGTGTTGTCGAAGATCGCCTTGGTCAGGATGCCGCCCGAGAAGTTGACGCTGGCCAACTGGGCGTTCGTCAGATTGGCGGAGGAAAAATCGGCGAACTGCACGTTGGCGGGACCGACCGTGCCGTGGCCGGTCACCGGCGAGGACTGCAGGTTGGCTTGCTCCAGCCGGGCGCCGGCCAGCACCGCGCGGTTCAGGTTGGCCCCCTGGAAGGCCGCGTGGTCCAGGATGGCGGCGGTGAAATCGGCGTTCTTCAGCGTCGCCAGGGAGAAATCGGCGCTGCTGGTGGCGGCGGTGCTGGTCGGCGGGGTGGGGCAGGCGGTGCCGTCCGGCCGCGTCTGGGCGCCGCCGTTGCCATAGGCCTGGACGCAGGCGAACGTGGCGCCGCCGGCCTTGGCCAGGATCAGCCGGGCACCGTTCAGCGTGGCGCCGGTCAGGTTGGCGTTGCTGATGTCGGCCCTGGAGAAATCGACGCTGGTCAGGTTGGCGCCCGTCATGTCGATGCCGATGAGGGCGGTGCCCGCCAGGATCGCGCCGGTGATGTCCTTGCCCGCCAGACTGAAGGTGGCGGGCAGCGCATTGTGGAAATTGGCGTCGGTGAAGTCGGACTTGCTCCAGTTGCTCTTGCCCGCGAGGTCGTCGCCGATGAGCCGCACGTCCAGGGTGGCGCCGACGAACTTGCTGCGGCAGGCATCGCCGGCGCGGATGTCCTGGCGCGGGCCGAAATCGGCCTTCAGCAGCGAGGTCCCGGAGAAGTCGGCGCAGGTGATGGCGGC
This sequence comes from Azospirillum sp., assembly GCA_036401175.1. Taxonomy (GTDB): domain Bacteria; phylum Pseudomonadota; class Alphaproteobacteria; order Azospirillales; family Azospirillaceae; genus Azospirillum. The sequence continues at coordinate 17,405 of DASWVP010000392.1, read as the reverse complement.
GTAGCTGAAATCCGTCTGGTCCAGGTTGGCGCCGACGAAGCACGTCCGGTCCAGGGTCGCCTGGGTGAACGACACGGGCCCCTTGGCCGGTCCCAGATCGGCGCCCTCGAACACCGCCCCGGTCAGGTCCTGGCCGTCGAAGGCGGCGCCGCTGAGCCGGGCGTTGGTGAAGTTGGCGCCGCGCAACGTGCCCGGCGGCATGGCGGCGAAGTTGCGGTTCGTCAGGTCCTGTCCGGAATAATCGGAGCCGGTCGCCGCCGGACAGGACGGCGCGGCGGCTTCCGCCCCGGCCGAGCCGGGGACGAAGACGGACAGGATCGCGGCAAGCGGGATGACGGCCGCCGCGCGCGCAACACGAACCCCTTGCCGCGCCAAGGGGCGCGCCAGCCAATCGATCATCGAATAGCCCGTATACAAATGAAAATACGAAAAGGACCAACGCCGACGGCAGAACCGCGTGTAATGCCGAAGCATGCATCGTTCGCTATCATAACTAACCTTCAGGCCCTCTGTCAAATGGAGAGCATATGGGAGAATGCCGGCGCCTCGCACGGCGCTCCTGGCAGTGTTCGGCGTCCACGGGGTTACGGAACAGTAAAAATAATGCCTTATGCATTCGCAACCTGACGCACGCAGGCGAGCGCCGCGGCGGCCGGAGCCAGCCCACCGAAGACCGGGATGCCGGCGGCCACCGCGCGAATCCGGCACGCGCGCCTCTTCTCCTTCACGTCGGGCTCGCCGTCGGAGCGCAGCGCGACCGCCCAATGGGGGTGAAGCCGTCGGGGAAGCGCCGGAACTCCGGATGGCAATAACGCATCATGCGCCGCCGATCGACGCCGGGGCATCGTCGAGAAGGCGGTGGCGCAGATGTCGTTCGACGGGGGTCAACGTCGAAGGCGGCCGGCCGACGCCGCGATTCAACCCGTTCACCGACGAGCTGGCCGTCGTCGGAGCCGTGTTGACCAAGGCGACGGCCAACGAATGCAAGCCGCTCACCGGCCTCACGGTGTCCCCCGAACACCTGTTCGCCGCCCTGCCTGCGAACTCGACGACCTGCCGCGCCGCCGCAACCTGCCGTTGGCCGGGGTGGCGGACGGTTTGGCGCTGACGCGGCGGATCGCCCGGCACTTCCACATCGAAACCCCGGAAGGCTGGCTCGTCACCGCCGACGTCCGGGGCGACCAGTCTGGGCGGCGGTGTCGGCGCACCCGCTCCTCGCCAGCGCCGAGGAGCCGGAATGGGTGCCCTGGCGCGCGGTGGTCTGGGGGCTGGCCCTGGAGCGCGGGCGGGTTCCGATGCCGGCGCAGGTGCGCGCCACCTGGGCGTAGAGGGTGCGTCCCTCGGGCGTCGGTTTCAATAAGCGGTCCAAGGCCGGCGTCCGGGCATCACAGCCCGAAGATCGCCGGCCACCACGCCAGGGCGACCGAAACGGTGCCGATCAGCCCAGGCGCGAGCGCGAGCAGGCGGGGGGCCTTGCCCAATCCCTGGACCGCCAGGATTCGCCAACCCAGCCACAGGCTCCAGAGGATCCCCAGCACGAACAGCACGCCCTTCGCCGCGCCGGCCAGAGTGCCCAGGGGCTCGAACAGCGTGCCGCCCAGCCCGACCACCAGCGACACCATCGCCACCGGCGCGTACTGGTAACCCAGTTCCACGAACCGCGAACGGAAGGGCAGGGGTGCGCCCAGGCGCCCGGCCAGCCAGGCCGACGCGGCGGTCAGCGCGCCCAGCGCCGCCGTCATCGCGGCCATCACCACCAGCATGAAGCCGACGATCAGGAAGAAATCGAGCCAGACGAACACCTCGCGGCGTTCGGGATGGACGCTCATCAACCACCATGGGCCGGGCTCGCCGATCCAGAATATCCCCCGTTCGACGGCCCAGACGCCGATGGCCTGCCGCAGGTGCTGGTATTGCGGAAGCACCAGCCACAGGAAGCCCCCCAGGGCGACGCCCGTGCCCAGGAACAGGAACCACACCTCGGCGGCGTTGGGGTGGTGGTGCCTGATCTGTTCCGCCTCCGCACCCGGCGTGCGCAGGCGCAACTCCAGGCTGCCCTTGGCCTGCGGGTTCACGCAGCGGAAGCACTGGATGCAGTGGCGGCTTTCCTCCTTGCGCGGCAGGTCGATCATGGTCGGGCAGACGCCCTTCTCGGTCCAGGCGTCGCCGCCCTCCCGCCTGATCCTGGGGGCGAGCTGCACCGCGCCGATGCGCGAGAACACCCCCAGCAGCAGGCCAATGGGGCAGGCATGGCGGCACCAGGCCCGCTTCCTGCGGCCGTAGAGCCAGCCCAGCAGGACCGCGGCCAGCAGGGTGCCGCCGAACACCTCCAGCGCCGCCTCGGGATGGTCGCGCACGCCCACCGTCTGGCCGAGGATGGTGACGAACAGGAAGCTGACGACGGGTGTCCCCTCCCACTTCAGCCAGCGGGGAACGGCCCGCTGCGGCCCGCGCCGGTTCGCCCATTCGGCCGCCGCGCCCATGGGGCACAGCAGGCCGCACCACGACCGGCCGGTGACGATCACCGACAGGAACACCAGCGGGAACCACAGCCCCCACAGCGCGACGTTGGCGAAGGTCACCCAGTGGGTCAGCGGCGTGGCCTCGCCCGGCGGGTCGGGCAGGAACGCTGGCACGACGATCACGGCGACGAAGACGGCCGCCATGGCGGCGTGCAGCCAGACGAGGCGGTCGCGGTGGCGGACCAGGAAGGACTCGATGGCTCGGGCCGCCCGCTCCGCCGTCATGACGCCGGCCCCTTCCACGCGCAAACGCTCCCGGCCGGAATGCCTGATCATGGGCGATGGTCCTTGTCAGTAGCCGCCCTTCTTGCCGGTGCCGCCGACGTAGGTGAAATCCCACGCGACCGTGAAGGCGTCCCACCACCGGCCGACGCCGGTTTCCTTGTCGGTGTGGCGCAGGAAGCCGTGGGCGCCCGGGCTGATCGTGTAGGCGACGCGGTACTTGCCCGGACCATCCATCGTCACGTTGTCGCCATAGTGCGGCCCGTCGGAGGCGACCATCGGCACGAGCTTGCCGGTCGTCCTGAAGGACGATCCCGCCTTCGTCAGTTCGTAGCCGATGTCGAGGTAGGGGATCCACTCGCCTTCGCCGAAGCCGTTGCCGTTGCCCTTGAGGGCCTTGACGTCCGCTTCGATGTGGATGTCGGCGCCGGCATGCCGGGCGTGCGCCGGCTCCATGGTGACGGCCTGCAGATAGACGCCGGCGATTTTCATCCCGTGCTTTTCGACCGGCTCGCCGATCGGCTGCTCGCCGGCGAGGGCCGGGGTGACGGCAAGGACGGCCAGGGCCGCGGCGGCAATCAACGTCTTCATCGGAATCTCCTCTTCCACGCGGACGCGCGCAACCGCCGCCCACCGATGGAAAGCCCACAGACGTGGGGGCTTTCATCACTGGATCGTTCGACTACCACTTCTGGCGTTGCAAATGCAAATGATAATCGTTATCACTTTCGATGCCTGGCGCGGGCACCTCCGCATGCGACTCTGTCCTGTTCGCGCCCAAGCGCAAGGAGTGATGACCGATGAAGCAGGGTGACCTCGGCGCCGTGTGGGCGGAGGCCGAACGCAGCCGGCTTGCATGATCAAGGAGACCCGACCGATCGGCGAGGTCCGTCTGACCCCGCGGAAGCTCCGGGCCGCCTTGGCGCTGCTCGGGTGGACCGTACGGGACCTCGGCCATGCGTCGGGCGTGGGCCACAGGCCGATCCGGCTGTGGGAACGTGGGCTGCACAGGGATGGCAACGACCTCGCCGCCCACCTGCATTCGTTCCTGGCGGCGGCCGGCGTCGAGTTTCATGATGACGGTTCCACCTGGTTGAGCGACGAAGGCGGGAAGCGGCCATTTCATGCTCCGCCTCTTACCGATCCTTAATGCTTCCCGAAGCTCACCGCCGTGGTCCAGGTGGAAGAACAGGCGCTGGAGGTGGGACTCCAGGCCCAGCGCTTCCTCAACAAGCGCGACGGGTCCAGCAAGGACGAGATGCTGAAGGCGCTCGGCCGGCTCTACAGATCGCTCGACGGCCTCATCGACGTGGCGCGGGGCGTCAACGATTCCCGGCCCCTCGAGATCGCCCAGCGGGCGCGGCGCGACGCCCAGACCTTCGCCGAGATCACCAAACACAGCCTCGCGGCCTTCGACGACAACGCCAAGGCCGGGGCCCGCATCGAGCGACTCGCCTTCGGGATGCGGATCTCGGCGAAGAACTCTATCATTTATGGCAAGGCCGGGGACTACGAGGCCGTCCGGGACAAGGGTATGGAGGGCAGGCCCGTGGCATCGCCGATGGACCGGGCGCTCACTGGATTGCGGCTCGCCAAAACCGGAGGGATCGATTCGTGGAGCGTCGAGGGACGGTCCCGTTTGTGGGGGCAGCGTGGCCGGGCATGGTCACGCCTGGGATCCGATTTGACTGCGGTCGGTGCCAGACCGTTATGATCTGCACAGAAAGCTGTATTCTTAAGCATACGAATCCAAACATACGTGGGTATTTTTCTTTGACCAAGACGGCAAGCGTGGTCATTAAAAGAGCTTAACGGATTGCGACAGTTTTTAATTCGGTTGACTCCTTTTCCAAGTCTGTTCAAAGCTGGAGCAAATCAGCTCACCCCATTCGATTCATACCTGCCTATGCATCGAATGGGATCAGCCGTGACAACAGGACTTGAGGAGTGGTGTCATGCAGGTTCGGGCTTGCGCAGGGACGATGAACAACAGGCAATCCCACGGCGCTGCGAAGCTGCGGCGCTTGCGCAGCACGGCCTGCTTCACCCTGCTGGGGGCGTTGTGCTTGGCCGCCAGCAGCGCCGGGGCATCGGAGTCGGTCATTCGGTGTTCCGACGGGACCAAGGTCTGCCGGAACACGCAGACCGACTTGCCGGCACGCGTGCTGATCCGGCCGGCGACGAACGTGTACGACTCGCCCAGCACCTCGGGCAAGGTCCTCAAGAGCAATCTTCCCGCGTTCAACCCGTGGTACGTGTTCGAACAGCGGGACGTGGACCTGCGCGATCCGCGGCAGCCCAAAGGCTGGTACGCCATCGGCGACAGCACCAAGGATCGGTTCGGCTGGATCGAGGCGGGCAACGCCATCGAATGGAAGAGCGCGCTCGTCGTCAGCTACACCCATCCCGGCACCGGCGACGACCGGCGCACGCCGACGCTGATGTTCGACGACTTGGCCCGCGTCAGGACGCTGATGGAGAGCCCGGACCGCGCCGCGCTGGCGGAGGGGATCGTCAAGGCTATCGAGAACGGCGAGAAGGGGCTGCAGGCGAAGTACGGCGTGGCGATGATGGAGCCGCGCCGCTTCGTCGATATCGAGCGGACCCCCTACATCCTGCCGGTGCTGGACTTCGAGCAATTCCGGACGGCCGACCGCAATGCGCGCTTCCTGCGTATCGCCGCGGCAATACCGCAGACCGAGACGGAGACCGGCCGCGGCCGCACCACTCTGGACCAGGAGGCGGTGCAGCGGCAGGTTGCCCAGCGTGAGACGACGCAGGGAACACAGGCGGCGACGCTTGGCCTGGACATCAAATTCGTCCTCGACATGACCGGCAGCATGCAGCCCTACCTCGACGGCACCAGGGACGCCATCAACCGCATGGTGCGCTCCTTGACGGCAGACAGCAGCGCGCCGGTGCGCTTCGGCCTCGTCGGGTTCACGGACATCGATCGGGAATGCGGCGACTGCAACTTCAAGGTCGCCCGGAACTGGACCAAAGACGAACTGGCGAGCGGCGAGCAGTTCGTGAAGATTCTGGAGAGCGATCCGACGGCAAAGGCGCTGGGCGGCGGCGACCTGCCGGAAACCGTCTTCGAAGGCGTGCACGAGGCGATCACGTCGCGCTGGACCGAGAACGCGATCCGTATGGTCGTGCTGATCGGCGATGCCAGTTCAAACCAGCTCGGCACCGACAAGAACCGCGATTACAGCGAACACACCATCCGCTCTGAGGCCGACGCCCAGAACGTCTATATGATGGCCCTGCACATCAAGCCGCGGGGGGCGGAGTTCGACACCGCGCTCGCCGAGCCGCAGTTCAAGACCATGGTGGTGAACCCCGGCCAGGAACAGCCGCCTTACATTCCGGTGCCCGCCGATCCGCGCAATCCCGCGGTCAACCGCACCGCAATCCTCGAAGCGGTCGAGCCCGTGGTCGCCCGTCTGGCGAAGGAGCTGCAGAAGGTGCGCCGGGGTGACGTTTCCATCGTTGCCGCGGACACCGACAAGGCGGTCAAGGCCGAGTCGGCCAGCCTCGGCGCCCGGGCGGAGGCTGCGGCCGGCGGCACGCTCGCCGCGGCGCTGGTGTCGTACCTCGGCGACGCGGCGGAGCCGCCCAACGACGTCACCGCCTGGACCACGGACGTCGATCTGGCCGATCCCACCCGCCTCGCCCTGGACGTGCGCGTCCTGCTGGAGAAGCGCGACCTCGAGGATCTCACCAACGCCATCGACACCATCCTCACCGCGCTCCGCCGCTCGCGCATGACCGAGTCCGACTTCTTCAGCGAGCTGCAGGCGGTCGTGACCAGCGGAGTGATGGCGCGCGACATCAGCGTCTCCGACGCCACCAGCCTCGCCGGTTCCGGCCTCCTGCCGAAGTGGCTGAGTTCGCTGCCCTACAAGAGCGCCATCCAGCGGCTGGACGCAACCACCTACGCCGCTCTGTCCCCGGACGACAAGGTCGCGCTGGACCGCGAACTGGACGCCAAGATCCGCCTGTACAAGGACTACTTCAACAACAGCGAGATCTGGCACAAGCTGTCCCCCAAGCACGCCGACCTGGAGTCGGTGTACCCGATCCGACTCGCCGACCTTCCCTGACCCACGCGGAAGGGGGACGCGCCATGACCACGATCGAGGCGGCGTCCGAGCGGCTGCAAACCGCTTCGCACGCCTCCATCCTCAGCCTCAGAAGCCTGCGCAAGCAGCGCGGCAAACCGGGCGGATCCACCGTTTTCGAGCTCATCGTACCGGAGTTGGAGGTCCGAGCCGGCCAGTTCGTGGCCATCGTCGGCGAGAGCGGCTGCGGCAAGAGCACCCTGCTCGACATGCTGGCGCTCGTCTCCCGGCCGACCGAGTGCGCGGAGTTCCGCTTCGGTGATGCCCAGGACGCGACCGGGAGCCACGATGTGGCGTCGCTCTGGTCGCGGCAGGATGAAGCCGCGCTGTCGCACCTGCGCGCCTCCCGGCTGGGATACGTGCTGCAGACCGGCGGTCTGCTGCCGTTCCTGACCGTCGAGCAGAACATCCTGCTGCCCTTCCGCATCCTTGGACTCCCGCCGGACGTCGAGCGGGCGCGCACCCTGGCACGGCGCATCGGCATCGAGAACGAACTCGCCAAAAAGCCCCACCAGCTGTCGGGCGGCCAGCGGCAGCGCGCCGCCATCCTGCGGGCTCTGGTCCATCGTCCGCGCGTGATTCTGGCGGACGAGCCGACGGCCGCCGTGGACCGCACCCGGGCGGAGGGCATCGTCGCCGATCTCGACGCCCTGGTGCGCGGAACCGGAGCGACCGTCATCATGGTCACCCATGACGTGCCCCTGGTGCGTCCCTTCGCCGACGAGCTTTACGGATTTTCTCTCGAAAATCCGTCGCCGTCGCTGGTCCGATCGACCTGCGTCCGGCTACCACCCCCGGGCACGGGAGCAGGAATATGAGCGCCGCCGCACGCCGCGATGCCTTCCTCATTCCGCGCCTTGCGTTCGCCGATCTGCGGCACGAATGGGTGCTGACGTCGTGCATGGTTCTGGCTATCGCCGCCGTGATCGCGCCGCTGCTGCTGCTGCTGGGCCTGAAGCACGGAACCATCGAAGCCTATCGCACCAAGCTCGTCCAGGACCCGGTCTACCGGGAAATCCGGCCGGTGCGCGCGCAGGAATACGCGGCGCCCTGGTTCGATGCCATGCGCGCCCGGCCAGACGTCGCCTACGTCGTGCCGAACATCCTGAGGGGCGCATCAAGCGTGATGGTCGTGCCCAAGGGGCGCCCCACCGGCGAACTCATCGACATCCTGCCGACCACCCCCGGCGATCCGCTGTTGCTGGACAACGGCGCGCGCATTCCGGGCGAAAGGCAATGCGTGCTTTCCTACGCCGCGGCGGAGAAGCTGAAGGCCAAGCCCGGCGACGTCGTCGAATTCCAGATCGAGCGCCGGCTCGGCGAGCGGGTGAAGCTGGAAGCCGAAGTGATTTCAGTGCTTGAGCCCCGGGCCGACGTCGTCGCCCGCGTGTACGCTCCGTTCGCGCTGGCGGAGGACGTCGAAACCTTCCGCGATGGGCACGCTGTCCCGCACCGCGGGTGGCCGGGGAGCATCCCGCGCCCCTACGCCAGCTTCGACGGCCTGAACGTGATCGTTCCGGCACCGCTGGCCTCGGCCGACCAGATGCGCCTGTCGGTCGATACCGGGTTCGCCGGCAGCACTCCGGCTGCGGAGGACGACCTACGCAGGCGGTATGGGCTGGCGTTGTCATCCGGCGAAGCCGCCTACGATCTGTCGGTTGCCGGCGGAACCGTGCAGATGGCCAATGTCAACGCGATCCGTGACCAGCTCCGTGGCCGGGACGCGATCCTTCTCCCCTATCTCGCGCAGGACGGCGCGACCATCGAGGTGAACACGCCGACGGGCGCGCGCTCGTTGGCGGTCGATCTCACCGGCCTTTCGATCTCCCCGGAACAGGCGCGGCGTCTCGGCCTTCCCGATCTGCCCTGGGCGCCCTTCGGCCGGCGCGCGTCCAGCGCGCCGTTCGACGAGATTGCACGGATCCTGGTGCCGGCGTCACTCGACCTCGGCGGTGCCGACACGGTAACGCTGCGCTACGACGCCGGAGGCTACACCCTTGCCACCCCGCTCAAGGTGGTCGGCCGGGTGAAAATGGACCGGGCGGTGATTCCCGCGGATCTGCTCGGCATCCTGCGCACCGCCAAGGACCGGCGCGTGGTCTACGACGCGGATCGGGGCGGGCTGGTGCTGGGCAAGGCCGGCAATCGCGGGTTCCGGCTCTACGCCGCCAGCATCGACGATGTTGCGGGCCTCTACCGCCATTTCCTCGACCAGAACATCGACGTGGTGACCCAGGTCGGCGAGATCCAGAAGGTCAAGCTGATGGACCGCGGGCTGACGCATCTCTTCTGGCTGGTGGCGGCGGTCGGCATCGTTGGTGGAATCGCCGCTCTGGTCGCCAGCCTCTATGCGGCCGTGGAACGCAAGCGCCGTGACTTCGGGATGATGCGTCTGATGGGCGTGTCGAAGTCCGACCTGTTCGGCTTCCCGGTCTTCCAGTCCGTGCTGGTGGCGGTGTTCAGCGTGCTGTTCGCGTTCGCCGGCTTCGGGGTGCTTTCCGCGGCGATCAACAGGACCTTCGCCGCCGACCTGCCGCTCGGCGACAACCTCTGCTATCTGCCGCCGGTCCATTTCGCCACCGCCTTCATCCTCACCGCTGCCACCGCGATGCTCAGCTCGTTGCTCGCCGCCGTGCGGGCGACCCGCATCGACCCGGCCGAAGCCATCCGCGAGGAGTGACATGGCACAGTTCGCTTACTGGCGTGTCGGCCTTGCCGCCGTCGGCGTCGTTCTTGCCTTGGCCAGCGCTCAGGAGGGAGCCGCGGCGGCGGCCTGCATGGATCCGTCGTCCCGGGACTCCCGCCTCTACTGGGACCCGTGCCCGGCGGCCGACAGCGCCGCAAACGAACTCCCCCTTCCGCTTCCCGGCGGCTCCAGCATGGTGTTCCGCCGCGTCAAGGTTCCCGGCTCGGAGTTCTGGTGCAACAACCGGCGCCTCGTTCCCCTTGGCGATTCCAGCGACAGCGACCCGTTCGCCCCGCCGCAGCGCGTTCCCGTCGCCGGCTCGTTCCCGGCGGAAGGCGGCGGGGACCACTGGTATTACTATCTGGCGAAGTACGAAATGACGCTGGGTCAAGCCGCCGAGATCCTCGGCGGCGGTGACGTGAACCGCGGCCTTTCGCATGTGCTTGGGCTCCTGCGTCCCGAAGCCGCTCGCGCGTCCGTCGGTGGACTGATCACGGCCATCGAGAGCGATCTGAGGGTCAACCGCACGGCCGCCCTGGCAAAGCCCCTGCGCGGCCTGACCCAGAAGGAATACGAGGACGTTCTCGAACGCTACAACCGTTGGTGCTACGCCGACCGTGCCTGCCTCGCACAGCTCTCGCGCAAGGCCAGCCTCGACGGTGTTCCAGGCTTCATCCGCCTGCCGACGGAGATCGAGTGGGAATACGCCGCGCGCGGCGGCGGCACGGTCGCCAGCGGCGACAGCGCCTTCGAGAATCCGCGCCCGTTCGATCGCGCGACGTTCCGCAAGTACGTGGTGTCGAAATCGGATGAGACCCTGGAGGGCAATGTCCAACGCATCGGAGGCAATCGCCTGCCGACTCCCGGCGGCTTTTACGATGTGCTGGGCAACGTCCAGGAGTTGACCTCCAGCATCTTCCTGTCGGAACTGAGTCAGGGCAAAGCCGGCGGCGTCGCGGCGCGGGGCGGCAGTTGGCTTGCCGATCAAAGTCAACTCGGGTACGCCCTGCGCGCCGAGTTCGCCCCGTACACCTGGCGTCCGGGAAGCCCCCCCGTGCTTGACGGGCCTACCCGTGACCCGTTTACCGGAATCCGGCCACTCATAGGATCGGTCAGCAAGCCGACGTCAAGCTTCCTGCGCACTGTGAGCGACCCCAAGCTCAAGGAAAGCGCCAGGAGCTGCCGGGACTTCACCCCCATCGGCTTGTCATTGCGCGGCGACCGCGCCGTCGCCCGCGATATTCTGGAAAGCTCCGCCAAGACGGCGGGCGAGATCGGCTATGCCAGCCGGGCACGCCGCGACGCTCCGGCCGCGATGACGGAGGCCAAGCTTCTCGACGAGGTGAAGAAACTCGAAGATTCGCTGCGTGCCGCCAAGCTGCGGATCGCCGCGGAGAACCAGCGCGTCTGCTCCGTCATGATGCGAGCCGGCATGGGTTCCGCCGACACTCAGTTCCGTTTCATATTCGAAGCCAAGTCATTCGAGCGGCTGGCCGCCATCTACGCCGAGCAGGTGAAACGCGGCGGTGCGCGCCCCTCGCCGGAGCAAGAAGAAAGAATCAGAAAGGCTCAGAGTGACTACGAAGGGACGATGAAGGACTTCGAGAACGAGTTCAATCTTTACCGCGATGTGGTTCTCGAACTTGGCCGCATGAGTGACCGCGAGGACGACTGCGTGAATCGTGCCTTCGCCGACACGAAGCGGCATCTGGAACACTATGGCATCACCGACGAATACAAGCACCAGGGAATGCAAGCCGTGCAGCGGCATGCACTGTCCGTTGTCCGGCGCGGCTACCGCGTGGAAGCTTGGCGCAGCGAAATCCTGGAGATAGGCAAGAAAATCTTCCAACAACGCGAATAAACACTTGGAATAGAGAGGCAAACACGATGCTGAAGAAACCAGTAGCAATATTTCTGGTCGGTTCGACCCTGGCGCTCGGCGCCTGCCAGACCAACGACAAGACCTCGACGATCCTCGGCGGCGCCGGCGTGGGAACGGCGCTTGGTGCCGGCCTCGGCGCGGCCGTCGCCGGCCGCGACGGTGCGATCATCGGCGGTCTGATCGGCGCGGCCGTCGGTGCCGCCATCGGTGACGAGGTCGCCCGCCAGAAGGCCGACTATGTTTCGACCGAAGAGATGATCCAGAAGGAGACCGCGCGGACACGGGAGAACACCGCGGCGATCCGCAATTACAACAAGCAGCTCAAGGCGGAAATCGCCAAGCTGGACAAGGAGATTGCCCGGCAGAAGAAGGAGCAGGCCCGCGGGAAGGTCATCCTGGCCAGCACGACGGACCTCCACACGCGGATCGGCCGCGAGGCGGAGCAGGCGAAAGCACGCCTCGCCGCGGTCGATAAGGAACTCCAGACCAGCAGATCCTTGCTGGCCGAAGCCATCAAGGAGAAGGGCTCCGCGCCGGAGTGGCAGAGGGAGGTCTCCGAACTGGAGCGCCGCCGGGACGAGTTGAAGAAGCACGTCGACGATCTGACCGCCCGTGTCGGCGGTACCGGCACCCGAGCCCGCTGACCCAAAGGCGCTTCCGCCACGCGGAGCGCGTGCGCATCCGAATCCGCACGCGCTCCGCCCTTACCTGCGAAGGAGAAGGCCCATGCGTTGGCCGCTGCTTTCCGTTCTCGCCACGACCGCCGCTCTGACGACGGGCTGTGTGACCGACGACCCACGCCAGGGCGGGTTCGTCGGCGGCGTCGTCGGCATAATGTCCGGCAAGTACGACGAGCGTGTCGCAACGCGTCGGGCGGCCCTGGAGGACGAGTCGGCCCGCAATCTGGCGGCCAAGTGGGAGGGCGATTCGCTGGATGCGGGACGGCACAGCCGCTCTGTCGAACTGGCGTCCATCCGCGGGTCCATCTCGGCGATGAACAACAAACTGAAGAACCTGGAGCGCACCATTCGCGACCTTCGCGCCAGGAACCTCGCCGACGACGCCTCGGCTACCGACATCGAGAAGGAGATCGCGGCGACGAAACGCCGGACAAGCGAGGTCATTGCGAGTATCGATCGCGGGATGGACGAGGCGACGGCGCGTGCCCGCAAAGAGGAACTGATGGGCAAGATCGAATTCTACGAAGAGATGATCCGGTCGCTTCCGCCGCCTCGGCGCCGATGATCACGCCCATTCCCGCCGGGGCTTCACGCCGCGGACACGAACGGAAGACCACCCAGCGCCGGGCGACGTATGGCAAGACGAATGGTTGATGTTTCCCTGTGCGTCGCAAGCGCGCTTGTGTTCCTTGCGGCGTGCGCCAAGGCACCCGAAGCCCCGGCGGTTTCCCCGCTCCGCGTTCCGCCGCAGCAGGCATCGTCGTCGATGTGCCAGATGTCGGCGCGCACGCTGAAGGACACCCTGGTGCGTCTCGGCTATGCGGCCTCGTCGCGCCTGGATAACCGGGATCCCCTGGCGGACATGCTGCTGGCCTTCCAGCAGGCGAACAACATCGGCGTCACCGGCGTGGCGGACGACGTCACGTGCAACCTGCTGGCCAAGCGGATGGAAGACGGCGTACGGCCATACCGGCAGAGCGCGCCGGCCGACCCGCCGATTGCCCTGGTCCGGCCGCCGGCCGCCCAGCCGGCGCCGGGCGGCGTGGCCGGACCTGCCGCCGGCAATGGCAGCACCGTGCCGGAGGGGCAGGGGCAGGCGCCTCCGGCCATGCCGGCGGAGATGGAGAAGGTGGCGCTGGCGCCACCACCCAAGCCACCCGCTCCAAAGCCTTCCACCTTGCCGCCGATCGCGCCCGGTCAGGCCGTGCTGGCGGTCGAGAAGGTCGAATGCGTGGGGCGGGACGAGGCGTTCGTGACCTTCTATTCCGGGTTTGCCGGCGGGATGGACGGCGACCTGGTCGGGGTCCAACTCGGCAAACGCTTCGCCGTCTGGTACGATCGGCGCTACCGCGATCTGTCGTCCGAATCCTGGGAATGCACGCCGCGCCGGATGCTTTGCTTTTCGGCGGTGAAGTTCACCTCCTGGAGCGGCACCCGCGCCCCTGACGAGTCGGTGACGTTCCCTCGCGCCGGCGTCGCCGCCGGCTCGCCGGACGAGGCCACCGTGAAGCGCGAAATCGAAAAATGGATCCACGAGAAATGTCCCGCCTTGCGGTGATCGCGCTGTCCGTCACCCTGATGTCGTGGAGCGCGGTCGCGGAGGACTTCCGAGGGGAGGTCGTCCGCCTGCTCCAGCAGCACTGGGTGGGGACGGTCGATCCCGCAGCGTTCCCGGCACTGGAACCCGCAAAGGCCAACACGGTCCTGCGCGGGCTGGATCCGTACCTCAGCTACCGCCCGACGGCTGAGCGCGACAAATCCATGCTTCGGGCCAGCCGCAACGCCGTCGAATTGGGCATCGAGGTGGTGGAAGACCGCGTCGGCGTCCTCGTGGTGCGCCGCCGTTCCGTCGCCGCCGGGGCGGACACCGGTGGCGCCTATCTGGTGTCGCTCGACGGCCGCCCGGTTGCCGATATCGACGGTGCGCTCCGCCTTCTCGGCCGAACCGACCTGCCGGAGCGCGTGTCCCTCGGGCTGACGCACGTCCCCGGAGGACCGGTCAGAAAGCTCCATCTGCGGCGCGAGGAGCACGAAGGCCCATCCGTGGAGGTGTGGGAGGCCGGACCGTTCCAGGTGATCCGCATCTTCGAGCTGGTGCTCGGCCAGACGGAAAAGGCGGTCGAGGCGGCCCTCCGCTCGTCGTCCACAGCGGAGCGGCCGGTGGTCCTCGACCTTCGGTACAGCATCGGCGGCAATCCCTTCTCGGCCACACTGACCGCTGGACTTTTCTCCCAGGCCAGGGAGACGCTGGCGTATACGGCACGCGCCGGCTCGGACCGGGTGCCGATGCGGAATCTGGCCGCCTTCAATGACGTGAACCGGAACGTGACAGTGCTGACCAGCACGGCGACGGCAAGCGCGGCCGAAATGCTGGCCATGATGCTGCGGGGGCGCAAGGGGGTCGCCGTCGTCGGCCGGGCGACCCACGGCAAATGCGTGATCGTCGGGCAATTCCCGCTTGGTGGCGGCGTCCTGTCGATTCCGACGGCGGAAGTGATCGGGCGCCATGGTGAAACGTGCCACGGAACCGGTGTTCCGCCCGATATTCTTCTGGCAGAGGATGCGATCCACGACGATGACTTCATCATGGCGTCGGCGTTGACGCTGGTGGCGCAGCGCAACGATCTGACCTGCACCGTGCATCCCGCCACCACTATGGAGGACGCCCTCAGGGACATACGCGGTGCCGGAGGGAAAGGCGGCGCCGCGGTCATGATCGGCAAGGACCGCGAGACCGCACAGATACGGCTGTGTTCCATGCCCTCCGGAGAACGCGGCGACATCGGGAAGCCCGTCGCGGCGCTGTCGCAAGTCCGGATCCTGCGCGTGCCGGGCGGCACAGGACCGGCATCCCCGCCGACCGAGGCCGTCACGCCGGCAGCGCCCGCACCGCCGGTGCCGCGCGTCAAACCCCGTCCTCCGGCGCCTCCGCCGCCTGTCCTCGCGCGGACCGCGCCCGAACGGGCACCTGCCGCGGCACGGCCGGAGCATCCCGGCAGCTACGCCAGCGTCTTTGGAACCTTCGAGCACCTGCCGAACGCGGAAGTCCGCCAGCGGGAAATCGCCAGGGCCATGTCGACGATCGGAGTCGATGGCCAAGTGCACATTGTGCCTGTCCATACGGGGCGGGCGTTGTTCCAGGTCATCGCGGGACGCTTCTCCACCAGGAAGGACGCCAGGCGCTTCTGCCATCTGGTCGAAAACGCGATCGCGAAGAGGGCACCGCGCGATTGCGGATCGATGCCGCGGCACGAGCATCCCGACACGGCTTGGTGAGCCGCGTTCGGGATTGGGGCGAAGGCCGATCGAGCGAAGTGCCATCATCTCGTCGGTCATCGCCGTCACCCGTCGGTGGGGGTTGTGTCGTGGTGACGGGCCGGTTACCCACAGCTACCCCACGCGGTGGGACAGGACCGCGCTGAAGAGTTCCGACACCTCGGCCGCAGACATCTACCCTCTTAGGAAGAGCTGTTAGAACGACAAGCGCGCCATGGGTTGATCGCGTGTATAGAAAACCAATCTTTGGTTGATTAGTTCGCTTCAATCCTCTATCGCTGCCGGCGTGCGCATCGCCGCCCGAACGTCCGCAGCAGGTCCGGCATGAAGGCTTCCATCAGGCGAACCGCGCGCCGTGCGCTGGTCGTCGTGCTTGCCCTCGTCCCGGCCGGGCTGGCGGCGGTGCCCGGCGCGGCCACGGCGGGTGAGCCGCCGCCCAGGCGCAAGCCGCGGGAATCCGCGGCGCCCTGCAACGTCCCGATGACGCTGGCCGACGCCGTCTTCATCGCGTTGCGCGACAACCGCAGCGCCCACATCGCCCGCATCGCCCAGAAGTTCGCCCTGCGCGTCGCCGAGGACCGCTTCGCGCCGCAGTTCGCCGTCTCCGGAGCGGTGGTGCGGCAGCGCATCGGCGAGGTTCGCGCCACGGATGCGGAAATCACGCCGTCGGCGACGGTGCAGGTTCCGCCTGGCGCCACCTTTGGGTTCGCCTGGGTGAACACGATGACCAGCGCCGGCGGCGTGCGGACGCGCGCGTCGGCCGCCGAACTCAGCGTCACCCAGCCGCTGCTGCGCGGCGGCGGCGTCGAGGCCACCATGGTGCCGGTCCGGTCCGCGCGGCTCACCGAGCGGATCAACCAGTTGCGCCTGAAGGCGACGGTGTCCGAGACGGTCACCCAGGTGATCTTCGGCTACCGCGACCTGCTCTGCGCGCAGGAGGAGCTGAAGCTGGCGAACGACGCGGCCGCGCGGGCAGATCCTCGGCACGGTGTCGCCGAACCCGCCGGGCGTCGCGCCGATCAGCGGCGGCACGTCGATCTTCACGGTCAACAGCCCTTACACCAACATCGCGTCCATTCATTTCTACTTCGAGAACGGCAGCCGCGGCTGCAAGTTCGACACGTCCTACACCACCAGCGGCGGCTACACGAAGGCCGCCGCCTCGTCCGGCAGCACCTCCGTCAGCTGCACGGCCACGCTGACGTCCTTCAACTCGATCACGCACGATTACACGATCACCTTCACCCTGAACTGATGCGGACGGCGCCTGAAGGCGTCGTCCGTATCACCCTCTCGCCCTTTGCCTGCGGCAAAGGGCTGCCGGGTTCGACCAAAGGCGCTTGATGGAAGCCATCAAGCGCCTTTGGCGTGAAAACAAAGGCGGCGGATGCGCGGTCGGCGCATCCGCCGCCTTTGCGGCGAACGGAGGTTTTCAGAGCGTGATGTCGATCCGGGCCGCGGCATCCCGCGCGGCGGTGCCGGCGTCCTGGCGCACCTTCTGCAACCCGGAGGCATCGGCCCCATCCTTGAAGAGCGTGATCCGGCTGAGATCGTCGACGTAGGATCCGTCGTGCGCCGAGGTCCAGGTCCCCTCCTTGCTGTGGATCGCCTTCACCAGGAAGTTGACGACAGGGTCGCCGCTGTCGACGTCCTCCGTCTTCTCGCCCGGATGGTCGCGCGTCATCGACGATTCATAGCCGGTCTGCGCGGCGGCCCGGTTGAGGCGCCAGTTGTCCGACGCCTTCTACTCGCCACTCACCGTGTCGAGGAAGCGGACGCCGGCCAGGAAGCCGGCGGACAGGCGGATGTCGCGGCGGCTGGCGCCGATGGCCATCCGCAGGCCGATTTCCGGCCGGCGCTCCATCACGCTCATCAGCATGACGTTCATCACCCCGACGCCGCCGACGACCAGCGACACCGACCCGATGGCCAGCAGCAGCAGGCCGTAGATGCGCATCTGCGCCTCCACCGCCCGGCTGTCGAGGTTGCCGGTCGGCTCGTCGGCCAGCA
>DASWVP010000391.1:0-1693 GCA_036401175.1 Azospirillum sp. | reverse complement strand
GCCAGCGCTTCGGCGATGGCGGCCATGTCGGCGGGCAGGCGCGGCGGGCGGCCGACCACCTCGCCCACCAGCAGCGCTCCCATGGGCAGGCCGGGTTCGGGCTCCAGCACGGCGACCAGTTCCGGCGTGTGTCCGCCGGGCGCGGCGCGGGCGAAGGCGGCGGCCTGATGGGCGAGGTTGGCGGCGGCGTCCAGCCCGACCTGGCTCCAGCGCGGGATGCGCGCCACCACGCCACGCCCCTTGAGGCGCACATGGTCGTGCGCCACGCCCTTCAGCGGCATGGGCTCCAGGTCCGCCGCCGTCAGATCGGCGAACGCGGGGAGGCGGGTGAGGATGGTGGGGAGGGCGGGGAGGTCCACCCCCGCTAAGCCCGATGCTCGTTCAGGCGCGGCATCAGTTCGACGAGGTTGCAGGGGCGGTGGCGGTTGTCGAGCTGGGCCAGCAGGATGCCGTCCCAGGCGTCGCGGCAGGCGCTGGGGGAACCGGGCAGGGCGAAGATGTAGGTGCCGTTGGCGACGCCGCCGGTCGCCCGGCTCTGGATCGTCGAGGTGCCGACCTTCTCGTAGCTCAGCCAGCGGAACAGCTCGCCGAAGCCGGGGATGCTCTTCTCGAACAGGCCCTCGACCGCCTCCGGCGTCACGTCGCGCCCGGTGACGCCGGTGCCGCCGGTGGTCAGCACCACGTCGATCTCAGGGTCGGCGATCCACGCCTGCACCTGCGCGCGGATGGAGGCCACGTCGTCCCTGACGATGGCGCGCGCCGCAAGCCGGTGCCCGGCGCCCTCCAGCCGCTCGATCAGCGCCGCGCCCGAGCGGTCGTCCGCGACCGTGCGGGTGTCGGACACCGTCATCACGGCGATGTTGACGGGAAGGAAGGGGCGGGAGTCGTCAATCTTCGGCATGCTGGGCCACCTGTGTCGGTCGGGCGTCCACCGGCATATAGACCGGCCAACGGCCCGCCGCAACGGCGTCCAGCGATGTGGTCTCCTGGCCCAGGCGCAGGCGGTAGATCCAGAAGTTGGCGAGCACCTTCTCGATGTAGTCGCGCGTCTCCCAGAACGGCAGGCTTTCGATGAACAGCAGCGGGTCGTCCACCTCGTCCATCTCGCGGCGCCACTTCAGCAGGTTGCCGGGGCCGGCGTTGTAGGCGGCGGCCAGCAGGAAGAGGTTGCCGCCGACCTCCGGCATGCCCATCACCTCGGCCAGATAGCGCTGGCCCAGCTCCATGTTGTTGGCCGGGTCGAACAGCGCGGCGCGCGCGGTGTCCTTCTCGTCGATGTCGGCGTTGCGCTCGCGCACGTGGGCGGCGGTGGCCGGCATGATCTGCATCAGGCCGGTGGCGCCGGCCGGGCTGACCATGCGCCGGTCGAAGCGCGATTCCTGCCGCATCACCGCGAACAGCAGCGCGCGGTCCACGTTGAAGCCGTCGCGCGGCGCCCAGTGCGGCAGCGGGAACAGCGCCGCGTCGTAGGGGGCGCCGTCCGGCCCGGTCACCGCGTTGCCGACGCGCAGCGCCAGTTCCGGCAGGCCGGAACGGTCGGCCAGGATGACCAGCGCCTCCTCGACCAGGGGGTTGCCGCGCGGGTGGGTGCGCAGCAGCTCCTCCTCCGCCATGTCCTTCTGTCCGGCCTGGAGCAGGGCGACGGCGCGCGCCCCGCCCGGACGCTCGGCCAAGGCGGCGAGGTGGGCGCCGG
>DASWVP010000390.1:0-18762 GCA_036401175.1 Azospirillum sp. | reverse complement strand
GTCGAGCCGGTCGGGCGCCAGGTCGAGCGCCTGACGAAACGCCTCGGCGGCGCGCGCCGGCTGCCCGGCCGCCCGCAGCGCGCCGGCAAGGTTAACGTGGTAATCGGGGATGCCGGGGTCGCTGGCGATGGCGCGCCCGATCAGCTCCACGGCGTCGGGCACCCGGCCGGTCTGCGCGCACAGCACGCCGTAGAGGTGCAGGGCGGCGGCGTTCCGTGCGTCCACGTCCAGGATGCGGCGATAGAGCACCTCCGCGTCCTCGACACGCCCGGCCAGATGGTGATCGAGAGCCACCGCCAGCGCTTCGCCCACCGTTGCCATCGCCCCCGGCCCCCCGTTCGTCGTCGATCGACAATCCATGGCAAATCGTCGGGATTTGCAAGGGCGGGGTCAGGGCAATCGGGTGAACGCCCCTCTCCCTTGACGGGAGAGGGGTTGGGGAGAGGGTGGTTACGCCCGGCAGGGCGGAAAAGGCTCGCGTCCCGGCTGCCGCCGGTAATCCCCCTCTCCCCAACCCCTCTCCCGCAAGGGGAGAGGGGCTTTTGCATCAGCCAACCTCTTCACCCGATTGCCCGAGGCTGAGGTAACGCCCCCTATTCGGGCACGTACAGCATGGACCCGTCCTTCAGGCGGTAGGCGACGCCGGCCTTGGTGCCCTCGCCCTGGCCGACGCTGCCGTTGGATTTGTAGCGGTCCAGCTTCTGGCCGTCCTTGACGACGATCTCCATGTCCGGCTGGCCGGGGTTCCTGATCACCGTCACCTGATCGTGGCTGAACGGATTCATCGGGTTGTTGGCCGCCGCCAGCAGCAGCGCCGCGATGATCACCAGGAACACGTCGATGAGGTTGACGACCGACAGGATCGGGTCGTCGGCCTCCGCCTCCTCCAGCAGCTTCAGGCTCATTCCGCGCTCTCCTGTGCCAGACCGTGCACGGCGTCGGGAACGCCGCCCGCGTCGGCACGGCTCCGGCCGCTGCGGCAGCGCTCGATCTCCAGCAGTTCCTCGGCGTACCAGCGGCGGCGCACGTTGACGACGAGGTAGGTCAGCGACGCCGCGATCAGCGCCAGGATGACCGCCGAGAACGCCACCGTCAGGTTGGCGCTGACGTCGGAAAGCTGCCCATCGGCCAGCGCCGTCAGCGCCGGCCCCATGGGGATCATGGTGGCGACGAGGCCCAGCATCGGCGCCACGCGCGTGGCGATGCGCAGCACCTCCAGCCGCTTGAAGGCCAGCGTTTCCAGCTCGGTCGGGGTCAGGCGGCGGTCGTCCTTCCAGGCAGCGCGCAGGTCGAAACCGGCGGCGTCGCCGCCGCGCCGCTGCCGCGCCTGCCACAGGAACGCCCCCAGCGCGTAGAAGGAGTAGAGGAACAGCCCGGTCACCGCCAGCAGCACCGGCAGCATGAAGATCTGGCTGGCTTGATAAAGCAACGTCTCGATGGATGACTGCACGGGTCAAAATCCTCGTGAAACGGGGGTGTGGAGGGAAAGGGCCGGCGGATGCCGGCGCGACTGGCGCAGCATCCCGCCGGCAAAGGCGGCGGCCATGAGGGCGAAGGCGAACGCCGTCGGCCACGGGGCCGGCGCCGGGACGGCCTCCGGCGCGTCCTGCTTCTCAAGCCGCTGGCCCTGTACGGATTGGGCGGGGGGCTCGGCGGGCTGGGCTTGCGGGTTCTCCCGCGGCGGCGCCCCGGCGTTCAGGCCGAAGCCCGCCGCCTGCTGTACGAACTCGCGGAACTTCTCGTTCTCGCTGACGACGTCGTAGCGCTGGGACAGCTCCTGCCAGCGCTGCGCCAGATCGGCCACCGTCCGCGCGTCGGCCTGCCAGTACTCCTTGCGCACGGCTTCCAGCATGCGTTCGATGATCTGGGCCTGGGCGTGCGGGTTGTGTTTCTCGAACCACTCCTTCATGCCCATGTCGTATTTGTCGTCGACGTAGACGGCCTTGAACTCGGCCCACTGGTCGTCGCGCACCACCTCGGGCGACGTGGCCTGCCAGCCCCAGAAGTTGTTGACGGTGCCCAGGACCTCCAGCGTGCCGCTGTAGCCCTGCTTCTGCATCTCCGCGATCCAGCCGGGGTGGAAGTAGCGGCCCTTCAGCTCCTTCGACAGGAAGCCGGCGGCCGTCTCCGTCCGCGCGTTGCCGCTGTCGCGCAGGTTGGCGATGTAGAGTTCCGGCGATTTGCCGGTCAGATGGCGCACCGCCAGCCCGATGCCGCCCAGGTATTGGAACGGGTCGTCGGTGGTGAGCATGCCGTAGAGGTTCGAGCTGCGCGACAGCAGCGCCCCGTCGATGCCCTTCAGGTGCTCGGCATAGGCGTTGACCGGCGGCTTCTCGCCCCATTTCGTCTCGTCCGGCCCGTAGGCGAACTGCATGCGGTCGAGGTACAGGGTGGCGAGCTTGCGGTCGCCCTCCTTGCGGTCCTCATTGCCGCCGGTCCCGGCGCCCCAGGTGTCCGTCGCCAGCGTGGCGTTGTCCAGGCCGGTGCCGTAGGCGCCGGATTCCGACGAGAAGACGCGGGTCCGCGCGAACCGCGCCGCCTCGTCCGCCGGCACGCCCTGGCCGATCAGCGTCGCCTCGATGGTGCGGGTGTTGGCGGCCACGGCGTTGCCGGGTTCGTCCAGCTCGCCGGCCTGTCTGGCGGCCTCGGCCAGCGCCTTCATCACGTTGGGGAAATGGTCGCGGTAGAGACCGGTGGCGGAGATCACGGCGTCCACGCGCGGGCGGCCGAGCTCCGCCGCCGGGATCGCCTCCACCCCGGTCACCCGCCCGCCGGCGTCCCACACCGGGCGGAAGCCCATGACCGCCAGCGCCTGCGCCTCCAGCATGCCGAAGTGGCGCATCGTCTCCACCGACCACAGGGTGAAGGCCAGCTTCTCCGGGTAACGGCCGTGCGTCTGCTTGTGCTGGGCGATCAGCTTCTCCGCCGCGTCGCGCCCGGCCTCCCACGCCTGTCTGGTCGGCACGCGGGAGGGATCGAAGCCATAGAGGTTGCGGCCCGTGGGCAGGCTGTCCGGGTTCTTGATGGGGTCGCCGCCGTAGGAGGTGGCGACGTGCCGCCCGTCGAGCGCGGCCAGCAGCGCGTCGTTCTCGGCGTTGCCGGACAGGGCGTCCCAGTACCCCCGCCCCTTGCCCAGCAGGTCCGCCAGCACCGCGTCGCCCGCGTACGGCTCCCTCTTGCGGATGTGCCGGTCGAGCAACGCCCAGGCCGCCGTGTCCTTCAGCTTGGTGTAATCGGTGACGACCATTTCCTCCGGGTCATCCTGAATCTGGGCCGGCATCAGCGCGGCCAGCAGCGGCCGGCCCAGCATCTGCATCACGGTGAACAGCCGCAGGTCGGCGTCGTGCGGCCGGCCGAAGGTGGCGAGGCCCAGCGGCTGCTGGTGCAGCGCCAGCTCGTGCAGGTGGGTGTGCAGCGCATCGGTGAAACCGCGGAAGTCGCGCTCCACCGCCGCCGCGTCCCAGCCCATGTCCTTGTCCAGGTTCAGCGTGCGCACCAGCGTCAGCATGTCGCGCGCGGTGGTCGCCCGGACCTCCCCCTCCTCCATGTTCAGCCAGCTGTGCAGCAGGTCGTGCAGGCGGTTGATGTCGCCGTGCAGCCCCGCCGGGGCGAAGGCCGGCGTGGCGTGGGAGATGGTCACCGCGCGCCCGCGCCGCTTGGTCTGCAGCGCCTCGCCGATGTTGTCGACGATGTAGGGGTAGACGACCGGCGTGTCGCCCAGCACGAGATAGGGGAAGTCGGTGACCGACAGCCCGCGCTCCTTGCCCGGCTGCCATTCCTCGGTGCCGTGGGTGCCGTAATGGACCAGCGCGTGCGCGCCGAACTGCTCGCGCGCCCACAGGTAGGCGGCGAGGTAGAAGTGCGAAGGCGGCACCTTGGTGTCGTGGTACATCGCCTTCTCGCGGTCGCCCATCTTCTCGCCGCGCGGCGGCTGCGGCAGGATGGTGACGTTGCCGAGATTCAGGCGCGGCACGACGAAAACGCTCTCCCCGTTCACCTCCGTCGCCATGGCGGACTTCGCGGGATCGCCGAAACGGGCGGTGATGGGGCCCCGCACCGCTTCGGGCAGGGCGTCGAACCACGCGCGGTAGCGGCCGACGGGAAACGCCTCGGCCAGCCCCATGTCCAGCAGGCGCGCCAACTGGCCGTCGCGGTGGTAGGGCGACAGCAGCGCCGTCAGCTCCTCCACCAGGGCGTCCTCGCCGCGCGGCTCGACCGTGTAGCCGTGCGCCTTCATGGCGGCCAGCGTGCTTTCCAGGCTGCGCGGCAGGTTGAGGAAGGAGGCGCCGAGGTTCTTTTCGCCCGGCGGGTAGTTCCAGAAGAAGATGGCCGCCTTCTTCTCCGCCACCGGCAGGCGCCGCAGCCGGACCAGCGCCGCCGCCTTGTCCACCACGGCCTGAAGCTGGCGGTCGATCGCCACGACGTCGCCGTCGGACTTGCGGGTGAAGGCGGCGACCAGCGGATCGACGATGCCCGCGTATTCCGGCTGTGCAAGGTAGAACGGCACGTCCATCGGCGTCACGCCGATGGTGTCCTGTTCCCAGTCCGCCTGCTCGCCCTTGCGATAGGGCATGGCCTGGATGACGGGGACGCCCAGCCGCTCGAATTCGGCCTTGCGGCCTTCCGGGTTGAGGACGATCTGCGTGTTGATCAGCACATCCAGGATCGGCGCGCCGTCGACCGAGGCGAGGCGGGTGATGTCGCCGTTGGTCATGGCCGGCGCGTAGATCGCCAGCGCCAGCGCGCCCGTCGCCTCGATGCGGCGCACCGTCTCGTCGAGGAAGCCGGTCAGCTCGGCGCCCAGGTGCGCCTGATGGAACAGGATGCCGATGATTGGCGGCCGGGCGGCCGGATCGGGCGCGCGCCACGCCAGATAGTCCTTCAACTCGGCGAAGACCCGGCCGGGGTGGTCGGGGTGGTAGATGCCGGCCTCCGGGAATTCCTGCGGCGCGGCGCAGTCGGGGCCGGGTGCCGCGAACTGCCGGCGGGCGATCTGGCACAGGAATCCGGCGAAGTTCGCCCGCCCGCCGTTGGTGTAGTAGGCGTGCAGGAGGGTCGCCGTCTCCTCCGGCACGCCGCTCCGCTCGGTGCCCTTGGCCTGTATCCACAGCCAGGGCGCCGTGATGCCCGGCAGCATCGGCGCCAGCTTCGCCCGCATCTGGGCGAGCGCCGAGCCGTAGGGCGCGTCGATGACGATCAGGTCGTGGCGCGACAGGTCCGCCGCCTTGGTGTCCGCCGCCATCCTGTCGACGAACAGATACTCCATCTCGATGCCCTGCGCGCGCGCCAGCGGTTCGATGCGCTGGAACTTGCCGGGTTGCGTCGGCGGGGCCGACAGGAACAGGACGCTCTTGCCCCACGCCGGCGCGGCGAACGCCAGCAGGGCGGAGATCAGCAGCAGGACCAGCCGGTTCATCGGATCACCACCGGACCGTGGCGTTGACCGCGAAGGTGCGGCCCGGCCGCGCGTACCGGTCGATGTCCGCCCGGTTGGCGGCCAGCCCGTTGACGTCGCGGAAGCCGAAATACTTGCGGTCGAAGACGTTGAAGACGCCGGCGTTGACCGACACGTGCGGGTCCCATTCGTAGGACACGGTGGCGTCCGCCACCACATAGCCCGGCGCCTGGAAGTAATTGGCGGCGCTGACCCGTTCATGCCGGGCCGCGGCGCGGCCGATGACCTCCGCCCCCCAGCCGTCCGCCCGGTCGTAGCGCACGCCCAGCACGCCGGTGAGCGGGGCGACGCTGTCCACCGGCAGCCCGGATTCCTTGTCCGTGCCGCGGGCGTAGGCGGCGGAACCGAACAGCGCCCATTCCGGCGCCATGCGCCATTCGCCGCGCGCCTCCACGCCCCAGATCTCGACGCGCGGCAGGTTGCGGTTCTGGTACTGGGTGATGCCGTCGCGCCGGCCGATGATCTGGCTGTCGATGAAATCGTCGTACAGGTTGTAGAAGGCGCTGACGCCGAAGCCGCTGCCGCCGGTGAAGCGGCCGCGCAAGCCGGCCTCGAAGCCGTCGCTGGTTTCCGCCTTCAGTTCGGGGTTGGGCAGCATTTCATAGCGCTGCGGGCCGTTGGTGTAGCCGTTGTTGGCGCTGTCGAACGGCGGGCTGCGGAAGCCGCGCGCGTACAGTCCGTAGACCAGAAGCTGTTCGTTCAGGGCATAGGTGATGCCCAGCTTCGGCGACACCGCGACGTCCGACACCTCGGTGACCGGCGAGCTGCGGTAGTTGCTGTTGCGGAAGTCGGCGTCGGGGTGCGGCGTCATCTTGTAGTAGTCGAGCCGCACCGCCGGGGTCAGCGTCAGGCTGCCCAGCGACACCTCGTCCTGGACATAGGCGCCGGCCTGCACGGTGGTGGAGTCCGGGTAGTTCTTGTTGGGGAACACCTCCGCCGGCACGCCGGGGCCGCCCGAGAAGGACCGGGTGGTGGCGCCGGTGGCGAGGTTCGTCTCGTACCGGTCGCGCGGGCGCGTGGTCTTGGAGCGGTCGAGGCTGGCGCCGTAGGTGAAGCTGTTCTTCAGGCCGAACAGCGTGGCGTTGCTGGTCAACTGCACGTCGCCGCCGACGATCTGCTGCTCGAAATCCAGGTTGGTGATGCGGCGTAGGCGGTTGGCGCCCGACGCGCGGAGCTGTTCGGTGTCTTCGTCGCGGGTCACGCGGGTGGCGTAGAGGCGCCATTCCAGCCGGTCGACGAAGCCGATGGGCGCGCTGTGCACGTGATCGACGCTGAACCGCACGCGCTGGGTGTCGTCCCTGCCCACGCTGTTCAGCACGGTGGCCGTGCGCTCGCTGATCAGGTCGGTGTCGACGCGGCGGGTCAGGGATTCGGCGGTGACGCGGATCCTGTCGACGCTGGTCGGCCGCATCACGATCTTGGCGAGGATGTTGTTCGAGCCGTAATCGACCGGGTTCGGCGCGATGCGGCCGTTGGGCGTCACCTCGCCGCCGTCGCGCCGAGTGTAGGCGACCATGCCCTCCACCCACGCCGCGCGCCCGGCGGCGACCAGCGTCTTGGCGAGGCTCTTGTCGGTCGAATCATAGGCCCCCTTGACCACCGCCGCCCAATCCTTGCCGACGCGGTTCAGGTAGTCTTCCGGGTCCTTGGTGACGAAGGCGACCACGCCGCCGATGGCGTCGCTGCCGTACAGCGCCGACGCCGGGCCGCGCACGATCTCCAGCCGCTTCAGCGTTTCCACGTCGACGAAGTCGCGGGTGTAGGTGCCGGGGCCGGTGTTGGAGCCGGGGAATTCCGGCACGCGCACGCCGTCGATCTGCAGCCGCACGCGGTTCTCGCCGATGCCGCGGATGCTGAAGTTGGTGGAACCGGCGCGGGCCGGCTGGTTGCCGATGTCCACGCCCGGCTCATAGCGGGTGAGGTCGCGCAGGCTTCCCTGGTTGCGGCGGTCCAGCTCCTCGCCCTCGATGACGGTGACGGATTGCGGCGTCTCGTGGAGGGATTTTTCGGAACGGGTGGCGGTGACCGAGATCGGGTCGAGCCTGAGCCCGGCGTCCTGCGCCAGGGCGGGAGCGGCCAGAAGCAGGACGAACGGCAGGGGAGACAGGCGAAGGGTGTCGCGGAAAGCGCGCATGCGGCGAGTCCATGGCTGAGGCGGTGGAAGAGATGCCCTGGCTGGCTCGCGCGGTGTCGCTGGCTGGCTGGCGTAACGGATCGGTGGATCAGGTGCGGGGGAGGATCACTTGATGAGGAGCAGCTTGTTGGCGCGGGTGACGCGCAGGCGGTAGTTCTGGCCGGCGTGGCGGATGATGACCTCGTTCGCGCCGCGCAGGAGGTGGGCGGCTTCGACCACCCCGGACTCGCCCCCCGCCGGCTCGCCCGGCGCTGGGCCGGGGTTGACCTTTGGTTCCAGCATCACCGCGCCGCTCCCTTCTCGAACGGTCGGCATGGCGCCCCCGATCGGATATGCAAATGAGAATTACTCTCATCTACTCCCGAAACCGCAGCTTGTCAACAAGGGGGCGGGGGCGCGTCCCGGCGCGTCCCCTGGGCCACCCGCGCGGCGGTCGCCGCCGGGCTCGCCGGAACGCGGGGTAGCGGACGGCGCGTCAGGGCGTGTTCCGGCTGACCCGCTGCGGCTGCGGCGCCTGTCCGCCGGCCAGCATCGACAAGGCGCGGGCGAGCTGCTGGTCCTCGGCGGCCTGCGGGGGGAACGGGGCCGGGCTGGCGGGGTCGGCGGCGACCACCTCGTCCGGCATGATGCCCACCTCGTGGATGGAATGCCCGGCCGGCGTGAAGTAGCGCGCCGTCGTCAGCTTCAGCGCGCTGCCGCCGTCGAAGGGGATGATGCTCTGGATGATGCCCTTGCCGAAGGTCTTGGCGCCGACGACCACGGCGCGGCGGTGGTCCTTGAGGGCGCCGGTCAGGATCTCCGACGCCGACGCCGACTTCTCGTTCACCAGCACCACCAGCGGCAGGCCGCCGGTCTCGTCGCCGGCGCGGGCGGTGTAGACCCTGTTCGCCTCGGGATTGCGCCCCTTGGCCGACAGGATCGTCCCCTGTTCGAGGAACGCGTCGGCCACCTTGACGCTGGCGTTCACCAGCCCGCCGGGGTTGTTGCGCAGGTCGAGGACGAAGCCGCGCAGCTCCGGCCCGATGCGCTCGCGCAGGGCGCGGATGGCGACGGTGACGCCCGTGTAGGTCCGCCGGTCGAACTTCAGGATCTGGATGTAGCCGACCGTCCCGACCGCCGCGTGCTTGACCGACGGCACCTGGATCTCCTCGCGGGTCACCGACACGTCGAATGGCGCCGCCTGCCCGTCGCGCCGGACGGTCAGCGACACGGCGGTTCCCTGCGGGCCGCTCAGCAGCTGCCGGACGGTGCCCAGCTCCTGGGCATCGACGGCCCGGCGGTCGACGGCCAGGATGACGTCGCCCGCCCGCAGCCCGGACCGTTCGGCCGGGGAACCGGGAAGCGCCTCGGTGATGCGGACGCGACCGTCGTGCGGTTCGTAACGGATGCCCAGGCCGGCGAAGGCGCCGTCGTTCTCCGCCCGCATGGCCCGGTACTCGCCCGGCCCGACGTACGTCGACCAGCGGTCGCGCCCGGCCATCGCCCGGATGGCGATGTCGGCAAGTTCGCGGTCCGACACCGGCTCGATGTAGCGGCTCCGGATTTCCCGGAGCGCGTGCACGAAGCGTTCGACCGCTTCCGCCTCGCCCGCCTGCGCCGGGGACGCGTGCGCGCCTTCGGCAAGCCGGTCTTCGGCGGCGGCGGTGCGGCTGGTGATGGCGGCGGGGACGAGGGCGAGGGCACACAGGGCGGCAAGGGCAGCGCGGCGCAGCGTCACGGTGAGGATCTCTCGCAGGTTGGGCACAGGCACATCCGGCCGCAAAGATGCGCCGATATTGGTTAATCAGGCGTTAACTATAAACAGAGCCAGCCCGGCGCAGCCGAAGGATGTCCCCACCATGAAGCCCATCGTGACCCTGACACCGAACCCCGCCATCGACGTGTCCTGCCAGGCCGAAGCCGTCCGCTCCGTGCGCAAGATCCGCACCACGGGCGAGCGCTTCGACCCCGGCGGCGGCGGCATCAACGTGGCGCGGGTGATCAACGAACTCGGCGGCCGGTCGCTGGCGGTCTACCTGTCCGGCGGGCCGACCGGCGCCGTGCTGGACGATCTGGTGCGCGCCGCGGGGGTGCGCCACTGGCGCATCCCCATCGCGGGCGCCACCCGGATCAACCAGGTGGTTTTCGAGCGGTCGAGCCGGGAGGAGTTCCGGTTCACGGCGGAGGGGGCCGCGGTCACCGAGGCCGAGTGGCGGTGCTGCCTGGACGATCTGGACCTTCTCGACTTCGACTGCCTCGTCGCCAGCGGCAGCCTGCCGCGCGGCGTGCCGACGGACTTCTACGCGATGGTCGCGCGCGTCGCCGCCGCAAAGGGCGCCCGGTTCGTCGTCGATACGTCCGGCGAGCCGCTGCGGGCGGTGCTGGGCCATGGCGTCCACCTCGCCAAGCCCAGCGTCGGCGAGCTGGAACAGGCCGTCGGCCGCTCCCTGCGCGACCCCCAGTCCCTCGAAGCCGCCGCCCGCGAACTGGTGGCGTCGGGCGGCGCGGAGATCCTGGCCGTCTCCCTGGGGGCCGAGGGCGCGCTGCTGGCCACCGCGTCCGGCGTCGCCCGCCTGCGCGCGCCCGAGGTGGCGGTGAAGAGCGCGGTGGGGGCCGGCGACAGCTTCGTGGGCGCGATGACGCTGGCGCTCATCCAGGGCCGGTCCCCGGACGACGCGCTGGCGCTGGCGGTCGCCGCCGGGACGGCGACGGCGATGACGCCGGGCACGCAGCTGTGCCGGCGCACGGACGTCGACGCCCTTTACCAGCGCCTGCGCCCGGCCGGCTGAACCGGCGATGCAACCTGCATGCGGCAATATATCTAAGGCAATCTCCGGGCATTTTTATTGGAATATTCAAGAATGCCTAGGTACAGGGTCGATCTGCGGCGCCGGAGAGCGCGCCGAAATCCCCCTGCACGGAGTCCGCGACCATGAGCCGCCCGCTGCGATTGTCGATCCTGGGCCTTTCCGCCGCCTTGCTGTCCGCCCCTCTGGCCCACGCGGCGGAGGCGCCCGCGTCCCCGCTGCAGCAGATCGACCGTTTCGTCATCATCTACCTGGAAAACCGCAGCTTCGACCATCTGTTTGGCAATTTCCCGGGTGCCAACGGCCGCGCCAACGCCGGTGACACCGCGGTCCAGCTCGACGAGAACGGCAAGCCCTACCAGACGCTGCCGACCGTCGTGACGACGCCCGGATTGCCGCCGAAGCACAACGTCGCCAGCGACTGGACCGGCGCGCCCGACAAGCGGTTCCCCACGAACCTCCCCAACGCGCCCTTCGACATCGGCCAATACGCCCCGCCGGGCCAAGTGACCAGCGACCCCGTCCATAACTTCTACAACAGCCAGATGCAGATCGACGGCGGGTCGATGCGCAACTTCGTCCGCTACACCACCGTCGGCGCGCTGACGATGGGGCATTACGACCTGGAAAAGGCCAACGCCAACCTGTGGAACTATGCCAAGCAATACACGCTGGCCGACAATTTCTTCCAGGCGGCCTTCGGCAGTTCGTTTCTCAACCACCAATGGCTGGTGGCGGCGCGCACGCCGGATTACCCCAACGCGCCGAAGGAGCTGGTGTCGCCCAGCACCACCCAGGACAAGCAGGTCGACGTCACCGGCCAGTACGCCATCAACACCGTCGGCTCTGCGCAGGAGCCGATCTCCCCGGTCCTGCCCGGCCGCGTGCCGCCGCAGACCCACCCGACCATCGGTGACCGCCTGTCGGACGGCGGCATTTCCTGGGCGTGGTACGCCGGCGGCTGGGACGCCGCCCAGAACGGCCTCACCGCGCAGGAGCTGAACGTCTACAGCTCGCTGGCCGCCGCGCTGACGCAGGTGGAAACGTCCTTGAAGGCCACCGACGCCCGCATCAAGGAGACCGAGCCGGGCAGCCTGCGCCAGCTTCTGGAGGAGGAGTACGCGATCCTGCGCGACACCCGCAGCCGCATCGTCGACACGATCTACGGCCTGCGGTTTTCCCTGTACCAGTTCCACCACAACCCGCTCGCCTACTTCAAGAACTACGACAAGGGAACGGACGGGCGGAAGCGCCACATGAAGGACGGCCGGGACTTCCTGGCCGCCATCCGCGACAACGCGCTGGAACAGGTGGTCTTCTACAAGCCGCTGGGCTGGAACGACCAGCATTCGGGCTATTCGGACATCACGGCCGCCGACCGCCACGTCAAGGAGGTCATCGACGCGCTGATGGCCTCGCCGATGTGGAAGAACATGGCGATCATCCTCGCCTATGACGAGTTCGGCGGCTATTGGGACCATGTGGCGCCGCCCAAGGGCGACATCTGGGGGCCCGGCCCGCGCGTTCCGGCGCTGGTCATCTCCAACCACGCCAAGAAGGGCTTCGTCGATCACACCCTGTATGACACGACGTCGATCCTGGCGACGCTGGAGCACCGCTTCGGGCTGCCGCCGCTGACCGACCGCGACGCGAAGGCCACCGACCTGAGCAACGCGTTCTGCGCTCCCGGCTCCACCGAGAAGGAGTGCGCCGGCACGGTGGCGCGGTAAGCCGAAGGAAAGCGCCTAAAAAGAAACTGGAAGTAGGGGGCCAAACTAGCCCCTCCCCCTTGACGGGGGAGGGGTTGGGGAGAGGGTGGTTACCGCTGGACGGCGGGAAGAAGAGTCTTTTTTCCACGCTGCCGGGTGTAACGCCCCCTCATCCCAACCCTTCTCCCTCAAGGGGAGAAGGGCTTTACGCCGTTTCATCCACGGCGGGTCGCTTTCGGCGCAGCGCCCGACGCCGACCTACGGCGCTTCCAGCGCGTCGGTCACCCGCTTCGGCCAGTGCACCGGGTCCAGCCCCTTCTGGGCGAGGAAGCCGTAGAGCCAGCGTTCCAGACCGAAGCCCATGCAGGCGCTCTCCGCCAGTTCGCCGTTCGCCAGCCGGGTGTTGAAGATCGCCGTGTAATAGTCCCGGTGCAGGTTGAAGGAGGAGGCGGCCAGCGGCTCCGGCCGCTGCGGCAGGTGGAACAGCAGTTCGTACTTCACCTCGCCCATGCGCTGGTAGACCGCCTTGTCGCGGCTGGCGTCGAGGAAGAAGGGATCGTTCGCCAGTTCCAGCGTCACCTCCAGGTCCAGTTCCCGGCAGAACGCGAAGGCGCGCTCCATCACCGCCACGCGCCGCGCCTCCACGTCCTCGCGGGCGCCGAAGAACACGATGTCGCGCACCGTGAAGTCCCAGCCGCGGGCCAGCGGGCGGAAGTTGTTGGCCTCGTAGCGGAAGACGTGGTTCTGCATGGTCAGCGTGCGCACCTCGTCCAGCCCCAGCACAAGGTCGCGCTGCTGGACGTAGCAGGGCAGGCACACGCCGGGCGTCAGCACGTGCTGTGGCGGGTCGAGCCGGCCTTCCAGGCGCGGCAGACCGTGCAGCTTGGGCTGCTTCGATTCCGCGGCGACGGCCTCCAGCACCGGCAGGCTGTCGGGCAGGTGGCAGCAGAAGGTGACGTGCTGCGGGAAGTGGCCGAAATAGCCCATTTCCGCCAGCAGCGCGTTGGGGATCATCACCGGATAGTGGTTGTCCTCCGCTCCGAATGCGTCGGCGATGGCCTTCACCTCCCGCTCGAAGAAGCGGAAGAGGGACAGCACGCGGCCGCGCAGCCCGGTCAGCCCTTCGCCCAGGAACTGCAAATCGCCGCAGGCGCGGAGCTGCTCGTCGATCGGGCCGGCGACCAGCGCTTCCGCCCGGTTCTCCTTCAGGACCTTGCGGTTGACGAAGCGCAGGCTGCGGCGCATGGCGGCGACGAAGCGCTCCACCTCGGCCGCCGCGTGCTCGCCGGTCAGTTGCACGGTCAGGGTGCCGGTGGCGGCGTCGTAGCCGGCGTCGCGCACCTCCTCCCCCACCGTGCGCAGCCCGTCCAGGATGGCGCGCACCCCGGCCTCGCCCAGCTTGCCCAGGTCGAAGTCGCGGCTGACCGCGCCGCCGCTCATTGCGCCGCCTCCTGATAGACGTAGCGGGCGATGACGCCTTCGAGGATCTGCGAGGTTCCCTCGATGATCTCCATGATGCGGGCGTCGCGGTAGTGGCGTTCCAGCGGATAGTCGGGGCCGCAGCCGTTGGCGCCGTGGATCTGCAGCGCATCGTCGGCGACGCGGTTGACCATCCTGGAGGCGTAGTACTTCACCATCGCCCCCTCCTTCACCGCCGAAGGGGCGCGTTTGGCGCGCATGAGTCCGGCGTGCCAGCACATCAGCCGGGTGGCGTGGATGTCGGTCGCCATGCCGGTGATCATCCGCTGGACAAGCTGGAAGTCGGAAATCGGCGCGTTGAACTGCCGCCGCTTGCGGGCGTAGGCGACCGAGGCGTCCAGGCACGCCTGCGCCAGCCCGACGCACCCCCAGGCGAGGTTGTAGCGCCCGGCGTCCAGCCCGGCCGCCGCGACGTGGCTGACGCCGAAGCCGGGCTTGCCGAGCAACTGGTCGCCCGGCACCCGGCAGCCGTCGAGGTGCAGCTTGGCCAGCATGTAGCCGCGGCAGCCCAGCAGGCCGCGAATCGGCTCGATGGTCAGGCCGGGCGTCTGGCGCGGCAGGATGAAGGCGGTCGGCCCCTCGTCCGATCCGGTGATCAGCACGAACAGGTCGGCCGACTGGCCGCAGGTGATCCAGCACTTGGTGCCGGTGAGCACATAGTCCGACCCGTCGCGCACCGCCCGCGCCTCCACGGCGCCGGCCTGGCTGCCGACGTTGGGCTCGGTGATGGCGATGGCCGCCATCAGCTCGCCGGAGGTCAGGCGGGGAAGCCAGCGCTCCTTCTGCTCGCGCGTGCCCCAGCGGGCGATGGGGCTGCCGCCCATATGGTGGACGTTGACCAACCCCTGGGCGGACGCGCTGGCGTTCCCCAGCGCCTCGTGCATCAGGCCGTGGCGGATGGCGTCGGCCACCGGGTCGGCGCCGGTCGTGCCGCCGTACGCCTCGGGAAAGCCGCTGGCGAAGACGCGGGCCTCGCGCAGCGCGGCGATCACCTCGTCGGGGATGCGCTCCTCGCGGTCGATGCGCTGCGCGTGCGGGGCGATGTCCCGTTCGGCGAAGGCGCGCAACTCTTCCCGCACGGCGTGGAAGTCTTCCAGCAACTCCATGGTCCTGTTCCCCCAAAGCCCGGTGGTTATGCCGCGCGCGCCGACTTGCGTTCCACCAGGGCGGCGAGCCGCGCCACGCTGCGGAAATTGTCCATGTCGAGATCGTCGGTATCGAGTTCGATGCCGAACGCGCGCTCCACGAAGTCCACGAGCTGCATCGCGAAGAGGGAGTTGGTGAAGCCCGACGCGAAGATGTCCTCCTCCGCCGGCACCGAGTCGCGTTCGAACGCGCGGGCCACGAAATCGCCGATCGTCTTGATCACATCGCTGTTCGCCATGGTTTCCTTGCCTTGATAATGTTTTCCGAAAAAAGGGAGGGCCGTCAGTCTTCCGTGTAGCGGTGGAACCCCTCGCCGCTCTTGCGGCCGAGCAGGCCGGCGTAGACCTTCCGCTTGAGGAGTGGGCAGGGCCGGTACTTGCTATCGTTGAATTCCAGGTACAGCGTGTCGAGCGACAGCAGGACGGTGTCCAGCCCGATCAGGTCCGCCGTTTCCAGCGGCCCCATCTTGTGCCCGAAGCAGGTCTTGAACAGCCGGTCGACGTCGGCGGGGGTGGAGACGCCCTCGTGCACCAGGAACATCGCCTCGTTCACCATCAGCATCATCACGCGGTTGGTGACGAAGCCGGGCGAATCGTTGACGGTGATCGACTGTTTGCCGGCTTCCTCGATCAGGGTGCGGGCGGCCTGCATCACGCCGTCGGTGCTGTGGACGGCGCGGATGATCTCGACCATCGGCATGACCGGGACCGGGTTCATGAAATGCATGCCGACGACGCGCTCGGGAAAGCGGCCGACGCCGGCGATGCGGGTGATCGGGATGGCCGAGGTGTTGGCGGCGAGCGGCGTTCCGGGCGACAGGACGCGGTCGAGCGCTTGGTGAACGTCGCGCTTCATCTCCCAGTTCTCGGTGATGTTCTCGACGACGAAATCGGCGCCGGCCAGCCTGTCCAGGTCGGTGGTGAAGTCGATGCGCGGCACCACCTCGCCCGGCGGCGGCAGGTCCTTTTGCAGGAAGGCGAAGAGCCGGGCGTTCCGGGCGATCCAGCCGCGCGCGGTGTCGAGCTGCTCCGGCCGCTTGTCCACCAGCACGACTTCGTGCCCGGCCTGCGCGAAGAGATGGCCGACGCCGGACCCGATGACGCCCGCGCCGACCACGCCGACCCGTTTGAATGTCTTGTTCGTCATACCCCTGGATGCCCCCTGTTCTGGTTGTTCATGTCGGCCGGCGGACGTCGGCGACGGCGGCCAGCAATTCGTCGGCCAGCGCATCGACCGGCCGCATCCCGTCGAGCACGAGGTCGGCCGCCGCCCGCGCCGCCCGGTCGGCGGCCAGATAGGCGTCCCGCCCCACGGCGAGGAAGGCGCGGAGCTGCCCCGCCACCTCGTCCAGCACGGCGGCGTCGCCCAGCGCCGGCCGCTCGCCGATCAGCCGCAGGGTGCGGCGTGCCAGCGCCACGTCGGCCGGCACGTCGATGTGGACGGCGAAGTCGATCAGCGCCGCCACCTCGGCGCGGGAGCGGCCGAACGGTTCCTCCAGGATCACGAAGTCGGCGGGTCCGATTCGGGCCCGGTCGTGCGGCCGTTCGATCCAGCCGCCGTCGATCAGGCTTTGCAGGTCGCTGGCGAGTCGCGGCGTCGCGATGTGGTCGGGATCGCCGCCGGCCTCCAGCCACGCGGTGATCTCGCCGATGTCGTTGCCCAGCGTGATGTAGTGGTCGAAGTGCAGTCGGGCGGTGTCGCCCAGCCGGGCCGCCGCCGCCTCGATCACGCTGCTCTTGCCGGCGCCGGACGGGCCGCTGACCGCCACCACCAGGGTCGGGCCCCGGCGCGGGGGAAGGGGTTGGGTCTGGGGTTCCATGGCCGTCCCTACCCCCTCACGCGCCCAGCCGGGGCATGTCGAATTCCTCGACGAAGAGGCCGAAGGTCAGAACGATCATCAGCAGATCCTCCTCGTTCGATCCGGCGAGCGTGAAGTCGGGCGCGCGGTAGCGGGCCTTGAGCGTCTCCACCGCCGGGACGTCGAAATAGCCGTGGCGGCGGATGGTGGCGGGCGACAGCAGCTCCTCCACCCAGTCGATCCCGGCGCGCAGGAGCTGCGGGCTGCCCGGCGCGTTGAAGGCGTGCTTCTCCCGCTCCACGATGCTGGCCGGCAGCAGCGGGCGGGCGGCCTCCTTCAGGATGTATTTCTCGGTGAAGCCGTTCAGCTTCAGGTCCGGTGGCATGCGGGCGGCCAGCGCCGCCACTTCGACGTCCAGGAAGGGAAAGCGCCCCTCCACCGAATTGCCCAGCAGCATGCGGTCGCCATGGTCGCCCACCAGATGGTCGCCCAAGCGGAGCTTGAGGTCGAGGTAGGCGCGCTGGTGCAGCGGGTGCCGGCCCTTCAGCATGGCCGGATCGACCACGCCGAACCGCGTGAACTCGAAATCGGGAAAGCCGGCGGCCACGTCGGGGGCGTAGAGCGCGCGGCGCAGCCCCTCGTGCTCGACCAGTTGCTTTTCGTAGAAGACCGACTCGTCCCCCCACAGCCGCCGCCGCAGCGCCGCTTCGCGCGGGTCGGGCGGCGCCGACGCGCCGCGGGCGCGGCGGAAGGCGTCGTAGCGATAGCCGATGTAGCCGGCGAACAGCTCGTCCGCCCCCTCCCCGCTCAGCACCACCGGCACGCCGGCCGCCCGCGCGGCGGCGGACAGGGCCAGCGAGGCGGTGTTGTAGGATTCCTTGATCGGGCATTCGCAATGGCGGATGACCGCGCGCATCCGGCTTTCGATGCCGGCGGCGTCCAGTTCGATCTCGTGATGCCGGCAGCCGAGTCGGTCGGCCATCAGCCGCTGGTGCTCGCGCTCGTCCAGCAGCGCGTCGGTGAAGGCGATGGAGAAGGTCTCGATCGCGCTCGCCCCGCATTCGCGCATCAGCGCGACCACCAGCGACGAATCGAGTCCGCCGCTGAGATAGGCGCCGACCGGCACGTCGGCCTGCAGCCGCCGCCGCACCGATTCGGTCAGGCAATGGGCCAGCTCCTCGCGGAACCGCTCCTCGCCGCGCGGGTCCGCCGGCTCGGCCTCGGCCGGGTAGACCAGATCCCAGTAGGGGCGGCTGCGCACCCCGTCCGCGTCCACCACCATGGCATGGCCGGGCGGCAGGCTTTCGATGCCGGCGAACATGGTGCGCGGGCTGACCAGCCCCGGCAGCGCCAGCACCTGCTCCAGCCCGGTCAGGTCCACCCGCCGCTCGACGCCGGGATGCGCCAGAATCGCCTTGATCTCCGACCCGAACAGGAAGGTGCCGCCGACCACCATGTGGAACAGCGGGGCCACGCCGAACGGGTCGCGCGCCAGGAACAGCCGGTGGCGCCGCTGGTCGAGGATGGCGAAGGCGAACTGGCCGTTCAGCCGGTCCAGCATCGCCTCCCCCATCTCCTCGTAAAGGTGCAGCAGCACCTCCACGTCGGTGCGGGTGCGGAAACGGTGTCCCTTGGCGATCAGCTCCTCGCGCAGGGCGCGGTGGTTGTAGATCTCGCCGTTGCAGACCAGCCAGAGCGTCTCGTCCTCGTTGGCCAGCGGCTGGTGG
This sequence comes from Azospirillum sp., assembly GCA_036401175.1. GTDB lineage: Bacteria > Pseudomonadota > Alphaproteobacteria > Azospirillales > Azospirillaceae > Azospirillum. Next base: position 528 of record DASWVP010000390.1, on the reverse strand, counting down.
CCGGTATCGAGGTCGATGATGCTGAGGCGGCGGAAGCCCAGCGCCGCCCGCTCGAACAGCGCGACGCCCGAATCATCGGGGCCGCGGTGGCGGATGGTGCGGGTCATCGCCTCCACCACCGTCGGGGAGACCGGCTCCCTGCCCTCGATCCGGAAAACCCCGCAGATGCCGCACAAAGCCGTCAACCCTGGAAATGAGTGTCGAGAAAGGAGGAAAAGGCCGCCGCCTGCTGGATCAGGCCCGCCCGATCACGAAGGGGCGATGCTCCGCCAGTCGCCGGGCCGCACCAGCGGGGCGACCTCCGCCAGCGCCTCCGGCGAGGCGGTGGCGAGCACCGGCCGCAGGTCCTTCAGCCCGGTGCCGGTGGCGAGGCAGACGACCCGCTGGCCCGACTCGATCAGGCCGGCATCGCTCAACCGTTCGAAGGCGGCGAAGGCGGCGGCGCTGGACGGCTCGACGAACAGGCCGAAGCGCGCGGCGACGGTGCGCACCGCCGCGACGATGGCGCGGTCGTCCACCGCCACCGCC
>DASWVP010000389.1:0-2675 GCA_036401175.1 Azospirillum sp. | reverse complement strand
CCCTTCGCCGTCATCGCCGACGAGGGCCGCCGCTTCTACGGCATCCAGTTCCATCCGGAGGTCCACCACTCGCCGCGCGGCGCGCTGATGCTGCGCAACTTCACCCACAAGATCGCCGGGCTGAAGGGCGACTGGACCATGGCGGCCTTCAAGAAGGCGGCGATCGAGCGCATCCGCGCGCAGGTCGGCAAGGCCAAGGTGATCTGCGGCCTGTCCGGCGGCGTGGATTCGTCGGTGGCCGCCGTGCTGATCCACGAGGCGATCGGCGACCAGCTGACCTGCATCTTCGTCGACACCGGCCTGATGCGCGCCGGCGAGTCGGAGGAGGTGGTGACGCTGTTCCGCGACCACTACAACATCCCGCTCATCCACGCCGACGCCGCCGAGTTGTTCCTGGGCAAGCTGGACGGCGTGTCGGACCCCGAGCAGAAGCGCAAGATCATCGGCGCCACCTTCATCGAGGTGTTCGACGCCGAGGCGCACAAGGTGGGCGGGGCGGAGTTCCTGGCCCAGGGCACGCTGTACCCCGACGTGATCGAGAGCGTGTCGTTCACCGGCGGCCCCAGCGTCACCATCAAGTCGCACCACAACGTCGGCGGCCTGCCCGACCGCATGAAGCTGAAGCTGGTCGAGCCGCTGCGCGAGCTGTTCAAGGACGAGGTCCGGGTGCTGGGCCGCGAGCTGGGCCTGCCGGAGCCGTTCGTGCGGCGCCACCCGTTCCCCGGCCCCGGCCTCGCCATCCGCGTGCCCGGCGCGATCACGCCGGAGAAGCTGGACATCCTGCGCAAGGCGGACACCATCTATCTGGAGGAGATCCGCAACGCCGGCCTGTACGACGCCATCTGGCAGGCGTTCGTGGTGCTGCTGCCGGTGCGCACGGTGGGCGTGATGGGCGACGGGCGCACCTACGACCACGCCTGCGCGCTGCGCGCCGTCACCTCGACCGACGGCATGACGGCCGACTGGTACCCGTTCCCGCACGAGTTCCTGGCCCGCGTCTCCAACCGCATCGTCAACGAGGTGCGCGGCATCAACCGGGTGACCTACGACATCACGTCCAAGCCGCCCGGCACGATTGAATGGGAGTAGGGGGGCGGGCAGCGGGTGCGGCGTTTTGAAACATTTCTCGTGATTACGTTTTAAAATGCCGACACATGCGTGAAACCTCATGGTGGTTGAGTGGTGCGGGCCTCACCAAGGGGAAGCACCATGCCCGACACCACTTTCCTCGATCCACGGCTGCAACAGGTTGAACGGTTCAAGGAGATCGCGGCGCGCATGAATCCGGGACTTGCCCGTTCCGGCATCCTCGCCGCCGCGCACCACCTGGAACAGGCGGCGCGGGACCACCCCGACAGCGCGGTGCGGCGTCTCGTCCTCGATCATGCCGCACGGGCCATGCCCTGACACCACCCTGCCCGGATTCAACGCCCGGCCGCGTCCCCCGCGGCCGGGCGTTTTCGTGCGCGCCGGACGTCGCTACTTGTCACAAGTCGCCACAATATTCCCCTGGCGCGAGCAATGTTGCTTCATGACGATGTATCGACGGGCGGTGCCCGCGCAATATACAGACGTATGGAGGATGTTCATGGGGGAGCGCTGGAAGTCAGTGTTGTGGGGGTCGGTCGGCGTGGTCGGGCTGCTGGCGGCCGCGCCGGCGCTGGCGGCGGATCGCAACCTGCCGACGGGGCCGCTGGTGGCGCCGCCCATCTGTTCGGGGCGTGACGCGTCGGTTCCGCTGGGCGCGCCGGAGTGCGCGCGCCTGCCGAGCGAGCCGGGCAGCATCCGGCTGACGCTGAACGGCACCAGCTCGACGCTGACGAACGTCGGCGGCTCGAATCAGGGCAAGGGGCTGACGGGCGGCTATTCGATCCCGACCACCAACTACAACGGCGTGTACCACCCGCCGGTGATGGAGGTGGATGCCGGCAACACGATCTATTTCCAGCTCAACAACGCCATGCCGACGCCGCCGGCATCCGACCCGCCACCGCCGGCCGCGACGAATCACACCAACCTGCACACGCACGGGCTGATCGTGGCGCCGCGGCCGCTCGGCTCGCCGGCGGGGCTGGGCGACAACATCTTCGTCGATCTGGCGCCGGGGCAGACGCCGCCGCAGGGCGCGCTGTACCGCATCAACATCCCCAAGGTGATCCCCAAGGCGGTCTTCGATCCGCTGAGCCGGGAGAACATCGCCTATCCGACCGGCCTCAACTGGTACCACCCGCACATCCATGGCGTGACCTCGCCGCAGGTGACGGGCGGCATGGCCGGCCTGATCTCCATCGGCGCGCCCAAGGACCAACTGGTCGTCGAAGGGCCGGGCGGCCTGCCCGACCCGGTCGCCACCAAGGCGCTGCGCGACGCCACCGACGTCGAGTACATGATCGTGCGCGACATGCGCATCACCTCGGCGACGCGGCCGGAGAATGCCGACGGCGCCGCGGCGACCATCAACAATTCGGTGAAGTGCCCGGCCACCACCATGTCGGCCGGCGGCTACTGCGACGGCGCCAACCCCAACGACTACTGGCTGTTCACGCTGAACGGCCAGCGCTTCCCGAAGCTGACCGTTCCGGCGGGGCGCAACAAGCTGTGGCGCATCGCCAACATGAGCGCCAACCTGACCTATGTGCTCCAGCTCCTCGACAAGGACGGCAAGGCGCAGGAGT
>DASWVP010000388.1:0-5128 GCA_036401175.1 Azospirillum sp. | reverse complement strand
CCACACCGTGCGGGGCACGGGCCTGCCGCGCTATGTGGCGGCGTGCCTGCTGTCGGGCTACGCGTGGCTGGCGGTGTCCGGCGCGCTGGCCGCGGCGGCGGGGGAGGGGTTCTACGACGCGGCGCTGCACGCGCTGTTCCTGGGTTTCGTCTTCGCCATGGTGTTCGGCCACGCGCCGATCATCCTGCCGGCGGTGCTGCGCCTCGCCGTGCCGTTCGGCAACCTGCTCTACCTGCCGCTGGCGGCGCTGCACCTGGGCGTGGCGTTGCGCGTGGCCGGCGTTCTGGCCGACGATCTCGCGCTGCGCCAATGGGGCGCCGCCGCCAACGCCGCCTCGATCGCCCTGTTCATCGTGTTGACGGCATGGCGCGTGCTGAGGGGGCGGTGAGGGTCACGCCGCCTGATGCAGCGGGTATTCGCGGATCAGGATATCGGCCGGAATGCCGAGCCCGTCGGACAGGCGGCGGATCATAGGCAGGGTCAGGGGGCGTTGGCGGTTCAGCACCTCCGACACGCGCGCGCGGCTGCCGATCATCGGTTCCAGGTCGCGGCGGGTCATCCCGCGTTGCTCCATCATGAATTCGACGGCGCTGATCGGGTCGCTGGGCGGCAGGGGGTGGTTGGCCTCTTCAAAGGCATCGACCAGGGTCAGCAGGATTTCGAGCCGCGCGCCCTCCGCCGTGGCCGGATCGGCGCCCCACAGGTGGTCGATCTCGTCCAGCGCGGCCCGGTGGTCCTCGTCGGATCGAATGGGGCGGATCTCCATGGTTCAGACCTTTCTCACGTTCGGGATCGCGTCGTACTCGGCGTGCGTGCCGACCCATTTCACGTAGAGGGTGCGGTATCGATAGTCGATCCCCGCGATCAGCCGGTACTTGTTGCCGGCGATGTTGAACACGATGCGGTCGCCAACGAAGGACGCCGACCGGAACTGGTCTTTCACCGCGGCCGTATCCGGCCAATCGCACCGGCGCACGATGTTGTACCAGTCGGTGAGCGGCGCCTCGCTGTCGCCACGGCCCGGCATTTCCCAATGCTCCCGCAGCGTTCGGCGTGAGATGATCCGCATGGCCGCACTGTAGCGCGCTCCCGCTGTGGGAGCAAGGTCGGCCTGCCCACCCACGCCCACCTACCCGATCGGGTGGTGCCGTGCGTGCGGCGATTTGATAGAGATCATCGCCGGCCGCCTCCGCGTGCGGCCAACTCCGTGCACGGAGGGGGAGGGCCATGAAGTACGTCGATGAGTTCCGGGATGCCGCACTCGCCCGCGCCGTGGCCGAGACCATCCGGCGCGAGGCGGACCCCGGCCGCAGCTACCACATCATGGAGTTCTGCGGCGGCCACACGCACGCCATCGCGCGCTATGGCATCCCCGACCTGATCCCTCCCAACGTGCGGCTGATCCACGGGCCGGGGTGTCCGGTGTGCGTGCTGCCCGTCGGGCGGATCGACGACGCCATCGCCATCGCGCGCCGCCCCGGCGTCATTCTGTGCACCTACGGCGACGTCATGCGCGTGCCGGCGTCGGAGCGCATGAGCCTGATCAAGGCCAAGGCCGAGGGGGCGGACATCCGCATGGTGCTGTCCACCACCGACGCGCTGAAGACCGCCGAGGCCAACCCCGACCGCGAGGTGGTGTTCTTCGCCATCGGCTTCGAGACGACCACCCCGCCCACCGCCGTCGCGCTGACCATCGCCAAGGCCAAAAACCTCAAGAACTTCTCGGTCTTCTGCAACCACGTGCTGACCCCGTCCGCCATCTCCAACATCCTGGAGAGCCCGGAGGTGCGCGAGCTGGGCACCGTGCCGCTGGATGCCTTCATCGGCCCGGCGCACGTCTCCACCGTCATCGGCAGCCGCCCGTACGAATACTTTGCCGAGGAGTATCAGAAGCCGGTCGTCGTCGCCGGGTTCGAGCCGCTGGACGTCATGCAGGCCATCCTCATGCTGGTCCGCCAGATCAACGAGGGCCGGGCGGAGGTGGAGAACCAGTTCATCCGCGCCGTCACCCGCGACGGCAACCGCAAGGCGCTGGCCCTGGTGGCCGAGGTGTTCGAGCTGCGGCGCTCCTTCGAATGGCGCGGGCTGGGGCTGGTGCCGTACAGCGCCTTGCGGATCAAGGAACCCTACGCGGCCTGGGACGCCGAGAAGCGCTTCGCCGTAGCCAACGCCATGGTGCCCGACCACAAGGCGTGCGCCTGCGGCGCCATCCTGCGCGGCGTCAAGAAGCCGACCGACTGCAAGCTGTTCGCCACCGGCTGCACGCCCGAGAACCCCATGGGGTCCTGCATGGTGTCGGCGGAAGGGGCGTGTGCGGCGCATTACACCTACGGCCGCTTCCGCGACCACGTGGCGGGGGCCGCCTGATGCGCCTCCTCCTCCTCGTCCACGCCTTCAACAGCCTGGCGCAGCGCCTGTACGTCGAACTGGCCGAGCGCGGGCACGAGCTGACCATCGAATTCGACGTCAACGATTCCGTGACGCGGGAGGCGGTGGACCGCTTTCGCCCCGACGCGGTGCTCGCCCCCTTCCTCAAGCGCGCAATCCCGGAGGATGTGTGGCGGCGCGTTCCCTGCCTCGTCGTGCACCCCGGCCCGCTGGGCGACCGGGGCCCATCGGCGCTGGACTGGGCGGTGCTGGAGGGTGCGGAGCGCTGGGGCGTCACCGTTTTGCAGGCGAATGCGGAGTTCGACGCGGGCGACGTCTGGCGCGCGCTGTCGTTCCCCATGCGCGAGGCGCCCAAGGCCAGCCTGTACCGGCACGAGGTGACGGAGAACGCCGTCGCGGCGGTGCTCGACTCGCTGGACCGGCTGGCGCGGGGCGGCGCGCCGACGCCGCTCGCCCCGGCCGATCCGGCGGCGTTCGGCAAGCCCCGCCCGGCGATGCGGCAGGCCGACCGCGCCATCGACTGGGCCCGCGACGACACCGCCGCCGTGCTGCGCAAGATCCGCAGCGGCGACGGCGTGCCCGGCGTGCGCGACGACGGGCCGAGCCTGTTCGACGCCCACCCGGAAAGCCGCCTGAAGGGCGCGCCCGGCGCCTGGCTTGCCCGCTGGGAAGGGGCGGTGTGCCGCGCCACCGCCGATGGCGCGGTGTGGATCGGCCATATGAAGGCCCCGTCCACCAACCCGCAGGAACCCACGCTGAAGCTGCCCGCATCCATGGTGCTGCCGGGCGCCGTGGACCTGCCCGAGGTGCAGGGCGATTACCGCGACCTCTGGTACGAGGAGGCGGACGGAGTCGGTTACCTGCATTTTCCCTTCTACAACGGCGCCATGGGGGCGCGGCAGTGCGCGCGGCTGCTGGGCGCGCTGGAGGCGGCGCTGGCGCGCGACACGCGCGTGCTGGTGCTGATGGGCGGCGAGGACTTCTGGAGCAACGGCATTCACCTCAACCTGATCGAGGCGGCGGCCAGCCCGGCGGACGAATCCTGGCGCACCATCAACGCCATCGACGACGTGGCCCGCGCGCTGATCACCGCGACGGACAAGGTGACGGTGGCGGCGCTGTCCGGCAACGCCGGGGCCGGCGGCGTCTTCCTGGCGCTGGGCGCCGACTTCGTGTGGGCGCGCACGGGCGTGGTGCTGAACCCGCACTACAAGGGCATGGGCAACCTGTTCGGTTCGGAATACTGGACCTACACGCTGCCGCGCCGCGCCGGGGCCGAGAACGCCCGGCGCGTCACCGAAGCCCGCCTGCCCATGGGCACGCCGGAGGCGCGCCGGCTGGGCCTTGTCGACGCCGCGTTCGGCGCGAGCGTGGCGGAGTTCCGCGCCGAACTGGCCGAGCGCGCCCGCGCCCTGGCGGCCGATCCGGCGCTGCCTGCGCTGCTTGCCGACAAGCGGCGCCGCCGCGCCGACGATGAAGTGGCCAAGCCGCTGGAACAGCACCGGGCCGAAGAGTTGGAGCGGATGCGCTTCAACTTTTACGGCTTCGACCCGAGTTACCACGTCGCGCGCTACAACTTCGTCTTCAAGGTGCCGAAGTCGCGCACGCCGCTGTATCTGGCGAGGCATCGGCGACTCGGGTAGGCGGTGAACGTTGGGTTTTCGCTGCGCTCAACCCACCCGCCCCCCGGGTCATCCCGTAGGTTGGGTGGAGCGCAGCGAAAACCCAACGTCGACGCGCGCGCCCTCAATCCAGCACCACCCGCAGATCCCGCTCCACGTCGTCGATCAGCGTGTCGGGGTGGCAGTAGTTGCGCAGGCGTTCGATGGAGCCGATGGTCACCGAGCGGCCCTTGATGTGGATGTCCTGCTCGCCCAGCGCGGCGAATGCGCGCGAGAGGTTTTCGGGCGTCATGCCCAGGCGGCTGGCCAGAACCTGCTTGTTCACCGGCAGGTCGAAGGTGGCGCCGTCCACCGGCGGATCGGCCATGTGCAGCAGGAACGCCGCCAGACGCTGGGTCGAGGTGCGCAGCTTCAGATCCTTCACCTGCCGCACCATGCGGCGGAACTGCCCGGCCAGCGACGCCAGCATGGACAGCGCGAGCTTGGGCTGAAGCGCCAGCTGTTCGCGCAGGGCGGGGGCCGGCAGCATCAGGATCTGCGAGGGTTCCAGCGCCTTGGCCGACATCAGGTACGCGGTGTCGGTCAGCGCCGCGGCCAGCAGGAAGGTGTCCACCGGCGTCAGGATCTCGATCACCGTCTCGCGCCCCTCGGCCGTGCCGCCGTAAAGCATCACCGAGCCCTCGACAAGCACGTGCAGGAAATCCGGCCGCTCGCCCTGCTCGAACAGCACCGTCTCGCGCGGGAAGCGCTGCAACAGGCTGCCGGTGGCGACGGCGGTCAGTTGCTCATCATCAAGTTCCTCGAAACACGGAAGGGCACGGATGGTCTCTAGATCCCTAGGCCGCATGATTTTTGACTTTCTCTAACTTTCACTCCCCAGGCCATCATATCGCCGGGATACGCTTGTTAACAGTGCACCATACGCATAGAGGCGAACGAAAAAAGCCCCACGTCACAGGACGCGGGGCTTCAGTGATTCCCTGGAAGCCAGGCCACGGTCGTGGCCAGGCACAACGACACGCTTTGGTCGGCGACTATAGCGTGCCGCGCCCGGCGTTCCTTGACGGTTATCAAGGAATCCGGCGGGCCGGCGCTTTTTTCGCCAGAACGGTGTGGGC
>DASWVP010000387.1:0-16288 GCA_036401175.1 Azospirillum sp. | reverse complement strand
TCCCGCCTGCGGCGGGCCCCTTCCCTCCCCCGCCGGAGGCGGGGGAGGGAAAACAACACCCTCTACGGATGCGCGCGCAGCTTCAGCGCGATCTTGCCGGCGTTGATGACCGCCTGGGTGCGGCTGGTCACGTGCAGCTTGCGCAGCACCGCCGAGACATGCGCCTTCACCGTGCTCTCGGCCAGGTCCAGCTCATAGGCGATGACCTTGTTGGGCTTGCCCATGACGATCATCTCCAGCACCTTGCGCTGCTGGCCGGTCAGCGTGCCGATGCGCGCCTCCAGGTCGGCGTCCTCCAGCGATCCGCTGCCGTCGCCGCGGTCCAGCAGGTCGTGCGGCAGATAGACCTCGCCGTCCAGCACCTCGCGCACGGCGTTCGCCATCTGCTCGCGGGTCAGCGACTTCGGAATGTAGCCCGACGCGCCGTAGGTGATCGCCTCCTGGATCGACTCGCGCCCCTCCTCGGCCGAGACGACGACGATCGGCGTCGCCGGCGCCCGGTTGCGCAGCATCACCAGCCCGGTGAAGCCGTTCATGCCCGGCATGTGCAGGTCGAGCAGGATGAGGTCGAAGTCCTCGTCGTCCAGCAGCGCCTGGGCCTGCTCGATGCTGCTGGCCTCGCAGAAGCGGCACTGGTCGAACACCGCCCCGGCCACCTGCCGCAGCGCCTCGCGGAACAGCGGGTGGTCGTCGGCGATGAGGACGTTGGATAACGGCAGTTCGGACGGCAAGGGCTGCTCGGACATCATCTCACTTCTCCCGCTCCGCTCGCGCGGACAAATCCTTCTGTTCGACCGGTGGCGGCCCCGCCGGCCGGCCCTCCACCAGGGGGCGGCCGCTCTCCGCCCAGCCGTCGGTCCCGTCGCGGAACCAGTGCACCGCCGTGTAGCCGTAGGACAGCGCCCGCTTGGCGGCGTTCCACGACATCCAGCAGTCGGCCTTGCAGAACACGACCAGCGGCCGGCGCGGATCGCCGCCGGACAGGCGCTCCAGCCAGCCGCGGTACCACGCCTCGACCGCCGGCGACGGCGTGCCGGCGCCGACGTTGGGCAGCCAGACGGCGCCGTCGATCGTCCGGTGCGGCGGGTCCAGCAGCCACGTCCCGCCGCCGCCCAGGCGGCTGACGGTCACCGGCATCACGTCGATCAGAACGGCGCCCTGGCCGGCCAGTTCCGCCACGCGCCCGGCGTCCACCGTGGCGGCGCCAGGCAGCGCGGACGGCGTCGGCGAGCGGTAGCGGTCCTGCCGGTAGCCGTCGGGCGCCGGAACGTCGGCGCGCGCCGGCGGCACGACCAGTCCCAGCACGCCCAGCGCCAGCGCGACCGCCAGCACCGCCCTCACCCTAATCGCTGCAACCGGTGACTCCTGTCTCATGGTACAAATGCACCATGCGCCCGCACCCGCGTAAAGCAATCCGAAAGTCGCATACCGGCGGCCCGCGCATGTCGGCCAGAATTCGGCGGTCCGTGGGGAGCTGTTCATGACCGTACGCGCCGCGCTGCTGTCGTTCGTACTCATCCTTTTTCTGGCCGCCGCACCGGCGCGCGCGGCCGAGGTACTGCGCCTGGGCATCCTGAAGTTTGGCACCGTGTCGTGGGAGATCGAGACGCTGCGCCGCCAGGGCCTGGACCCCAAGGCCGGCCTGACACTGGAGGTCGCCGACCTCGCCAACCCGGAGGCGGGCAAGATCGCGCTGCTGGGCGGCAGCGTCGACGTGATCGTCAGCGACTGGCTGTGGGCCGCCCGCCAGCGCGCGGAGGGCGACGCGCTGTCCTTCCTCCCCTACTCCACCGCCGTCGGCGCGCTGATGGTTCCGCCCGATTCCCCCGTCCGCTCGCCGGCGGACCTGAAGGGCAAGCGCATCGGCGTGGCCGGCGGGCCGCTCGACAAGGGTTGGCTGCTGGTGCGCGGCCTGACGATGAGGGAGCACGGCTTCGACCCCGCCGACCAGTCCCAGCCGGTGTTCGCCGCCCCGCCGCTGCTCAGCCAGCAGGCGGAAACGCGCCAGCTCGACGCGCTGCTGACATACTGGCATTTCGCGGCGCGGCTGGAGGCCAAGGGCTTCCGCCGCCTGCTGGACGTGGAGGAGGCCGGGGCCCGGCTGGGCGGCGGCGGCGTTCTGGTGCCCTCGCTGGGCTACGTCTTCCGCGAGGACTGGGCGCGCACCCACCCGAAGGCCGTGGCCGCCTTCTTCGCCGCGACGCTGGAGGCCAAGGCGGTTCTCGCCGCCGATGACGCCGCGTGGGAGCCGTTGCGTCCGCTGATGCGGGCCGAGGACGAGGCGACGTTCCGGGCGCTGCGCGACGGCTACCGCGCCGGCATCCCGAAGCACTGGGGAGCGGCGGAGATGCGGGCGGCGGACGGGATCTTCGCGGTGCTCGCCCGGCTTGGCGGCGTGCCGCTGGTCGGCAAGGCTGACCGCCTGCCGACCGGCACCTTCTGGCCGGACGCCGCCATCCCGCCGGCCAACTGAGATGGGACGCGTCTGGCAGCACGGTCTGTCGCTGCTGCTGCTGTTCGCGGCATGGCAGGTGACGGCGGGGCTGGCCGACCTGCGCACGCTTCCCGCGCCCGGCGCGGTCTTCGCCGCCATGGCGGCCGGCGTGGCGGATGGCGAGCTGCTCCATCACCTGGGCGTCACGCTGGCGCGGGTGACGGCGAGCTTCGCGCTGGCGATGACCATCGGCACCGCGGTCGGGCTGGCGCTCGGCCGTTCGGCGCTTCTCGACCGGCTGTTCGGCGGCTGGCTGCTGTTCTTCCTGAACCTGCCGGCGCTGGTCGTCATCATCCTGTCCTACGTGTGGTTCGGGCTGGGCGAGGCGGCGGCGCTGTTCGCCGTGGCGGCCAGCAAGATCCCCAACGTCGCCGTCGTGCTGCGCGAGGGCGCGCGTACGCTCGATCCCGACCTGCGCGACATGGCCCGCGTCTTCCGCTTCGGGCCGTGGCGCACGGTGCGGCACGTGGTGCTTCCGCAACTCGCCCCTTTCCTGCTCGCGGCGGCGCGCTCGGGGCTGGCGCTGATCTGGAAGATCGTGCTGGTCGTCGAACTGCTGGGCCGCAGCGACGGTGTCGGATTCCAGCTCCATGTCCAGTTCCAGCTCTTCGACGTCACCGCGATCCTGGCGTATGCCCTGGCGTTCATCGCCGTCGTCCAGGTCATCGAATGGGGCGTCCTGCAACCCGTCGAGCACCGCCTTGCCCGCTGGCGCCGGTAGCCTAGTCCTCGACGTCCGCGCCAAGGACTTCCCCGGCCGGCCGCCGCGCGCGGTGCTGCGCGACGTCCGCCTGACCGTCGCCCGGCACGAGGTGGTGGCGCTGGTCGGCCCGTCGGGGTGCGGGAAGACGACGCTGCTCACCCTCGTGGCCGGGCTGGACGACCGGTTCGAGGGGACGATCACCCGGCCGGAAGGGCGGCTGGCCATGGTGTTCCAGAACCCGCGCCTGCTGCCCTGGCGCACGCTGGGGGACAATCTGGCGCTGGCGCTGCCCACGGACACGCCCGACCTGGACGCCCGCATCGACGCGGCGCTGGACGCCGTCGGGCTGGCCGGTCGCCGGAACAGCTTCCCCAACCATCTGTCGCTGGGCCAGCAGCGCCGGGCCGCCGTCGCCCGCGCCTTCGTCGTGGAGCCGGAGCTGCTGTTGCTGGACGAGCCCTTCGTCTCGCTGGACGAGGCCACGGCGGATCGGCTGCGGGCATTGCTGCGCACGCTGCTGGAACGTCGGCCGGCGACCGTGCTGCTGGTCACCCACGACCTACGCGAGGCGATCGCGCTGGCCGACCGCATCGTCTTCCTGGCCGGCACCCCGGCCACCGTGGTCGACGATGTGCGCATCACGCTCCCCGACCGCACCGAGGCGACCGTCGAGGCGTTCCGCCGCATGCTGCTGGAGCGGCAGGCGCAGTCCACGCCTTCCAGGACTCACGGCTCATGACCGGTAGGCCCGGTCGCGTAGGCCGATGGACGTGATGGTCCAGGGCTGCTCGGCTCGGTGCTCTTTTCCCGTCACTCCACCTGCTTCACGGCGAGCAAGACCCACTCACACTTATCGGTCCTGACTCTCTCGCATGCGACAATGGATCCAGGCAGAAACTCCCACGTCTCGACTTCGGGATCGTACCGCTCCGTGGGTAGAAGCCGGTACCGGTTATCGCCCAAAATCTCGGCATTGGTTGGTCTCATGGTCGGCGTACCTTCGTCCGCCAGATCGACGTATACGACAGCAAGGTGCTTTTCATCACCCTTCCAATATTTGAATATGTTTCTCATAATTACCGCGATCCAAACTGCAAGTTCTCCTTACCAATCATCTCGTACTACGAAGTAGCCATTCCATTCGTAGCGGGTGACTGTATTCTGTGGATTGACCTTGTTGGGCGCGGCGTGGCGCCATCCAATACATTATCGTATCGGTGATTTTTTCGGGAGTCCAGCCTCTCCCTTCGATCTGGCGCGCCCATCTCTGTGGCTTCTTGTGTGCCCGAGTGTCCATTCGGTATCACGCCTGCTTATCTCCCGCCATGCCATCCACGCAAACTTGACGAACGTGCCGCCACGCATGAGAACCTGTTTGACTTTGTACGCTGGTGGTTCACATTCGCTTTTCCATGTCGTCATGCCCGGGCCCAGTCCCGGGCACCCACGCACCCGGCGTTTTCCCGAAAAGCCCGAGCCCGTGGATGGCCGGGACTGGGCCCGGCCAAGACGAAGTGGAAAAGTATCGGCGGAACGGCAACGTTGGCAGTCATACAGGCTCTGAATGGTATGATGTAAAGCTCCGGATAGACCGGCTGAATCGCGTCCTTGTCCGCCGCCTTTTCTTCGCGATCTTTGGCCCCTCGGGGGAATCGCGTCCCGCCGCCACGTGGGAATCGCCGCATGAGCCGTACCCCACAGCCCTTGGCATCAACAAAAAAACGCCGGACCCGCGGGAGCACGGATCCGGCGCTTGAGGGAGCCGGTGGAGCCGGCTGCTCTGGGAGGAGACGCGAAAACCCTGATGAACCACGACGCCCGTCAGATTTCCCGCCTACACCCAGAGTATGCCCGGTAACACGCCCGCAATAAACAGTACATAGGTACACGATCAACCTTAGTATCGGCCCTCCACCCATGGTATCGGGCAAAGAAAAAGGGGGGACGGTTTCCCGTCCCCCCCTTCGCGTGTCCGATAAAGATGAAAGCCGGTCAGGCCTTCGGCGCCTTGAACACCCAGACGCTGCCGCCCTGGTTGATGTCCTTGACAGCCTTGGCCACCTCGCCGCCCCACAGCGGCACCGCGCCACCCCAGCCCGACGTCACGGCGACGTACTGGAACTTGTCGTCTTCCCAGGTGATCGGGCAGCCGACGACGCCCGAGCCGGTCTGGAACTTCCAGACTTCCTTGCCGGTCTTGGCGTCGAACGCCTTCAGGTAGCCTTCCGGCGTGCCGGTGAACACCAGGTTGCCGGCGGTGGTCAGGACGCCGCCCCACAGCGGGGCCTTGTTCTTGTACTCCCACACGATCTTGCCGGTGGCCGGGTCGATGGCGCGCAGCGCGCCGATGTAGTCGTCGTACAGCGGCTTGATGGTGAAGCCGGCACCCAGATAGGCCGCACCCTTCTTGTAGGTGATCGGCTCGTTCCAGATGTCCATGGCCCACTCGTTGGCCGGGACGTAGAACAGGCCCGTGTCCTGGCTGTAGGCCATCGGCATCCAGTTCTTGCCGCCCAGGAACGACGGCGCGGCGAGGACCGGCGCGCCCTTGTCGCCACCCTGGCCGGGAGCCGGCGGACGGTTGGCGTCGTCATACAGCGGGCGCTGCTTGGCGATGTCCCAGCCCTTGGCCCAGGTGATCTTGGTGACGAACGGCGAGGCGCTGAGCAGCTTGCCGTTGGTGCGGTCGGCGACGAAGAAGTAGCCGTTGCGGTCGGCCTTGGCGCCGGCCTTGATGGTCTTGCCGTCCTTCTTCAGGTCGAACGAGATGAACTCGTTGACGCCGTCGAAGTCCCAGCCGTCGTGCGGCGTCGTCTGCAGGTGCCAGACGATCTCGCCGTTGTCCGGGTTGATGGCCAGCGTCGAGGACGAATACAGGTTGTCGCCCGGACGCAGGTGCGAGTTCCACGGGGCCGGGTTGCCGGTGCCGTAGAAGATCAGGTTGGTTTCGGGGTCGTAGGTGCCGCCCAGCCACGTGGCGGCACCACCGTTCTTCCACATGTCGCCTTGCCAGGAGGCGTTCAGCTTGCCGGTCATGGTGGAGGGCTTGCCGTTCAGCTCGCCCATGTGGCCTTCGACGGTCGGACGCGACCACACCAGATCGCCGGTCTCGGCGTCGCGCGCCTCGACCTTGCCGATGACGCCGAACTCGCCGCCGGAGATGCCGGTGATGACCTTGCCCTTGACGATCATCGGCGCGGCGGTGAAGGAATAGCCGGCCTTGTAGTCGCCCATGTCCTTGCGCCACAGGACCTTGCCGGTCTTGGCGTCCAGCGCCACCAGCTTGGCGTCCAGCGTGCCGAAGTAGACCTTGTTGTTGTAGATGGCGGCGCCGCGGTTGATCACGTCGCAGCAGGGCATGATGCCTTCGGGCAGACGCGCGTCGTACTGCCAGATCTTCTCGCCCGTCTTGATGTCCACGGCGAAGATGCGCGAGTAGGAGCCGGTGACGTACATGACGCCGTCATGCACCAGCGGCTGGGACTCCTGCCCGCGCTGCTTCTCGCCACCGAACGAGAACGACCAGGCCGGGACCAGCTTGTCGACGTTCTGGACGTTGAGCGCCTTCAGCGGGCTGTAACGCTGGCCCTGCGGGCCGATGCCGTAGGAGAGGACGTCCTTCGTCGTCGTCGCGTCATTGACGATGTCGGCATCGGTCACACCGGCTGCCTGCGCGCCACCGGCGAGCAGCGCCAGAATGCTGGCCACGGTCAGCAGTTTCAGGCTCTTCATGGTCGTTTCCATCTCCTGTCCGGTCGCATTGCCCGTCCCAGCCGCCCACCCCGCACCCCGCCTTAAAGGCGGCAGGGCTCCACGCCGAACGACGCGCGGGCCGTTCGGTATCCAGACGATGGTCGATGGGATCGCTTTGCGAATTGTGGGGCCAGTCTAGCTTCGTCCGTGCATCCCGCAATGATCCGTTGGTATCGGTTGCCACACGGACGGCATGGTCATTTCGCGGCCGTCTCCGGCAGGAACGCCTTCACGCGCGCCGGATACAGGTGCACGACCGAGCGTTCGAACTCCTCGCGCGCCAGGGCCATGCCGGCGAACTCCGGCGGCAGCGGCAGGCGCATGGCCTCGGTCATCGACAGCCCGGCCCGCACCGCCTCGTCGAAGGTGGCGTCGAGCCAGCCGAGGTAGGCGCGAGTCTGCTCGATCGGCCCGCGGTCGCGCGCCACGGCGCCGTGGCCCGGCACCAGCACGGTGAAGGACAGCCCCGCCAGCGTGTCCAGCGACGCCATCCACGCCTTCAGGTCGGTGTGCGGCGTCGTCGGCATGCGGTCGTGAAAGACGAGGTCGCTGGCGAACAGCACGCCCGTGCTCTCGTCCAGCACCGCCAGGTCGGAATCCGTGTGCCCGTTCAGCAGCAGGTAGCGCAGCCGGTGTCCGCCCAGCTCCTCCACCGGCGCGGTCAGCACCTGCGTCGGCTCGATTGCGCGGGTGCCGCGCATCCAGTCGCCGACCAGCCGGTAGAGGTTCTCCGCCAGCGCGTCGCCGTCGCGGCGGATGAGGTCGCGGGTGACCTGCCCCGCGCTGATCGGCCGGTCCTCGAACGCCCCGTTGCCGAGGAAATGGTCGGGGTGCAGGTGGGTGTTCAGCACCTTGGCGACCGGCTTGTCGGTGACCGCCGCGACGGCGGCGCGCATCTGCTGGCCGTAACGCAGCGACGGCCCGGTGTCGATCACCACGACGCCGTCACCGGTGACGATGAAGCCGGTGTTGACGATGTTGCCGCCGTTGTCGCGCGAGAAATACTCGGTCGTGCCCAGCAGCACGTGCGTGTCGCGGGCGACCGTCATCGGCCGCAGCGCATAATCGAAGGGGGCCGCGAAGGCGGCGCGCAGCGGCGCCAGCCCGGACAGCGCGCAGCAGCCGCCGGCCGCCAGCATCTCCCGCCGGTTCATCACGACCGCCTCCCGGCGAGCAGGCCGTAGACGGCATCGGGCGCCGGGATGCGCGCGCGGATGTCGTTGCCGTCGGTGTCGCGGCCGGTGACGACGATGTCCCCGCTGGCCGATGCGCCCGGCAGGTCCAGCGCGAAGACCGGGTTCTCCGCCGTCGCCGCCGTGGGTTCCAGCGTCGCCAGCGTCCGGCCGTCCTGCGTGACGCTCAGTGCCTCGACATGGAAGGTCGGGATGTTCTCGACGAGGCCGGTGTCCATGGGGTGGACGATGCGCACCTCCAGCCGGACGCCGCCGCCGGGCAGGCGCCAGGCGCGGCCGTGGACCCGGTTCAGGTTGTCCTGCCATTCGGCCGAGGCGGTGGCCGGGCGGGGCGCCGCGCAGCCGCCGCCCGCCGCGTCCACGCGCAGGCCGCCGACGTGCCAGACGCCGTCGCCGGTCTTCACCGCGGCGCGGATCGGCGTCGCCTCGTTCAGCTTCATGGAGAGTTCGAGGAACGGCGCCGCCCTGCCCGCCGGGGCGTAGCGCAGCGCGCCGGGGATCGGGTTGTGGTCGGCCAGCACGACGACCTCGCGCACGTCGGCCAGCCCCTCGACCTGGACGGAAACGGGGACGCGGTGGTTGTCCTCGACGCGCTGCGGGGTGAAGACGCGCACCCGTGCGTCGTCGAACACCACCGGCCCGCCGCCCAGCACCGTGGCGTGCACCGTGCTCCACATCACCGAGGCAAGCGGGTCGCCCGCCACCGCCTGGGCCGATGCCGGGCCGGGGGCCAGAAAGGCGGCCCCCAGCAGTCCGGCGACGAACAGTCTGCGCATCCCAAATCCTCCACACGCGTCGGGCCGCCTCGTGAACCGGGCGGCCTCATTCATTAATGCCCCTCCTACGGCCCCGCCGGGCGCAGCCATGTCAGGCCGCGCTCGGCGAAGATCGTTTGCAGGGTGCCGTCGTCCTTCAGCCGCGCCACCACATCCTCCACCGCGTAGGCAAGGTCGCGGGAATCCTCGCGCACCGCCATGCCCAGAGTCCAGGTCCGCTTCATCAGGCCCGGCGTGGCCGGCGCCACCACCGCATAGCTCGCGCGGCGGTCGCCCAGCACCGCCTCGATCTGGCTGCGCGGGCCGACCATGGCGTCGGCGGTGCCGTCGAACAGCGCCGCCGCCATCTCCCGATAGGTCGTGAAATGCACCAACCCCTCGCGCAGGGCCCCGTTGAAGGCATAGCTGAGGTAGAGGTCGCCGATGCTGTCCGTCTCCACGGCGATCTTCTCGCCCCGCAGGTGGCCCAGCGTCGCCGGGGCGGTTCGGCGCACCACCACCAACTCCTCGTCGAAATAGGTGCCGAAGATGTGGACTTCCCCCTGCGTCGACGCGAATTCGCGGTCATAGGGGACGTGCAGCATCAGGTCGGCAACCCCGCCGCCCATCTTGGAGCCCTTCCAGACGCCGTTGCGCAGGTCGTCCGCCACGCTCTCGTCGGCGGTCAGCACGAAGAACTCCGGCTTGACGCCCAGCCCTTCGGCGATGCGCCGACCAACCTCGACGTCCACCCCCTCCACCCGGCCGCCGGCCTGTTCGGAAAAGGGCGGAAAGTCGCGGTAGACGGCGATGCGCAGCACGCCTTTCTCCACAACGGTGTCGAGCGGGGCGGCCTGCGCCACCCCGCCCAACACCAGCACAACGAAGGCAACCAGCCAGCGGAGAGCCGTCATCGTGCGATCACGGCTCCGCCACGGTTTCCAGCCACGCGCGGATGGCCCACAGCGCCTCCTGCGACAGCACGCCGTCGAACTTCGGCATGTAGGTGACGCCGTCGCGGATCGAGCCGTTGATGACACGGTTCGTGTAATACTCGTCGCCCTCGTCGCCAAGCGGCAGGTAACGCAGGTCCGGGGCGATGCCGCCCGACACGGCGCCCAGGCCGTGGCAGCGCGCGCAGTTCTGGTTGAAGGCCGACGAGCCGATCTCGATCGCCTTGGGGTCCTTGCGGTACGGGTTGGTGGTCAGCCAGTCCTTGCCGATCTGCTTCAACGCCGACGTGTCCACCGCCTGCGGCGTCACGTCTCCGTGCGCAAAGACCGTCGCGGCGCCGCCGGCGACACCGCAGGCGAGTATCAGGGCAGCAGCCGTGCGAGAGATAAGCGTTTTCATCGTCATTCCCGTTCGCGTTTCCTCGTAAGCACGATCTGACGCTGCGTGCTTGCGGCGGCATCATAGGGGCGAGGGTTCCGGCGAACCGAGAGGGACTTTGGTATCGGTGGAGAGACGGGTTCCAGCGCCCCGTACTTTGGTATCGTTGAAGGCGCCGCCCCGAAACCGCTTACCTGGGGTGGACGAAGATCGGGCGCCGGAACCCCGGAGGGAACGCGTTGAGGATGGCACGGACGAACACGCGCGGCGCGCGCGCGATGGGCGCGGCGGCGCTGCTGGCGCTGTGTTTGGCGGGCGGGCCCGCGGCGGCCCAGGAACTGGACATCCGCATCGCCTTCCTGACGCAGGAGGTCGAGCCGCCGCCGACGCTCGCCAACCTCGATCCGCCGCCGGCGGACGAGGGGCTGCAGGGCGCCCGCCTCGCGGTATCCGACAGCAACACCGCCGGCAAGTTCCTCAAGCACCGCTACCGCATGGACGAGGTGGTGGTGCCGCAGGGCGGCGACGTGGCCGCCGCCATGGACAGGCTGGCCGCCGACGGGCACCGCTTCGTCGTCACCCATCTGCGCGCCGACGCGCTGTCCAGGGCGCTGGCGACGCCAGCCGCCGCCGGGATGCTGGTGTTCAACGCGGGCGCGCCCGACGATGCGTTGCGCAACGCCGGCTGCCGGGCCAACCTGCTGCACACCCTGCCCAGCCGCGCCATGCTGGCCGACGCGCTGGCGCAGTTCCTGGTGAAGAAGCGCTGGCCGCGCTGGTTCCTGGTGGTCGGCCCCCGGCCGGAGGACGCGCTGTACGCCGACGCCGTCCGCCGCGCCGCCAAGCGCTTCGGCGCCAAGATCGTGGCGGAGAAGGCCTGGACCGGCGACAGCGACGTGCGCCGCACGGCGCAGGCCGAGGTCGCCACCTTCACGCAGGGACCCGGCTACGACGTGCTGGTCGTCGCCGACGAGGCGGGGGATTTCGGCAACTACCTGCCCTACCAGACCTGGGACCCGCGCCCGGTGGCCGGCACCGCCGGGCTGGTGCCCGCCGCCTGGGGCCGGGCGATCGAGGCGTGGGGGGCGGTGCAGCTCCAGGAACGGTTCCGGACCCAAGCCGGGCGCTGGATGACGCCGGCCGACTACGCCGCCTGGGTCGCCGTGCGCACGGTGGCGGAGGCGGTGACGCGCGCGAAGTCCGCCGATCACGCCACGCTGTCCGCCACCATCCGCGCCGACGGGTTCGAGGTCGGCGCGCACAAGGGCCGCCGCGTCTCCTACCGCCCGTGGGACGGGCAGTTGCGCCAGCCGATCCCACTGCTCACGCCCGTGTCGCTGGTCGCCGAAGCGCCGCAGGAGGGCTTCCTGCACCCCCTCACCGACCTCGACACGCTCGGCCACGACCGCCCGGAAAGCGGCTGCAAGGCCGCGAAATGAGAAAGGCTCCCATCGTGAAGACGCTTGCCGCCACGGCGCTGGCACTCTGCCTCGCCACCCCCGCCTTGGCCCAGACCGCGTACGTGACCAACGAGAAGGACAACACCGTCTCGGTCATCGACATCAAGTCGCTGACCGTCGTCGAGACCTTCCCGGTCGGCAAGCGGCCGCGCGGGGTCACGCTCAGCCGGGACAACAAGACGCTGTACATCTGCGCCAGCGACAGCGACACGGTGCAGGTGATGGACATCGCCACCAAAAAGATCACCCACGACCTGCCGTCCGGCGAGGACCCCGAGCAGTTTGCCCTGCACCCCGACGGCAAGCGCCTGTTCATCGCCAACGAGAACAACGCCGTCGTCACCATCGTCGACACCGAGGCGCGCAAGGTCGTCACCCAGTTCGACGTCGGCATCGAGCCGGAGGGCATGGCGGTCAGCCCGGACGGCAAATGGGCGATCAACACGTCGGAAACCACGAACATGGCGCACTGGTACGACGTGGAGAAGGGCGCCGTCGTCGACAACACGCTGGTCGACCAGCGCCCGCGCCATGCCGAGTTCACCCACGACGGCAAATACCTGTGGGTGTCGTCGGAGATCGGCGGCACGGTGACGGTGATCGACGTCGCCACGCGCCAGCCCGTCAAGGTCATCGGCTTCGAGATCAAGGGCATCCACAAGGACCGCATCCAGCCCGTGGGCGTGAAGCTGACGGCGGACGGCAAGACCGCCTTCGTGGCGCTGGGCCCGGCCAACCATGTCGCCGTGGTCGATACCGCGACCTTCCGCGTCACGGACTATCTTCTCGTCGGCCGCCGGGTGTGGCACATGGAGTTCACGCCGGACGAGGCGCTGATGCTGACCACCAACGGCGTCAGCGGCGACGTGTCGGTCATCGACGTGCCGGCGCGCAAGGTCGTGAAGACGATCAAGGTCGGCCGCTACCCGTGGGGAGTCGCCATTGCACCCTGACGTGCCCGCCCTGGCGGTGGAGAACGTGCGCTTCGCCTACCAGGGCAAACCGGCGCTGGACGGCGTCGGCTTCACCGTGGAACCCGGCCGCTTCACGGCGCTGCTGGGGCCGAACGGGGCCGGCAAGTCGACGCTGTTCGCCATCGCCACCGGGCTGTTGCAGCCGCAGTCCGGCCGCGTGCGCGTGCTGGGCCACGAACTGGCGGGCGATCCCACGGCGGCGCTGGCCCACATGGGCGTGGTGTTCCAGCAACCCACCCTCGACCTCGACCTCAGCGTCGCGCAGAACCTGCGCTATTTCGCGGCGCTGCACGGCATTGGCCGGCGCGCGGCGGACGAGCGCATCGCGGCGGAGCTGACCCGGCTCGCCATGTTCGAGCGCCGCGACGAGACGGTGCGGCGCCTGAACGGCGGCCACCGCCGCCGCGTCGAGATCGCCCGCGCCCTGCTGCACCGCCCCTCCCTCCTGCTGCTCGACGAGCCGACCGTGGGTCTGGACCTGCCGACCCGGCGCGCGCTGATCGACCACGTGCACACGCTGGCCCGCGAGGATGGCATCGCCGTCCTGTGGGCGACGCACCTGATCGACGAGATCGACCCGGAGACGGACCGCGTCGTCGTGCTGCACCGCGGCACGGTGCGGGCGTCCGGCACGGTGCTGGAGGTCAACGCCGCGGCGGGTGCGGCCAGCGTGACCGAGACCTTCGACCGCCTGACGGGGGGAGTCGCCGCATGACCTGGCTGATCGCCCTCAACGGCATCGTCGCGCGCGAGGTCCTGCGCTTCGTGCACCAGCGGGAACGCTTCCTGGGCGCGCTGGTCCGGCCGCTGATCTGGCTGTTCGTCTTCGCCGCCGGCTTTCGCGCCGCGCTGGGCATCGCTATCATCCCGCCCTACGAGACCTACATCACCTACGAGGTCTACATCGTGCCCGGCCTGATCGGCATGATCCAGCTGTTCAACGGCATGCAGGGCTCGCTCTCCATGGTCTACGACCGCGAGATGGGCAGCATGCGCGTGCTGCTGACCAGCCCGCTGCCGCGCGGCTACCTGCTGTTCTGCCGGCTGCTGGCGGGCGTGGTGGTGTCGGTCCTGCAGGTCTACGCGTTCCTCGCCATCTGCTGGGCCTACGGCATCGACCTGCCGATGGCGGGCTGGCTCACCGTGCTGCCGGCGCTGGTCCTAAACGGGCTGATGCTGGGGGCGCTGGGCATGCTGCTCGCCTCGTACATCAGGCAGTTGGAGAACTTCGCGGGGGTGATGAATTTCGTGGTCTTCCCGCTGTTCTTCCTGTCGTCCGCCCTCTACCCGCTCTACCGCATGCAGGAGGCGGGGGAACTGCTGTACTGGCTGTGCCGCGTCAACCCCTTCACGCACGGGGTGGAGACGGTGCGCTTCGCGCTGTACGGGCAGACGGCGGGGGAATCGCTGCTGATCCTGACGGGTGCGCTCGCACTGTTCCTGGGGCTGGCGATCCGCGGCTATTCGCCGGCGCGCGGCATGGGATCGCGCGCGCCGTCATCGGCGGGATAACCCAACAGCAATAAGGGTCATGCAACGAAAGTAGCATGGCAGCCCGCACGCCCGCGCCGTTACCGTTCACCCACGGGCCGGGCGCGGCCGGACCCGGACGCCAAGACAGAACAACCGCGCGCATGAGGAGAGAAACGCCATGCGGGTCCTTGTCCTGGGCTCCGCCGCCGGTGGCGGCTTCCCGCAGTGGAACTGCAATTGCGACGGCTGCCGGCGCGCCCGCGCGGGCGACCCGATGGCCCGGCCGCGCACCCAGTCCTCGCTGGCGGTGACGGCGGACGGCGTGCGCTGGCTGCTGCTCAACGCCTCGCCCGACCTGCGCCAGCAGTTCCAGGCCAACCCGCAGATGCACCCGGCCGGCGGCGTGCGCTCCAGCCCGCTGGCCGCCGCCATGCTGACCAACGCCGACATCGACCACGTCGCCGGCCTCCTGTCGTTGCGCGAGGTGCAGCCCTTCGCCGTCTACGCCACGGCGCGCGTGCACCGCGTGCTGGCCGGCAATTCGGTGTTCCAGGTGCTGAACCGCGACGCCGTGCCCCGCCGCACGGTGGAGTTGGACACCCCCTTCCACCCCGCCGATGCCGCCGGCGCGCCGCTGGGCCTGGAGGTCGAGGCGTTCGCCGTTCCCGGCAAGGTGGCGCTGTACCTGGAGGACGAGACCGCCGCCGGCTTCGGCTCGGTGCCGGAGGACACGGTGGCGCTGAAGGTCACCGACACCGCCACGGGGGCGCATTTCTTCTACGTGCCCGGCTGCGCGTCGATGCCCGACTGGCTGGCCGCGCGCCTGCGCGGCGCGCCGCTGGTCTTCTTCGACGGCACCACCTGGACCGACGACGAGATGGTCCGCACGGGCACCGGCGCCAAGACCGGCCAGCGCATGGGCCACATGGCGATGTCGGGCGAGGACGGCACCATCGCCGCCTTCGCCGGCCTGGGCGTGGTGCGCAAGGTCTTCATCCACATCAACAACACCAACCCGGCCCTGATCGAGGATTCCCCCGAGCGGCGTGCGGCGCAAGCCGCCGGCTGGACGATCGCCCACGACGGAATGG
The DNA here is from genome assembly GCA_036401175.1 of Azospirillum sp. Lineage (GTDB taxonomy): Bacteria > Pseudomonadota > Alphaproteobacteria > Azospirillales > Azospirillaceae > Azospirillum. The sequence goes on along the minus strand of DASWVP010000387.1, from coordinate 1,060 downwards.
AGCTGAGCCTATGACCCGCCTGCTGTCCCGCGAGGAGCTGGAACGCGAACTTCTCGCCATCGGCGAGCGCCAGTACCACGACCTGCACCCGTTCCATAAGCTGCTGCACGGCGGAAAGCTCAATCCGGGGCAGGTCCAGGCGTGGGCGCTCAATCGCTTCTATTATCAGGTTTCGATCCCCATCAAGGACCTGACCATCATGTCCCGCATGGACGATTACGAGCTGCGCCGCAACTGGATGCAGCGCGTGCTCGACCACGACGGGCTGGGCGAGGACGGCCAGGTGGACGAGACCAAGGTCGGCGGGATCGAGCGCTGGCTGCGCCTGACCGACGGCCTGGGCCTGGACCGCGAGTATGTGAAGTCGCTGAAGGGCATCCTGCCGGCGACGCGCTACGCGGTGGACGCCTACGTCAACTTCTGCCGCACCAAATCGATCCTGGAGTGCGTCGCCTCCTCCCTGACCGAGCTGTTCGCCCCGGCCATCCACCGCGAGCGCATCGCCGGGTTCGAGCAGAACTACGATTTCGCCAACGACAGCACGCTGTCCTACTTCCGCAAGCGCCTGGACGAGGCGCCGCGCGACGTGAAGTTCGGCCTGACCTACGTGCTGGAGCACGCCCGCACGCCCGAACACCAGCAGCAGGTGATCGCCGCGCTGCGCTTCAAGACGGAGCTGCTGTGGGCGCAGTTGGACGCGCTGCACCACGCCTACGTCACCCCGGCCCTGATCCCCCCCGGCGCCTTCGTCCCCGCCGGCATGGAACCCACCGTCTACACGCGCGGGGAGTAAACCTACGCGGACAGCCTTGCCCGCTCCGCCCGCTCCGCCCGGTCGGCGAGGCGGGCGAGGTCGACCACCGCGTCGCGCACCAGCGCGGCGTGGCTCCACGGCAGGAAGTGGTCGGCGCCCGGCACCGGCACGCACCGCACCTTGCGCGATCCGGTCAGCCGCTCCGCCGTGAAGGCCATGTTGGGGTAAGGCACCAGCGGGTCCTGCGTGCCGTGCAGCAGCGTCACCGGCACGCCGATGCCGCCGAGCCGCGCGGCGAGGCCCGGC
>DASWVP010000386.1:0-3862 GCA_036401175.1 Azospirillum sp. | reverse complement strand
GTCGAAGCATGAGCTAACCGACGCGGAGTCCCCGGCTCACTCCGTCTCCTGCTTCCGCAGCAGCCGCAGCCGGAGCGCGTTCAGCTTGATGAACCCCGCCGCGTCGCGCTGGTCGTAGGCGCCGGCGTCGTCCTCGAAGGTGACGTGGGCGAGGCTGTAGAGGCTCTTCGGGCTCTTGCGCCCGACCACGATGCAGTTGCCCTTGTAGAGCTTCAGACGCACCGTGCCCTCGACATGCTCCTGGCTCTTGTCGATCATGGCTTGCAGCATCTCGCGCTCGGGCGAGAACCAGAAGCCGTTGTAGATCAGTTCGGCATAGCGCGGCATGATCTCGTCCTTGAGATGCGCGGCGCCGCGGTCGAGGGTGATGCTTTCCATCGCGCGGTGGGCATGGTGCAGGATGGTGCCGCCCGGCGTCTCGTACACGCCGCGCGACTTCATGCCGACGTAGCGGTTCTCGACAAGGTCGAGGCGGCCGATGCCGTTCTCGCCGCCCAGGCGGTTCAGCTCGGTCAGCAGGTCCTTCGGACCCATCGGCTTGCCGTCGATGGCCACCGCGTCGCCGCGCTTGAACTCCACCTCGACGTAGGTCGGCGTCTCGGGCGCCTTCTCCGGGGAGACGGAGCGGGTGAACATGTCCTCGTCCGGCTCGACCCACGGGTCTTCCAGCGCCTTGCCTTCATAGGAGATGTGCAGCAGGTTGGCGTCGGTCGAATAGGGCGCCTCGCCGCGCTTGTCCTTGGCGATGGGGATCTGGTTCTTTTCGGCGTAGTCGATCAGCGTGGTTCGGCTGTTCAGCGTCCACTCGCGCCACGGCGCGATGATCTTGATGTCCGGGCGCAGCGCGTAATAGCCCAGCTCGAAGCGGACCTGATCGTTGCCCTTGCCGGTGGCGCCGTGGGCCACGGCGTCGGCGCCCACCATGTTGGCGATCTCGATCTGGCGCTTGGCGATCAGCGGCCGGGCGATCGAGGTGCCCAGCAGGTAGGTGCCCTCGTACAGCGTGTTGGCGCGGAACATCGGGAAGACGAAGTCGCGCACGAACTCCTCGCGCAGATCGTCGATGAAGATGTTCTCGGGCTTGATGCCCAGCATCTCCGCCTTCTTGCGCGCCGGCTCCAGCTCCTCGCCCTGGCCCAGGTCGGCGGTGAAGGTCACCACCTCGCAACGGTAGGTCTCCTGCAGCCACTTCAGGATCACCGAGGTGTCGAGGCCGCCGGAATAGGCGAGCACAACTTTCTTGATCTCTTTGCCGGTCGCACCGCTCATGGGAATGCTCTTGCGCAAGGGGGAATAGGACGGTGCGGGACAGTAGCCCCGCGGGCCGGGCGAATCAATCGGTCGGTCGATCGCCGACCGACGGCGGTTCGTCGCGGCCGCGCGGCGCCCCGTCCAGGAAGGGCCAGCGCGCGTAGGCGAAGACCCAGATGGCGATCACGTTGACGTAGGGAACCAGCAGCAGAAGGATCCACAGCGGGCTGCGCCCGGCCTTCGCCAGTACCCAGCCGCCGGCCGACAGCGTGTAGGTGAGGATCACCGCAATGATCAGGTAGCCGAGCCAGGGTTCCAGCCCCAGCACCGTGTCCATCATCATCAGGCCGTCCTCCTCGTCTTCGGCGGGCGGGGCCGGGCGCGGTCGGGCAGGTTGGGCCAGCGCGCGTGCGCCAGCACCGCGATCACCGCCATGAACCCGACCATCGGCACGACCACCAGCAGCGACCACCAGGGCGACAGCCCGGCACGCCGCAGGGTCCGCCACAGCGGCCACAGGATCAGCAGGTTGAACAGCACCATCCCGAACGCGGGATGGAAGAAAAGATCATGCACGGCCACCCTCCCGGCTTTCGCGCGGCCTAGATGCCCGCACCGCCCTCCGTTTGTCGAGGAGGAAGTCTTCCCATGCGTCGGTCCGGCCGTGCAACGGCGCCGATCCGGGTGTACAATCGATCCGCTTTCGCGCCACCTCCGGTATTTCGTGACGGGTCCATCGCACACCCTCTCCTTGCCGTCCGCCCCGCCATCGCCCGCCTCGCCGCCACCCGGTGACGCGCCGGGGGTGGCGGCGTTCGGCCGATTCCGTCTGGCGCTGCTGGCCGCCGCCACCGTCGCCGTCGCCGGGCTGGGCATCCAGACCACCCTGGAGGCCGTGCAGAGCCGCGCGCAGGTGGAGGCCGACGCCGCCCGGCAGACGCAGAACCTGGCGCGCACGCTGGAAATGCAGACGCGCGGCGGCTTCCGCGAGATCGAGTTGGCGGTCACGACGATCGCCGAGGCGCTGACGCCGCGCCCCGGCGCCCCAGCCATCGGGGGCGAGGCGGTGCGGGCGATGATCGCCGCGCGCCTGTCGGATGCCGGCGTCCTGCGCAACATCGTGGTCACCGACGCGCACGGCGACGTGCGCTACGACGGCATCCGCGAGACGGCGCCGGTCAACATCGCCGACCGCGAGCACTTCACCATCCACCGCGACCGGGCCGACGCCGGCACCGTCATCTCGCAGCCGGTCCTGGGCCGGGTCGGGCGCGGCTGGTACGTCGCGCTGAGCCGGCGCATCGCCGATGAACGAGGCAATTTCGCCGGCGTCGTCTTCGCGGCCCTCGACCTGTCGCACCTGGATCGCTCCTTCGCGTCGCTGGACGTCGGGCCGCACGGCATCGTCACGCTGTGGAACCGGGACGGCGTCGTGCTGGCACGCCAGCCGCGCGAAGAGGCGGTGGCGGCCGATCCGGCGCACTTCGCCGCGCGCATCCGCAACACCCTCCCGGACGGGCAACGCGAGATCACCCGGCACGGCGCGTCGCCGATGGACGGGACGACGCGCGTGGTGACCGTCCGCGCGGTGGAAGGGCTGCCGCTGGTGGTGTCGGTCCTCCTCGCCGAGGCCGACTATCTGGCGCCGTGGTGGGCGGCGGTGCGGCGCGACGCCGTCACGCTGGGCCTCGTCGTCGCCGTGGTGGCGGTGCTGACCGCGCTGCTGCTGCGCTACCTGCGCCGGCTGGAGGACATGACCCGCGCGCTCCAGGCCAGCGAACGGCGCGCCCGCGCGACCTTCGACAGCACCTACCAGTACATGGGCATCCTGGCGCCCGACGGAACGGTCCTGGCGCTCAACCGGGCGGCCATGGACGTGACCGACGGCGAACGGGAAGGCGACATCGGCCGCCCGGCTTGGGAACGGCGCACCTGGGCCGCCATCCCGGAATCCGCCGAGCGGCTGCGCGCGGCGGTGCGCGAGGCCGCGGCCGGCGGCTCCGTCCGGTTCGAGGCGGAGGTGCAGGCCATCGGCGGCGGGCGCCGCACCGTGGACTTCTCCATCAAGCCCGTGCACGACGAGCGGGGCCGCGTCGTGCTGCTGGTGCCCGAGGCGCACGACATCACCGAGCGCTACCGGATGGAAATCAGCCTGCGGGAGAGCGAGGCGCGGCTGCGCTCCTACCTCGACGCCGCGATGGAGGGGATCTTCGTCGCCGACGCCGAGGGGCGCTACGTCGACGCCAACCCGGCGGCCTGCCGGATGCTGGGCTACACGCGGGACGAGTTGCTGGCGATGCGGGTCGCCGATCTGGTGGCGGCGGACCACCCGCTGACCGAAGCGAGCCTCGCCAGCTTCGCCACGCTGCTGCGCGCCGGCGTGTTCCGCGGCGAAGTGGTCATGCGCCAGAAGGACGGCGGCATCCGGCTGGCCGAACTCAACGCCGTCAAGATCGACGGCGGCCGCTATCTGGGCGTCACCCGCGACGTCACCGAACGCCGCCGCGCCGAGGAGGCGTTGCGCAGCAGCCGGGCGCGGCTGGCCGCCCTGCTCCAGGCGTTGCCGGATCTGGCGTTCCTGCTCGACGGCCAGGGCCGGTACCAGGAGGTG
>DASWVP010000385.1:0-5662 GCA_036401175.1 Azospirillum sp. | reverse complement strand
CGGTCACGTCGTAACCGGCGGCGCGCAGCGCGCTCAGCGCTTCCACCACGCCGGCCGGCGTGTCCAGGCCGACGCCGTTCGCCAGGCGCCCGTCGCGGTTGGGATAGTTCGCCAGCACGATGCCCACGCGGCGCTCACGCGCCGGCGTGCGGCGCAGACGCGCCCAGGCCGCCGCCAGACGCGCGGTGAAGGCGACGCGGTCGGGCACCGGGCGGTAGTCGAGGATCCAGCTTTGCGTCGGTTCGTGCCGGCGGGCCTCCGCCTTGAAGCTGACGGCGCGGGCGAGGATGCGGCCGTCGACCTCCGGCAACGCCACGTTCATGGCGATGTCGCGCGCCGACAGGCCGGCGGCGCCGGCCCGCCACGCCGATTCGGAACCGCCGGAGAACACCACCTGCAGCACCGGGCAGTCCGCCTCGTCGAACGGCGTCGGCGTGCGCGCCGCGCCCGGCTGCGACACGGCGAAGGAGGTGGCGTTGAGGATCACGTCGGGCGCGGCGGCGCCCAGCAGTTCGGCGACCACGGCGGCCGCCGCGCCCTCCTTCAGGCTGCTGGTGTGGATGGGCAGCGGGTTCAGCCCTTCGGAGCGCAGCGCGTCGATCAGCGCGTCGATCACCGCGACGTTCGCCGCCTGCACCAGCGCGCGGTAGAAGACCAGCGCCGCCACCGGCGCGCCGTCCGTCCATTGCCGGCGCAGAGCATCCAGGTCCGGTTGCGCGGCGCCTGGCCAGTACAGGCCGGCGCGCAGCAGCGGCATGGGCTCGCGCCATGCGACGTCGTATCCCAGCAATGATTGCGCGTAGCGCAGCAGCTCCACCGCGTTGTCGATGCCGCCGTGCACGCCGTACTGCCAGAGCCGGTGCGCGGAGTCCGCCGGCACGGTGCAGCGGCGCATCAGCTCGGCGTCGGGCTGGTCGTCGCCGGGAAGCACGGCGAGCGGGATGCCGTGGCGCCGGCAGGTTTCCGCGACCTGCTCCAGGCCATAGGGCCAATAGCGCTCGCCGCCCAGCAGGCGGAGGATCACGAGGCCCGCGTGCGCGACGGTGTTCTCGGCGTAGACGTCGACCGACAGGTTGTGGCCGAGCTGCAGGATGTTGGCGAGGCGCAGGGACGGCGCATCCTCGCCCAGCCGGTCGCGGGCGGCGGCGAGGCAGGCCAGTTCGCTGTCGGCGGCCGACAGGAACAGGATGTCGGCCGGGGACTGGCCCAGATCGACGGCCTCGCCGCCGTCGCCCAGGCTGCCGGGCTGCGCGGCCAGGAGGTGCATGGCGCTATTCGGCGGGCTGGGCGGCCAGGGCCGCCGCGATCGCGTCGCGGTCCAGGCCGCGCTGGCCGATCACCACCAGCCGCGTTTCGCGCGCCTCGCCGGGCTTCCACGGGCGGTCGTAATAGCCCTGGATGCGCTCGCCCACGCCCTGGATCACGTGCCGCATCGCCTTGCCGGCCACGTCCAGGAAGCCCTTGACGCGCAGGATGTCGTGCGTGGCGGCGGCGCTGCGGATGCGCGCCTCCAGCTCGGCCGGGTCCTTGACCGTGGACAGGGTCACGACGAAGCTTTCGAACTCGTCATGGTCGTGGTCGTCGCCCTCCTCCTCGTGGTGGGAGCGGCGGGAATCGAGGTCGCTTTCGGCGGCGGCGCCCAGACCCAGCAGCACGTCGGGGGCGACGGCGCCCTGCGTCGAGACGACCGTCTTGACGGCCGGGCGCGCATGTCCGGCCACCTCGGCGCGCACGCGGGCCAGGGTGGGCTCGTCCACCCGGTCGGCCTTGTTCAGCACCACCATGTCGGCGGACAGGATCTGTTCCTCGAACAGCTCCTCCAGCGGACTTTCGTGGTCCAGGCTGGGGTCGGCCAGCCGCTGGGCGGCGAGCGCATCCATGTCGGGGGCGAAGCGGCCGGCGGCCACGGCCTCGGAATCGATCACGGCGATCACGCCGTCGACGGTGACGCGGGTGCGCACCTCCGGCCAGTTGAACGCCTTGACCAGCGGCTTGGGCAACGCCAGACCGGAGGTTTCGATGATGATGTGGTCGGGGGGCTGGGGGCGGGCCAGGAGCGCGGTGATGGTGGGGAGGAAATCATCGGCGACGGTGCAGCAGATGCAGCCGTTGGTCAGCTCGACGATGTCCTCCTCCCGGCAGTTCTCGACGCCGCAGCCGGCCAGCAGCTCGCGGTCGACGCCCAGGTCGCCGAACTCGTTGATCACCAGCGCCAGCCGCCGGCCCCCGGCGTTCGCCAGCAGGTGGCGGATCAGGCTGGTCTTGCCGGCGCCGAGAAAGCCCGTGATGATGGTGGCGGGGATCTTGCTCACGGCCGATGACTCCCGAGGGTCTGCAGGGGGGACCGTTATAGAGGGGCGGCGTCAGCGGAGGAAGAACAGAACCGTCATGACGAGCCCGACGGCGACGATGCCCGGCCGCAGCACATTGGCCGGGATGCGCCGCGCCAGCCGGGCGCCCGCGTAGCCGCCGGCGATGGTGCCCGCCATCATCAGCAGCGCCGCCGTCCAGTGCACCGCCCCGCCGGCCGCGTAGGCGGCGACGGCGATGGTGGTGAGCACGGCCGACAGCAGGTTCTTCAGCCCGTTGGCGGCGTTCAGGCTGGACAGCCCGAACAGGCCGAGGTGGGCCAGCAGCAGGATGCCCAGCCCGCCGTTGAAATAGCCGCCGTAGACGGATACGGCGAACAGCCCGCCCAGCATGGCGCCCTTGCCGTGGATGCCCCGGCCCTTCAGCCAGGCCGAGATGCGCCGGCCGAAGGCGAACAGCACCGTGGCGAACAGCAGCAGCCACGGCACGATCGCCCCGAACGCCGCGTCGGAGGTCAGCAGCAGCAACCCCGCGCCCAGCAGCCCGCCCAGCAGGCTGACCGCCGACAGCCAGCCGATGCCGACGCCGTCCACCGGCTCCAGGTCATGGCGGAAGCCGTAGGCGCTGCTCATGTAGCCGGGCAGCAGGGCGACGGTGCCGGTGGCGTTGGCGGCGACCGGCGGCACGCCCGCGAAGATCAGCGCCGGCAGGGTGAGGAAACTGCCGCCCCCAGCCATGGCGTTCATGGCGCCGGCCAGGAAGGCGGCGGCGAGAAGGACGGCGAGCACGGACGCGTCGGGCATGATGGTCGGGGCCGGGGAGCGGTTGGGCAGGATGCCTAACCTTTAATCGTTCGCGCGCCGTGTCAACAGGGCGCGTTGGGCGGGGGAGAGAAAGAGGGACACGGTTGCCGGCGGGGGCGGCCGGGGATGGGCACGGATTGATCTTGATCCCATCCATCTGTGTTCATCTGTGTTCATCTGTGTCTATCTGTGTTCATCTGTGGCAAAAATCCTGCCTTTCCCATCGCGCAACGCAGCGTCAGGTTGTGTTTTTTTGCCGCAGATGGACGCAGATGAATATTATATGGATTTGCAAGAATATAGGCACGCCACCAATTCGTCCTGTCCGGGCCCAGTCCCGGGCATCCACGCACTTTGGATTGGTCGGAGTGCGTGGGTACCCGGCACAAGGCCGGGCATGACGGTAGAGAGGTGTTGGCAGCTTGCGGGATGTCAGCATTTGCACTCGATCGATATTATAGAGATTTGTTCTTTATCCGTGTGCATCCGTGTCTCAAAGCCGTCTCCTTCGATCGCCGTCGTTCGCCGGAGTCCGCAATCCCACCGGAACCGTGCGTTGATCCGCGGGCCGCGCTTGCGCTATGAGGGGCGCACCGAAACGGAGGCCCTGTTCCATGACCGACTGCCCCTGCGGCTCCGGCAACGCGCTGGACACCTGCTGCGGCCCCTACCTCGCCGGTGCCGCGGTGGCGCCGACGGCGGAGGCGCTGATGCGCTCGCGCTATTCCGCGTTCGCCACCGGCAACATCGACTACCTGCACGACACGCTGCTGCCGGAGACGCGCGACGACTTCGACCGCAAGAGCGTCACCGAATGGTCGCAGACGGCCGAATGGCTGGGCCTGCAGGTGAAGTCCACCGAGGCCGGCCGCGAGGGCGACGAGGAGGGCTATGTCGAATTCGTGGCCCGCTTCAAGCTGAACGACCAGGAGGCCGTGCATCACGAGACCGGCCACTTCACCCGGCGCGACGGGCGCTGGTGGTACGTCGACGGCGCGCTGGGCCCCCGCCCCCGCCACGTCGCCAAGGTCGGCCGCAACGATCCGTGCCCGTGCGGCAGCGGCAAGAAGTACAAGAAGTGCTGCGGGGCGGCGGCGTAGGTCCGTTCCGTTGGGTTTTCGCTGGCGCTCAACCCAACCTACGGCCGCGTCGTAGGTTGGGTTGAGGCCAAAGCCGAAAACCCAACGCCACACGCGAAACGCCTACGAGGTCAACTCCCTCACCACGCGGTACCAGCGCAGCTTTTCCTCGAAGGGGAGGCGGGCGAGGCCGCTGGGGGAGGGGAGGACAACGTCCACCGTGCCGGGAAACAGGCCGTCCGGCTGCGCGCCCCAGTCGGCGCGGTCGCGGCCGGAGGCGGGCAGGTAGACGCCCTTGCCGGTGTAGGCGACGATTTTCGGGCGGTACCGCGCGACGATGCCGGCGATGCGCGGCACGCCGGCCGCCAGCTCGGCCCGGCTGAGGTCGGCGGCGCCGGGGGTGGCGCGGGCCACGAGGTTGGTGGAGCCGAGGCCCCATCGCACCATCGTCCGGTCCTCCTCCGGCCGCAGCAGGCGGGGGGTGAGGCCGGCGGCGAACAGCAGGCGCCAGAACTGGTTGCCGGGACCGGCGTAGTTGTGGCCGATCCGCCCGGAGCGGATGCCGGGGTTGAAGCCCACGAACAGGACGCGCATGCCCGGCGCCAGGATGTCCGGCACCGGGCCCTCATCGTCAGATGGATTCATCCTCCAGCCCAAGCTCCGCTGCTGTGACGCTGGCGTGGCCGGCGCGGATGCGCGCCTCCAGGGCCAGCACGTCGGGCAGCAGACGGTGCATGAAGAAGCGCGCCAGTGCAACGCGCGACGCGAGGTAGGCCGGGGCGTAGCCGGCCGGACGGCGCGCGGCGGCGGTGGCGGTCAGCGCCCACATCCAGCCGTAGGTGACCAGCGCGAACAGCCGCAGCGTGTCGGTCGCCGCCGCCGCTGGCTCCAGCGGCGAGCGCCCGGCCGCCGCGCCCAGCCACGCCACCACGCCATGCAGGCGCCGCACCGCGTCGGCCAGCGAGGGGGCGAGGTCGGCGGTGTCGGGGTGCGATTCCAGTCCGGCCACCGCCGCGTCCAGCGCGGCGTACAGACGCCGCAGGGGTCGCCCGCCGGCCATGCCCAGCTTGCGCTGCACGAGGTCGAGCGCCTGGACGCCGTTGGTGCCCTCGTAGATCTGCGTCACCCGCACGTCGCGCACGAGCTGTTCGACGCCCCCGTCGCGCACATAGCCGTGCCCGCCCATGACCTGCTGCGCCAGCACCGCCGCGTCGAAGCCGAAATCGGTGCCGGCCGCCTTGACGATGGGGGTGAGGAGCGCGGCCCAATCCTCCGCCTCCTCCCGAACCGCCGGGTCGGCGCCGTGGTGGGCGCGGTCCATGCGCAGCGCGGTCCAGGCGGCCAGCGTGCGGCCGGCGTCGGTCAGCGAGCGGGCGGTCAGCACCATGCGCCGCACGTCGGGGTGGGCGAGGATGGGGTCGGCGGGCGTGTCCGGCGCGCGGGGGCCGTCCGGGGCGCGGCCCTGCATCC
>DASWVP010000384.1:0-1881 GCA_036401175.1 Azospirillum sp. | reverse complement strand
GCGACCTTGGTCTTGCCCGTGGAGTGCAATAGCCAGGCGTTGGCCTGGATCGCCGGCATCGCCGCGGCCAGCGCGGCATCGCCCGCGACCGGCGCGAACAAGGCGCCCTTGTTGGTCGCGTAGGCCTTGATCGCGGCGTTCTTCGCGATGTTCTCGGTCCAGATCTTCTGCACCGTGCTCACCACCTCGGCCGGCACGCCCTTGGGAATGAAGATGCCGAAGTAGTTGGCCGCCGCCTTGAAGCCGGGGATGGTCTTGCTGATCGGCTCGATGGTGCCGAAGCCTTCGATCTCCAGCGGCTTGTCGGACACCGTGGCCAGCGGACGGATGCGCTTGCCGCGGATCATCTCGGCCTGCTCCACCGCCAGCTGGGTCGTCAGGTCTGTTTCGCCCGACACCGTCGCGACGACGGCGGGGTTGCCGCCGTCATAGGTGACGTGGCGGTACTTGACGCCGGTCGCGCGCGAGATCGCTTCCATGGCGTTGTGGCCGCCGGAGGTAACGCCGGCGGTCGCGACCTTCACCTCGCCCGGCTTGGCCTTCATCGCGTCGAGCAGTTGCTGCATGTTCTGGTACGGCGTGTTGGCGCCGACGCCGACGACGGCGATGTTGGCCACGCTCAGGAACAGGTGCCAGTCCCTGGCCGGCACGTCCAGCATGCCCAGCGCCTGGTAGGCCCCCAGGTCCTGCGCCGCGCCGGCGGCCCAGGTGTAGCCGTCCTTGGGCGCTTCCCACGCGTTCTTGGTGCCGATCGAGCCGGACGCCCCCGGCTGGTTGACGATGATGATCTTCTGCCCCAGCACCTTCTCGAGCTCCGCCGCCGTCACGCGGGTGATCTGGTCGGTCGAGCCGCCGGCGGCCCACGGCACGACCAGGTTGATCGGCTTGGTCGGCTTCCACTGGGCGGCCGCCGGCAGTGCGAAGCCGAGCGCCAGGGCGGCCAGGGACACGGAACGCAGGAAAAAGCGCTTGTTCATGGGGTCTCCAGTTGAGGGCCTCCGGCCCTAATTCCCTAAACGGTTAATTGGGACTCTAGAGAACCCCGCCGGGGCTGTCAACGACGAAACCCCGGGGTGCGGCGCGCGCGCAAATACCTCGTCGCGAGGCGGTGCTCGCGACGAGGTGGGGCCCGGCTTCAGTCGCGCCGGCGGCGCAGCAGGTACACCGCCAGCGCCGTCACCGCTCCGGCGATCGCCGCCTTGCGGATGAACCCGGCGCGGTTGTGGCGCCACTCCGAGGCCATGCCCATCTCGCGAAAGACGTTGGGCACATGGCCGTGCGCCAGGTCCTCCAGCAGGCCTTCGCCGACGTTGACGCGATCGGCCGCCAGCAGGATCAGCCAATGGCGGAGGTCGTTCTCGCTGTAGCGGAACGCCAGGGCGCGCATCTTCCCCGACAGACCCGATGGCGGCACGGTGCTGCCGAACACCGGCGTCATGCCGGGCCGCTCGTTCGAGTGGAACACGGTGACGTGCCGCGGCTGCGGCGCCGGCTCGTCCCAGTGGACGTTGTGCAGCCGCGGCGGCGTGCGCTCCATCGGCACCGCGGGCCGGTCCGCCGGATCCAGGTCGGCGCCCCATCCGGGGACGTCGGTGGGCCGGTGGGCTTTCTGCCTTGCGTCGGGATCGGTCTTTTCCGCGTAGACGCGGTCGTTGGCCAAGGTCGGGCTGTCCATTTGATTCCTTTCAGTGCACCGTCGGCATCACCAGCACGGGCTTGATGCAGTTGTCCAGCTTGCTCGAGAAGATGTGATACGCGTCGCCGATGTCTTCCAGCGGGATGCGGTGGGTGATCACCTCGCCCGGCTTGACGCGGCCGGCCTGGATGTGCTCGATCAGGCGCGGCAGGTGGCGCTTCACGCTCGCCTGGTTCATCCGCAGG
>DASWVP010000383.1:0-6924 GCA_036401175.1 Azospirillum sp. | reverse complement strand
CAGGCCCACAGCGCCTCCAGCGCCTTCTTCGTGCCGTTCAGCCCGTACCAGAATTCCTCGTCCTGGAACTCGAAATGCAGCTTGTTGCCCATCCGCAGCTGCTCGTACAGCGCATCGCTCTCCGGCAGGTCGACGACGATGGCGCTCTCATCGACGATGAAGGCCGTTCCGGTGTTCTTCGGCTTGTGGTTGTCGACCCAGTACTTGATCGTATCCTTGGTGTCCTTCTTCAGGCCCCAGTCCGGATCGACCAGGCCCATCATGAAATCACGGTCGCGGTCGAGCATGAACATGAGGACTGAATTGTCGTCGTAGGGAGACTTGATCGTGCACAGAGACATGCGCCCACTTTCGAACTTGAGTTCGCCGTCCCAGCTCCATTCGGAGTTGGCGTCGAACGTCTCGGTGTGCACCTGTGCCAGCGCGGCGCCCGACACGGTCGCCATCATCAGTCCGCCGAGCACGGCAGCCATCGTCTTCATTCCCCGGATCTCCTGAAATGTCCCCTGACGGCGGACATTACCCCACGGGGGAAGACCAACGCAACGGGACACCCGATTTCATTTCTGCAATCGAATGAACATTATTTGCAGAGCGTACGTATTTTTTCAAAAAAAAGACGGCTCTATTTCCGTAATGGGGTCGGCCGCCCTCCCCGCCAAGCACGGAAGGGCGGCTTGCCGCCTGTGTTACTCGGCGTCGCCCTCCTGGGCGACCTCCTCGGCCAGCTCGCCGGCGAGGTCGGCGAACAGGCCGGCGTCGACCGTCAGGCCCTGCCGCTCGCAGATGCGCACGAAGATCCGGTAGGCGTGCGTGATGGCGACGTCGTAGACCGCCTCGTCGGCTTCCTCGCTGTGGCGGTCCTTGACGTCCAGCTCCTTGAGCGTGACCGCGAGATCCTGGTCGGCGGCCAGCAGCACCGCTTCCATGGCTCGTTTATGGAGGTCCGACATGTTCCAAATCCTTCTGTCCGTTACCGGCCCACCAAGGAACGTGGGGCGCGGCTGTCACCAAGCCAATCGACGAAAAATGGCGCCCCCCAACGGGGGCGCCATTATTGGATGCGCCGCGCGGGCGCCGCGTCACACCACGCGGAAGTTCTTGAACTGCCAGGGGTCGTCGGTGTCCACGTCCTCCGGGAACAGGCGGCCGCGGTCCTGCAGCGGCGTCCAGTCGCCATAGGCGCCGACGACCTCGCCCAGGTACGGGGTGCAGATTTCCAGCACACGGCGGAAGTCCAGCTCTTCCGGTTCGACCACGCCGCGGTTCGGGTTCTCCATGGCCCAGACGATGCCGGCCAGCACCGCCACCGTCACCTGCAGCGAGGTGGCGTTGTTGTACGGGACGACCTTGCGCGCCTCGTCGATGGACAGGCGCGAACCGTACCAGTAGGCGCCCTTCGTGTGGCCCATCAGCAGCACGCCCAGCTCGTCGATGCCGCTGACGATCTCGTCCATCATCAGGCGCTTGGATGGCTGCATGTGCCAGTTCTTGCCGGCCAGTTCGTGCACCGACTTCACCGCGTCGTCGCAGGGGTGGTAGGCGTAGTGCACGGTGGGGCGGTAGGCGACGTGGCCGCCGTCCTTGACCGTGTAGTAGTCGGCGGTGGAGATCGCCTCGCTGTGCGTGATCAGGAAGCCGTGCATCGGCCCTTCCAGCGGCGTCCAGGTGCGCACGCGCGTGGAGGCGCCGGGACGCATCAGGTAGATGGCGGCGTCGCTGCCGAACTCGTGCCGGCGGCCGTCGGGCGGCAGCGCCTTTTCGTGGCTGCCCCAGCCCAGCTCGGCCGGCTGGCAGCCTTCGCCGACGAAGCCGTCGATGGACCAGGTGTTAACGAACTCGCCCACCTTCTTCGGCTGGTCGGAAACCTGGGTGTCGCGCTCGGCGACGTGGATGACCTTGACGCCCAGGTCCATGGCCAGCTTGGCCCATTCGGCGCGATTCGTCGGCTCGGCGGTTCCGGCGCCGGTGTCGCGGGCGATGTCCAGCAGCGCCTGCTTGATGAAGTGCGTCACCAGACCGGGGTTGGCGCCGTGCGTCAGCACCGCCGTCGGGCCGCCGGCGAAGCCCGCCTTGTGCGCCAGCGCCGATTCGCGCAGCGCGTAGTTGGAACGCAGGCTGGGCGTCAGATTCGGGTCGGTGTAGCCGCCCGCCCACGGCTCGATGCAGGTGTCGAGATAGAGGGCGCCCACCTTGTGGCAGAACTCAATGAGCGCCACCGACGACACGTCGACCGACAGGTTGACGAGGAAGTCCCCCTTGTTCAGAAGCGGCGTCAGCACCTGGACGTGGTTGTCCCTGGTCAGCGGCAGGTTGATGAAGCGGACGTCGTAGGCGTCGGCTTCGGCATGCCCGCGCTCTTCCGCGGTGATGATGGTGACCTGCTCCGCGCTCATGCCGATGTGGCGGAAGATGAGCGGCAGGACGCCCTGGCCGATCGAGCCGAAGCCGACGATGACCATGCGGCCGGTGAAGGTGCAGTGCTTCTGGTTGTAGGGCATAGACGGGTGCTCCCGAGGCTTGATGTGCTGCGGTCTGTCGTTCGGGCATCCCCCCGGCCCACCCCTCCCCCCGCGACGGCGGAAGGGGCTGCCACACCCTGTGTTCCCAGATTTGTCCCCGCCCCTGGGAGTGGGGCGGGTTTGTCGGGTCGGGGGGACGGGTATCCTTTCTAACAGAGTTGCGGAATTGCCGGCGAGCCTTGTTCAGGCGGCGCTGGCGGCGAGTTCGTAACCGGGCGTCTCCAGCAGCGGCGGGTCCGCCACCTCGACCACCCTTGCCTGCTCGAAGCCGTTAAAGGCCGTGCGCAGGCAGGACCCATAGGCGCCGAGCTGGCCCAGCTCGATCCAATCCCCCTCCCGGACGTCCGACGGCAGGAGGAACGGGCCGTTCATCCGGTCGGCACTGTCGCAGGTCGGGCCGTAGAAGGCGAACGCCGCGAGCGGCGCCTCCGACATCGGCTCGAACGGGCGCATCAGGCGCGCCGGAAAGCGGAACCCCGGCACCCCGGCGTCCGACAGGCTGCCGTAGACGCCGTCGGTGATGTACAGCTCGTCGCCGCGCCGCTTGACGACCTGCACCACCAGCGACACGCCGGGCGCCACCAGCGCGCGGCCCGGCTCGCACCACACCCGGCAGTGCGCCGGCAGGCCGAGCGCCGCGACGCCGCGCGCGATGGCGGCCATGAAGTCGCCCAGCGGCGGCGGCGTGACGCCCGGATAGGACACCGGGAACCCGCCGCCGACGTCGAGCACGTCGATGTCCACGCCGGCCTCGGCGATGATGCGGCCGGCCAGGGCGATGGCGCGCTCGTAGGCCGACGGGTCGAGCATCTGCGAACCGACGTGGAAGCTCACCCCCAGCCTGGGCGCCACGGCGCGGGCGGCGCGCAGCAGGGCCACCGCCTCGTCGAACGGGGCGCCGAACTTGCCGGACAGGTCGTAGACCGCGTTGCCCTTCGGCAGCGCCAGACGCACCACCAGCCCCAGGTCCGCGGCGTCGCCCGTCTCCTGGCGGATCTTGTCCAGCTCCACCATGGAATCGAGGACGAAGTCGCGCACCCCGTACAGCTCGTACGCCGTGCGGATCGCCTGACGGCCCTTCACCGGGTGCATGTAGTGCAACTCGGCCGACGGGAACATCTGGCGGATCAGGCGGATCTCGCCCGGCGAGGCGACGTCGAAATGGCGCACGCCGCCGGCCCACAGCGCGCGCAGCACCGCCGGCTCGGGGTTGCACTTCACGGCGTACAGCACGTCGCCGCCCAGCGCGCCGTCAAAGGCGGCGACGAAGGAGCGGGCCGTCTCGGCGAGCACGCCGGGGCGGATGCACAGCATCGGCTCCTCCGGCCGGTGCAGCGCGGTGGCCTGGAGGACGGACGGACGGGGACCGGCCGGACGCGAACCGGCGGCAACAACACCGCGGCGCAGCGGCGCGACGGCGGATCGGGAGCGGGCGTAGCCCATGGCGCACTCCTGTTCCGGGTCCGGCGAGGGACCCACGTGCGGACATCGGCCGGGTGCGGCGCGCGGGCGCGCCGGCGTACCAGGCCAGGGTGTCGGGGAACGTCGGGTGGGCCGGAGTCGTGCGCGCGTCCGGGCTCAACAGCTCCGGGCGTTCAGGGCGTCGATGTCCGGCTGAGGGCTACCGACTGCTGGCCCTGCCGTGGCGACTTGACAACATACTGTGCTCCCTCTCGGGACCGGCCCACTGATGACCGGCTCTGCCAAAAAGGACGCGGTACGTCGTTGCATAACCACAGTGGGCCATAGGCACGTGCGAGTGCGTCGTAAGCACTCAAATACGCTCTTTGGCCGCAGATGCAAGTGAATTTTTTGGGTCGGAAGCGCCCGACGAAGGGCGCTTTCCTCATGCCGGATCAACGAGTTGCGAGCATGTCCGCGATCGCGTCCACGGCGGCGGCGGCATAAGGCCGGATGCGCGGCGGGATCTGCGACGGGTTGATGCCGGGGCCCAGGATGCCGACGCCGACCGGCTTCATGAATTCGAGCTGGAGGGCGATCAGGCTCGATATCACCGCGTGGCCCATGACCGAGCCGTGCTCGGTCTCGCCGCGCTCGATGATGCCCAGCGCCACCACGGCGTCGACGTCCGCGCGCATCAGCAGGCGTTTCACCGCCAGCGGCTTCTCCATGGAGCCGGGAACCCACACCTCGCCGCCCGGCGCGATCGACAGGCCGCGCGTTTGCGCGACCCTGCGCGCCTCGTCCAGCATTTCCGTGACCTCGGCCGTATGGAACTTGCCGAGCACGATCCCGATGTTCGCCACCCCTGCCCTCTCCTCTTGCGTCGATGAACCGTCAGTGCGCGGCGGGCGCGCCGCACAGCAGCGGACGGTCGCAGCCGAGGATGTGGTCCATCAGCCAAAAGCGCAAGAAGTCCCGCACCGCCACCCCGACATCCAGGGTGCCCTCGGCGATCTCGGCGCGGATGGCGTCGAACCGGGCGCCCATCACCGCGTGGTGGGCGCGGTGCTGGAGAAAGCGGCCGGGGGCCATGGCGCGCACCACCCCCTCCTCCATGGCGAAGTGGGCGTGCACATGATCGCGCAGGGTGTCGATCAGGGCCAGCGCCTCGGCCGGCGCGGGCGCGCGGCCGGACGTGCGGTGCAGGTCGTTGAGCAGGTGGACGAGGCCGCGATGCTGCTGGTCGATGCTGTCGATGCCGGTCTCGTGCCCGGCGCCCCAGACGATCAGGTCGCGCTCGCCGGACGGCGCCGCGGCGTCGCGCAGCAGGGTGGCGTAGGTGCTGTCGTACCGGGTTTCGTGGCGGCACAGCACGGTGTCGAGCGTGCCGGCGACGGTGGACAGGAAATCCTGCGACACCTCGCACTCCCGCACATACTCGACAAGGCGGCCGATCTGCGTGTCCAGCAGCGCGTGCTGGTGGGCGTGCTCCTCCCAGCCGTCGAAGCCGAGGGAGCGGATGATCAGCTCCTCGCACTCGAAATGGGCGTGCATGTCGGCCGTGAAGGCGTCGAGGACGGGGACCATCTGCGCGCGCGGGGCGCCGTCGTCGCAGCGCGCGCGGATCTGGCCGATGCGGCGCACCAGCGCCTCGTGCGTGCCGTCGATGAAGCGGTTTCCGGTTTCCGGCACCGGATGCTGGTCGACGATCATGCCCCTCCCCTCGCGGCGCCCCGCCGGCTGGCAAGCCGGCAGTGTTCTAACGCCCTTGAGTTGTACCAGCCCGGTGACCTATGGGGCAACCGATCGGGGGTGCGGCGAATCAGCCACCTCCGCCCCGATGCCGGCGTGCGCGAGGTGGGCGGAGACGATCAGCCAGTCGCCGCCGGCCAGTTCCGGCACCACGCCATCGGTGTCCCAGTAAACGGTAAGCGCCGTCATGTTGCCTTTTCCGCCGCGCAGGTTGTGCGCCGCCCATGGATATTCCATTTTCACCGGTTCGGCATGCGGAAAACTGCCGCGGAACCACGGCTTGGCTGATCGTCCGCCCGGTGGATCGTCGCGGCCGTGCGTTGTCGCTGGAATTTGCCCTAAAACCCGATTATCTTTCAAAATTGTAATACGTGCTCGGCAACCGGTTCGGCGCCTCTCATGGCCTTTTCCCTGCGCTCCCGCCTGCTGGCCAGTTTCGTCGGGCTGGCCGCCGCCCTGTCGGGTGGGCTGATGCTCTGGCACGTGGCCCGCACCGACGCCCTGCTCGACCAGGAGCAGGATGCGACGCTGCGCGACCACTACACCGCGCTGCGCGCCCAGATCGACACGGAGATGCAGACCGCGCGGGCGCTGACCCTGCTGGTCGGCAACCTGCGCGACGTGCAGGACGCCTTCGCCGCCAGCGACCGCGACCGCCTGCGGGCGCTGCTGGAGGCCGGGTACAAGGCGCTGTCCGAGCAGACCAGCGTGGCGCAGATCCAGTTCCACACGCCGCCGGCCATCTCCTTCCTGCGGCTGCACCGGCCGGACCAGGGCGACGAGCCCGCCGGTTTCCGGCTGACCGTCATCGAGGCGAACCGCACCCGCCGCGCCGCGCAGGGCGTGGAGGCCGGCGCCGCCGGACCCGCCATCCGCGCGGTGCATCCGGTGTACCGCGACCATCGCTTCCTGGGCACGGTCGAGTTCGGCATCGACGTGGGCGACCGCTTCATCGCCGCCTTCAAGCGCCGCCTGGGCAGCGACATGGTGCTGCACGTGCGCGGCGACGACGGCGGGCACCGGCGCGTCGGCGGCGACACGCCGTCGCTGGCCGGGTACGCCGCGCTTTCGCAGGCGCAGGGCGGCGCCGTGGTGACGGCGCCGGCCACGCCGGCGCGGCCACGGGCGGTGCTGACCGGCCCGGTCCGCGACTACGCCGGCAAGACCATCGCGGTGGCCGAGATCAGCCTGGACGCCACCCC
Source organism: Azospirillum sp. (assembly GCA_036401175.1). Lineage (GTDB taxonomy): Bacteria > Pseudomonadota > Alphaproteobacteria > Azospirillales > Azospirillaceae > Azospirillum. The sequence goes on along the minus strand of DASWVP010000383.1, from coordinate 44 downwards.
GCACCTGGAACGGCGCAACCGGGCACGGGCCGAGGCCGTGCTGG
>DASWVP010000382.1:0-7097 GCA_036401175.1 Azospirillum sp. | reverse complement strand
GATCAGCCGGCGCGAAGCCCGCTTGCTGCGCCTGTGGCGCGCGGCGCCGGCGCCGGTGGCGGACGAAATGCTGGCCCTGCTGTCGGCGCTGTCGCCGCACCTGCGCGACGCGCGCGAGGCCGAGGAACTGGTCGCCATCCTGCCGCAGCCCGCACGCCCCGCGGAACGGCCGGAGGAGCCCCGCCACAAGGGAAGCCGCGCTGCCGGCCAGAGCAAGGAATCGCGCCGCCGTCGCCACGGCGCGGTGTGGGACCCCGCCGACATCGTCCGCGCCACCAAGGGCGACACGCGCGCCTGACGCGGCCGCGCGGAAATACGGATACATCCCCAATTCGTCATGCCCGGCCTCGTGCCGGGTACCCACGCACCTTGGATCGGTCGGAGTGCGTGGACAGCCGGGACAAACCCGGCCAAGACGATGGAGCGGCATGACAGCGGCGGCGCCCCATCGCTTTTCAATGGACGCCCCGCCGGACGCGCCCCTAAAATCCCGACCGCTTCTCCGGGCGACTCTGCTTTACGCGAAGGACGGCTGCACCCGCGATGACCGGTTCCCTCGACCTTCGCCTCGCCAACGACCTTGCCGAGATCCCGCGTCTGGCGGAAACCGTCGAAGGCTTCTTCGACGAACACGGCCTGCCGCCGAAGCTGGCCTTCGCCTTCAACCTGGCCCTGGACGAGCTGCTGACGAACGTCATCAGCTACGCCTTCGCACCCGGCACGACGCACGAAATCGCCGTGCGGCTGGCGGTTGCCGACGGTCAGGTCACGGCGGAACTGGAGGATGACGGGCCGGCCTTCGACCCGCTGACCGACGCCCGCGCGCCGGTGCTCGACGGCGACATCGACGACCGCCCGATCGGCGGCCTCGGCATCCACTTCGTCAAGACGATGATGGACCGCGTCGATTACGAGCGGCGCGACGGCCGCAACCGCCTGACGATGAGCAAGCGGGCGGACGCCTGACGGCACCACGGCCGCGGGGCGCCCCGCCCCGCGATCCCAAGATACCGGTGGTTACCAGTGGCCCCGCCTACCAGTGACGGACGGGGCCGGTGTCGACGTGGACGAAACCGCTGCGCGCGTAATAGCCGACGCCGCCGGCCGCCATCTGGATGGCTTCCTGCGCCACGGCGTGCAGGCTGCGGTCGGGCAGCACCACGTCCACGGCCATGCCGCGGGTGTGGTAGCTTTCCTTCGCCACGGCGCGCGAGCGGCGGCGCGCCAGCGCATTGGTCTTGCGCGAACGGAAGGCGCTGACGATCTGGTACGTCTCCTGCGAATCGAGGCGCTGCTGGATCTGCCACAGCACGTCGAACAGGCGCGGGTCGTAGCGGTGCACCTGCTTGGCCCGGTGGTCGCGCAGCAGCACGTCCAGGCGTTTCAGCGCGTCGGGCCGGTACTTGCCGTCCGCCCAGAAGACGTCGTTGAAGTTTTCCCCGGTGTTGACGTTGTGCAGCGACAGGCGCCGCGCCATCCCGCCGAAGGCGGCGGCCTCGGCCGAGTTGCTGGTCAGCAGAACCGGAGGAACCACGGCCGCGGCGGCCGCGCCAAGACCAAATCCAAGAAAGCCGCGCCGCCCAAGCGCCGACGGCTGGGATTCATTCTCGCCAATTCTCATTCCCACCCTCGCCAAACGAAACGGTTCCCTGCGATTTTTCGGTACGGACGTGCGTCCATTCGGATAGCACCCGCCCCCTTCTATTCGTTGGCCCCACAGACCCCAAAATATTGTGGTCATAGGAGGCGGATATCCGTATAGGCGAGGATCAACATAGGATCAACCAAAAATTTGCCATTACCCTCCACTATGGGATAGACGGACCATCCAGCGGGTTGACCAGAACGTCACCAATGGAAATGCAACGTGTGATGCGTCGCCTTACGCCGCGCAGGCATATACACTGCACCTGCGAAATGGCGTGATGCGCGCGGAGCGAGAGGCGAAACGATGTCGGTGAATCATCCTGTCCCCGGAACACGCATTCTGGCGGTGCTGCTGGCGGCCGTCTGTCTGGTGTCCGCCATCCCCGCCGGGGCCGCCCCTTTCCGCGAGACGCTGGACGGCTGGATCACCCGGATCGAGGCCCGCGCCACGGAGCTGGAGGCGGCACCGCCCGTCGTCGTGACGCGGATCGGCGCCGGCGCCACGCTGAAGAAGGGCGAATCGGGGGAGCGGGTCGGCCGTCTCACGGCCCGGCTCGTCGAACTCGGCCATCTGGCGCCCGAGCAGCTTCGCACGATCTTCGACGACACGGTGGACAGCGCCGTGCGCGCCTTCCAGCTCGCTCAGGGGTTGAAGCCCGATGGGCGGGTCGGCGACGGCACGCGCCGCGCGCTCGACCGCACCCCGCAGGAGGCCGCGCACATGATGCGGCAAAGCGCCGCGTCGATGCGGGGTTTCCGCGATTCCACGCCTGCGTCTGTGCTGTTCGTCAATCTGCCGAATCAGACCGTGTCGCTGGTGCGCAACGACGAGCTTGAGCTGACCATGCGCGCGGTGGTCGGCCGGCCCTCGCGCGAGACGCCGCTGCTGGAAGACCGCATCACCCACATCATCGTCAACCCGACCTGGACGGTTCCGCCCACCGTGCTGAAGCAGGACAAGCTGCCGATGCTGCGCCAGACCGGGACGCCCGGCATCCAGCACGCCACCGTCTACCTGGACGGCGAGCCGGTGCCGCCGGAGGCCGTGGACTGGAGCCAGGTGACGCCGGGGCGCGTGCGCATCGTGCAGCAGCCGGGCAACCACAACGCCCTGGGCCGCTTCCGCTTCAACCTGACCAACCCCTTCAACATCTACCTGCACGGCACCAACGAGCCGCACCTGTTCGACCGCGAGGTGCGCACCATCAGCTCCGGCTGCGTGCGTTTGCAGGATTCGCGCAAGCTGGCCGAGTTGCTGCTGGCCGAGGTCGGCGTGACGCCGCAGAAGATCGACGCCATGCTGGCGACGGGCGAGCCGCAGTGGGTGAAGGTGAACTCGCTGCCCGTGCGCTTCGTCTACTGGACGGCGACGGTGGACGCCGACGGCATCGTGCGCCTGCACCACGACGTCTACGACATGATGGACGAGGTGGCCAGCCGCGCCTGACACCTTGAACGCCGTGCCCCCCCTCCCCCATATGGGGCGCATCGTCCACCGAGGAGGAGGGGTAACCCCATGGGTTTGTTCGACATGTTCAAGGGCGGCGCGCCGCTGGAGATGACGCCGCGCCGCGCGCTGACGGTGTCGCTGGTCTATTGCATGGGCGCGGATGGCGAGGTCGACCCCGAGGAGATCGGCCACCTGCTGTCCGTTCTCGGCCGCAACGCCACCCGCGAGGAGCTTGACCGCTGCCTCAAGCACGCCCGCAGCACGCCGATCGACGCCTTTTTGCAGGACGCCGCGCCGAAGCTCAACGAAGCGCAGCGCCTGTGCATCCTGCTGAACATGATCGACAGCGCCATGGCCGACGGCGAGGCCGAACCGGGCGAGCAGCAGCTCATCGCCCGCTTCCAGCAGGCCTTCGGCCTGGACGACGCGACGCTGGAGCCCTATTTCCGCACCCTGGTCGCCAAAAACAACCGCGTGGTTCTGGACGCCTGACGGGCGGGGTGCGGGGCGGCGGTCAGTCCTCCGCCCCCTTCCCGCGCATCCGCTTGACCGACGACCGCTTGGCCTTGCCCTCCAGCCGGCGCTGTTTGGAGCCGAAGGTCGGCTTGGTCGGCCGGCGCGGCTTGGGCGGCACGGCGGCCTCGCGGATCAGCGCGACGAGGCGTTCCTGCGCGTCCATCCGGTTGCGCATCTGCGAGCGGTGGGCGTCGGCCACCAGGATCAGCACGCCGTCCTGCGTCAACCGGCTTCCCGCCAGCCGCATCAGCCGCCCCTTCACGTCGTCCGACAGCGAGGGCGAGTTGCGCACGTCGAAGCGCAGCTGAACCGCCGACTCCGTCTTGTTGACGTGCTGCCCGCCGGGACCGGAGGCGCGCACGAACTCCTCGTGCAACTCGCTTTCGTCCAGCGCGATGCGGTTGGTGACGTGGATCATCGCGGCGCTTCCCTGTCGATCACGGCGCATCGGGTGGTGGCGGCACCCTATACAACGGACGCGACGGCCGGAAGGCCCTTCCCCCCGGCGGGGGAAGGGCCGGCGGCACCCTGCGCGCGGCGCAGTTCGGCCAGCGGCTCGGCGATCACCCCGGGGCGGCGCAACGTGTGCTGTATGTCGTAGCCGACGATTTCCCCGTCGGCGCCGAGGTCGAGGACGAGGTCGCGCGCGTCGTCCACGTCGTTGTCCACCGACGGGCCTGGGCGGACCTTCACGTACAGGCTGTCGGTCGCGGCGTCATAGAGTCCGTCATGGCGGCGCTCCCTCCCGTCGGCACTGACACCGGCGCATCCTGCGCGAGGAGTTGGGCGGCATTCAGCCACTTTTTCAATTCGTCATCCCCGCGAAGGCGGGGATCCATGCTTCGCGCTGCGTTCCGCCGTGGAACCTGCGTGGATCCCCGCCTTCGCGGGGATGACGGCAAAGAGTTGATTCGCCGTTAAAGTTCATGCGCGGATGCGCATGTTAGCATCTATGCCCCGTCCCTCCCCCGCCGGAGGCGGGGGAGGGAGAAGGAAGTTTACCCCCGCACCAGCGGCTTGTACTTGATGCGGTGGGGGTTCACGGCGTCTTCGCCCAGGCGGCGCTTCTTGTCGGCTTCGTAGTCCTGGAAGTTGCCTTCGAACCACTCCACGTGGCTGTCGCCCTCGAAGGCCAGGATGTGGGTGGCGATGCGGTCGAGGAACCAGCGGTCGTGGCTGATCACCACGGCGCAGCCGGCGAAGCCCTCCAACGCGTCTTCCAATGCCCGCAGCGTGTCGACGTCCAGGTCGTTCGTCGGTTCGTCGAGCAGCAGGACGTTGGCGCCGGACTTCAGCATCTTGGCCAGATGCACGCGGTTGCGCTCACCGCCCGACAGTTGCCCGACCTTCTTCTGCTGGTCCGAGCCGCGGAAGTTGAAGGACGAGACGTAGGCGCGGCTGGGCATCGACTTCTTGCCCAGGTCGATGATGTCCAGCCCGTCGGAGATTTCCTCCCACACCGTCTTCTTGCCGTCCAGCGTGTCGCGGCTCTGGTCGACATAGCCCAGCTTGACCGTCTCGCCGACCTTGAAGGTGCCGGCGTCCGGCCCGTCCTGCCCGGTGATCATGCGGAACAGCGTGGTCTTGCCGGCGCCGTTCGGGCCGATGACGCCGACGATGCCGCCGGGCGGCAGGCGGAACGACAGATCGTCGATCAGCAGGCGGTCGCCGAAGCCCTTGTTGATGTGGGCGGCCTCGATCACCACGCCGCCCAGGCGCGGCGGCACGGGGATGACGATCTTCGTCTCGCCGGCGGATTCCTTGCCGGCCTCGGCCAGCATGGTCTCATAGGCCGCGATGCGCGCCTTCGACTTGGCCTGACGCGCCCGCGGGCTCTGCCGGATCCACTCCAGTTCCTGCGCCAGCTGCTTCTGGCGGGACTCCTCCTGGCGGCCTTCCTGCTCCAGGCGCTTCTGCTTCTGCTCCAGCCACGAGGAATAGTTGCCCTCCCACGGAATCCCCGACCCGCGATCCAGTTCGAGGATCCAGCCGGTGACGTTGTCGAGGAAGTAACGGTCGTGGGTGACCAGCACGACGGTGCCCTTGTACTCCTGCAAATGGCGCTCCAGCCACGCCACGGACTCGGCGTCCAGGTGGTTGGTCGGTTCGTCCAGCAGCAGCAGGTCGGGCTTTTCCAGCAGCAGCTTGCACAGCGCCACGCGGCGCTTCTCGCCGCCCGACAGCTTGGCGATGTCGGCGTCACCCGGCGGGCAGCGCAGCGCGTCCATGGCGATCTCGACCGTGCGGTCCAGGTCCCAGGCGTCGGCGTGGTCGATCTTCTCCTGCAGCTCGGCCTGTTCGGCCAGCAGCGTGTCGAAGTCGGCGTCGGGGTCGGCCATCGCCTCCGACACCGCGTTGAAGCGGTCGAGCAGCGCCTTGGTCTCGGCCAGCGCGTCCAGGACGTTCTCCTGCACGGTCTTGGTCGGGTCGAGCTGCGGCTCCTGCGGCAGGTAGCCGACCTTGGCGCCCTGCGCCGCCCAGGCCTCGCCGGAATAGTCCTTCTCGATCCCCGCCATGATCTTCAGCAGGGTCGACTTGCCGGCGCCGTTGACGCCCAGCACGCCGATCTTGGCGCCGGGAAGGAACGAGAGCCACACGCCCTCCAGCACCTTCTTGCCGCCGGCATAGACCTTGGTGAGGTCCTTCATGACATAAACGTATTGATAGGACGCCATGCGCCGCTCCGCCCCCTGTATACGGGAAAATGGAAGTGGAGGCGCCATGCGGGGCGCCAAACCGGTTGACGCAGGGTTTTAGCGCATCAGGATGCCGGAAGGAACGATGAACGGAGGATCGCTCGTTTGCTCACCATCTATGTCGATGCCGACGCCTGCCCGGTGAAGGCGGAAATCTACCGCGTCGCCGGGCGCAACGGGCTCAAGGTCGTGCTGGTGGCGAACGCGCCGCTGCGGCTGCCCACCGAGTGTCAGGCCGAACTCGTCGTCGTCGGGTCGGAGTTCGACGCCGCCGACAACTGGATCGCCGAGCGCGCGGGGGAGCGCGACATCGTGATCACCGCCGACATCCCGCTGGCCGACCGGGCGATCAAGAACGGCGCCGTGGTGATCGGCAACAGCGGGCGGCCGTTCACGCCGGATTCGATCGGCGGCGCGCTGGCCACCCGCGCGCTGATGGCCGACCTGCGGGCGATGGGCGAGGTGTCCGGCAACAACGCGCCGATGGCCCAGCGCGACCGCTCGCAGTTCCTCCAGACGCTCGATCAGGCCGTGCAGGCGCTCAAGGCCGGCCGCCAGCCGAAGTGGCGGTGAGGGCGCTCAGGCGGCGAGGATGCGGCGGACGCGGTCCGGCTCGTGGGCGATCAGCGTGATGAAGTTGCGCGACGCCTCGTCCGGCTCCCGCGTCCCCTGCTCCCAGCCTTGCAGGGTGCGCAAGGGGATGCGGAATTCGCGGAAGCCCATTGTTACCCCTCCCCCGGCCCCGCCGGGGGAGGGAGGGACCCACGCGAAGCTTGGGAGGGTGGGGG
>DASWVP010000381.1:0-4243 GCA_036401175.1 Azospirillum sp. | reverse complement strand
CCAGCCGCACCGGCGTGCGCGCGATCCGGCGGAGATCCGCCAGCGTCAGCCGGCCAGGATCCAGGGTGCTGGGATCCAGGGTGTGCGTCGCGGTCATGCGGGGCCTCCGATGTCGTCTCCCTCAAAGATGAGGTGCGCCGGGCTGTGACGCAAAGGGGCAAGTCTGCGTGGCATTAACGTGATGTCCGGCAAATTTAAGATATCGTTTACCATGATGACGGCCCTATCGGCGTGCCTGATCCGCTCGGGTCCCGGCGAGAAACGGTGACGACTGGAGGAACTTCCATGCCACCCCTGAACCGACGCACGTCGAACAACAGCGATGGACGCCCCGAATTCGGCGGCCGTTACTTCGGCAAGATCCTGTTGGGCTCGTTCGTGTTCAGCGCGGCGATCAACGTCCTGATGCTGAGCGTGCCGCTTTACTCCCTGCAGGTGTTCAGCCGGGCGATCCCGTCCGGCAACTTCGACACGCTGATCATGCTGACGCTGATCACCGTGATGGCGCTGTCGATGATCGGCGTGATGGAGGTGGTGCGCACCCGCCTGCTGACCCGCGCCGGCAACGCCATCGAGGTGGCGTGGCGCCGCCGCTTCAGCGGCGAGGTCGTCGAGAGCGCGGCGCGCGGGCGCCCCGACACGACGCCCATCAGCGACCTGATGGAGGTCAAGGCCGCGCTGTCGCGACCGACCTTCGCGGCGCTGATGGACCTGCCCTGGACGCCGATCTACGTCGTCGGCATCTACCTGATCCATCCGTTGCTGGGCGGCCTGATGATGGGCAGCATGGTGATCCTGACGGCGCTCGGCCTGTTCGCCCATTGGGCGGTGAAGGGCCTGGGCGACGACGCCAAGCAGCCGGCCACCCGCGCCCAGCGCCTGTTCGACGCCGTCACCACCAAGGCCGACACCGTCCGGGCGCTGCGCATGGGCCCGGCGGCGGTTGACGCCGTCGTTCGCGACACCCTGACCACCGCGGCGCTGAGCGGCCGCATGGCCGAGCGCGGGGCCGCCATCGCGGCGGTCACCAAGTGGGTGCGCTACCTCCTGCAGGTCGCCGTCACCGGCGTCGGCGCCGGTCTGGTCATCGAACAGCACCTGTCGTTCGGCGGCATGATCGCCACCTCGATGCTGGTCGCCCGCGGCATGGGCCCGATCGAGCAGACCATGGGCGCCTGGACGCAGATGCTGAAGTCGGTGGAATCCTGGCGGCGTCTGTCGGCGCTGATCAAGCGCGTCTCGCGCGAACCGGTGCGCGGCGGCGTCGACATCGAGCCGGAGCGCCTGACCGCCGAGAACGTCCTGTTCGTCAACCCGCGCGACCAGAAGCCGATCCTGCGCGCGGTCACCCTCACGGTCGAGCCGGGGCAGACGGTGTGCGTGCTGGGCGCCAACCGCTCCGGCAAGTCGGTGCTGGCCCGCCTGCTGGCCGGCGTGCAGGCGCCCAGCGCCGGCACCCTGCGTCTGGGCGGTCTGGCCCTGGCCGCGCTGACGCCCAGGGACCCGATGAAGGGCATCGGCTTCCTGCCGCAGAGCTCCGACCTGTTGCCCGGCACCATCGCCGAGAACATCGCGCGCTTCCAGGACGTCGAGGACGACGGGCTGGTGATCGCCGCCGCCAGGCGGGCGGGCATCCACGAGTGGATCGAGAGCCTGCCCATGGGCTATGCGACCGAGGTCGCCGACCCGGTCAACCCGATCACCGGCGCCACCGCCCGTCTGATCGCGCTCGCCCGCGCCGGCTTCGGCGACCCGGTCCTGATGGTGCTGGACGAACCGGCCGCCGGCCTGGACGAACAGGGCATCGCCGCCGTGCGCCGCTTCATCGCCGACGCCAAGCAGCGCGGCACCACCATCATCGTGCTCAGCTACATGCCGGTCTTCGTCGAGGCGTCCGACAGGACGTACATCCTCCAGAACGGCATGGTGCACGACGTCCAGAACCGCGCCCAGCAGGCGCAGCCGGCGCAGGCCCACGCGCAGGGCGAGGCCGCCGCGTCCGGCGCCTCCGCGTCGTGGGGCCGCATGCGCAGCATCGGCGGTGCCACCGCCGCCCCGGCGGTCGAGTAAGGCAAGGAGACTGGCATCATGAGCACGACCAAGACTTCGAACGTCGCGGCTGGCGCGAGCAAACTGCGCGGCCTCCTGCCCGAGACCAGCGTGCGCAACCTTCTGGCCGGCGGCGCCGCCGTGCTGGCGGTGGGCATGGGCGGGATGACCGCCTGGGCCGCGCTGGCCCCGCTGCACAGCGCCATCGTGGCCCAGGGCGCGCTGGCCCCGGAAACCGGCCGCAAGACCGTCAAGCACAGCGAGGGCGGCAAGATCGGCGAGATCCTGGTGCGCGGCGGCGACACGGTGAAGGCCGGGCAGGTGCTGATGCGCCTGGACGCCACCGAGGCCGAGACGCGGCTGGAGGTGTTCACCGCCCAGTGGCTGGAGATGCTGGCCCTGGAGGCCCGCCTGCAGGCCGAGCTGTTCGACCGCGAGGCGATCGAGTGGCCGGCCGAGCTGGTCAAGCGCCGCGCCGCCAGCGCCGCCGTGGGCAAGCTGATGGACAACCAGCTCACCCTGTTCGAGGTGCGCCGCCACCAGCTCAAGACCGAGGAGCGGCTGATCGGCGAGCGCGTCGACACCCTGCGCGACGAGGGCGAGAGCCTGGCGCAGCAGCGCGGCTTCCAGACGCGCGAGCTGAAGCTGGTGCAGGAGGACATGCGCATCACCCAGGGCCTGCTCGACCGCGGCAACTCGACCCGCACCAAGCTGGTGGAGCTGCAGCGCGAGGAGGCCCGCCTGATGGCCCGCGACAAGGACATCGAGGCGCGCATCGCCCAGACCAAGCAGCAGGCGGCCGAGGCGCAGGGCGATTGGGTGAAGCGCCGCAACGACTTCCGCGAGAAGGTGCTGATCGACCTGGACAAGGCGCGTTCGGAAACGGCGCGTCTGGCCGAGCAGATCCGCGACGCCGCGAACCGCCTCGCCAACCGCGACCTGAAGGCGCCGGACGACGGCGTCGTGGTGATGAACGGCCACCCGGCGGTGGGCGGCACCATCGTCCAGAACGAAGCGGTCCTGGACATCGTGCCGGACGGCCGCGCGCTGCTGGCCGAGGTGCACATCCAGCCCAAGGACATCAAGTCGGTCACCGTCGACCTGCCGGTGCAGGTGCAGCTCACCGCCTATGACTCGCGCGTCGTCGGTTCCCTGGACGGCACGGTGGAGTACGTCTCGGCCGACCGCATCGTCGATCCGGTAACCCGCCAGGACTATTATCTGGCGCGCATCCGCCTGAAGGACGAGAACACCGAGGCGCACCAGGTGCACAAGCTGACCATCAAGCCCGGCATGCCGGTGGAGGCGCGCATCCTGCTGTCCGCCCGCACGCCGCTCGACTATCTGGTGACGCCGCTGTCGCAGTCGTACCTGAAGGCGTTCGTCCAGGAATAACGCACGCCCGCCGCGCGACGTTCGGGGCCGCTCCCACCGGGGGCGGCCCTTTTCGCGTTTCAGGCCACGGCGGCGCGCGTCGGGCGCAGGCGGCTGCGGGCGAGGTCGAGGGCGCTCTTGAGCTGCATGGTCGAGAACGGCTTGTGCACGACGCCCAGCGGGTAGGTTTCGGTGATCCGGCGCATGGTGGCGTGGTCGGCGTAGCCCGACAGGAAGATGGAGCGCACGCCGAAGCCGGCGTTGAGCCGGCGCGCCGCCGCGATGCCGTCGCCGCCGGCCCCCAGGCGGACGTCCATCAGCGCGATGTCCGGCCGCTCCCGCCCGGCGAGGCGCAGCGCATCCTCCTCGCTGTGGGCGATGCCGCACACGGTGTGGCCGAGGTCTTCGACGGTGTCCTTCACCGCCTGCGCCACCGCCGGCTCGTCGTCGACGACGATGACGCGGAGCGGGCGGGGCGCCACCGGCACCGCCGCGCGCGGGCCGGTGTGCCGGACCATCACGCTGGCCGGTCCGCAGCGGTGGCGCCGTTCGCCGGCGATCGCCGGGGGCGTGGTCTCACGAGTTTCGCGCATCACCACGACCCTCTCCGGGACGGTTAAGAAGCGTTTACCAATAACGGAACGTTAAGGACCCAATCGATAGGGGGCAAGCGACAATTGAAACGCACGTCCCCCTTCGCCTCAGGCTTCTCCGAGGTGATGCGTCGATGCAACAGTGTGGTGTGTGGAGGATACAGGGCGGCGTCAGCGGCCGCCGCGGCGGCTCAGCGGCTCAGCCAGTCGATGGTCTTGGCGGAGGT
>DASWVP010000380.1:0-2843 GCA_036401175.1 Azospirillum sp. | reverse complement strand
GGGGTGGAGGCGGCGGAGCCGGCGCGGCGGCCGGGGCGGGCGCCGCGCGCTCGATGGCGGCTGGGTTCTGCGCCGCCATCTGGTCGAACAGCGCGTCGATGTCGTCCTGGCTGACCCCCTGCCCGTCGAGCTGCGGGCCGTTCAGCAGGTGCGCGTCGGGCCGCGTGTCGTTCAGCTTGCGGTGCGCCGCCGACACGTCCGGCAACGCGCCGCCGGGGCCGACGTCCGCCCCCCACACCTGGATCAGCGCGTTCACCCGCTCCTCGATGTAGCGCAGGGTGTTGATGACCTTGGTGGTGCGCTGGCCGGTGATGTCCTGGAACGAGCAGGCGGTCATCACCTCCATGCACTGCGCCTCGATGCCGTTGGCCAACTCGGCCCAGTCCGGATCGTCGCGCGGGATGCGCCCGGTGTAGTCCTGGATCACCTCGGTGGCGTTGAGGATCTCGGTGGTGGCGTTCTCGGTGGCGTGGACGATGGCATCCAGCTCGGCCGTTGCAGCGACGATGGGATCGCTGCCGCCGTCCGCCGGGCGCAGCGCCGCCATGTCGCCGCGCGCCTGATCGACGAACTGCCGCAGCGCGTCCAGTTCCGACTGCACGCGCGCGCTCTGCCCGTCGCCGGCCGACGCCCGCGCCACCGGGGCCGCCGCGACGGCGCCGCCCAGGCGCTTGACGTGCTCCTCCAGGCGGGCGGCGACGCCGTGGAACTCGTCGATGGCGACGAGGCGCACCCGGCGGTCGCGCATGCGCAGGAACGCCCGTCCACGGGCGGTCTGCGACAGCGCCTCTTCCATCTTCAGGTAGTCCTGCTCGGTGAGTTCGAGCAGCGCTTCATCGGTCATGCCCGGCTCCGGCGGGGTCGGGTTCGCGTGCGGACGATCCGTTTCTGCAACCTACTCCCGCCGCCCCGGCGGCGTAAAGACGCATCGCCGCCACGCTATGAGAGTCGGCCTACTTCCTTTTTGTGGAGCCGCCGACGAACCGGCCGGATTACAACCGTACCCATGATGGATCGTCCCCACTCCCCTGCGCCCGCCACCGCCGGGCGTCCGGCCCTGCTGCGGCCGCGGCCGGTGCGCTGGCATCTGGTGGCGCTGGTGCTGGCGGCGCTGCTGCCGGCGCTGCTGCTCTCCGGCGTGCTGACGGTGCGCCACACGCAGGCGCAGCGCACCACGCTGGAGGACGGGCTGCGCGACACGGCGAGCGCACTGGCGCTGGCGCTCGACGCCGACCTCGGCGGCATCGTCCACGCGCTGCGGGGCGCCGCCGTGGCCGGTGGGCTGCCGGGCGAGGACCCCGTGCGCTTCCTGACCACGGCGGCGGCGCTGAAGGAGAGCCATCCTTACTGGCACGCGCTGTTCCTCGCCGACGGCTACGGGCACGTCACCATCGACACGGCCAGCGCCGTCACCCCGCCCCGCAAGCCGGCGGCCCTGCCCTATGGCCCGGTGATCCGGCAGGCCATCGCCACCGGGCGGCCGGCGGTGTCCCTCTACCTGCCGGCGGCGGGCGAGCGTCCGGCGCTGGTGGCGGTGGCCGTGCCGCTGGAGAGGCGCGGTCTGGTCGAAGGCGTCGTCGGCGTCGCCGTGCAGCCCGAGCGCTGGAGCCGCCTGCTCGAAGACCGCAACGTGCCGGCCGACTGGCTGGGCGTCGTCGTCGACGGCGCGGGCACGCTGGTGGCGCGCGCCCACGACGCGGCGCACTACGTCGGCCGGCCGGCGCCGGACTGGTTCGCCGCCGCCATGGCCGTGGCGCCCGAGGGGGTGGCGTCCGGGCGGGCCCTGCAGGGGCACGAGGTCATCATCGGCTACCGCCGCTCCGCCTTCGGCTGGACCCTGGGCTTCGCCGCCCCGCGCGACGCGTTGACGGCGCCGCTCAACCGGGCGCTGGCCGAGGCGCTGCTGCTGAACGGCGCGCTGGTGGCGCTGGCCGCCCTGCTGGCGCTGCACATCGGCCGGCGCATCGCCGTGCCGGTCCGCGCGCTGACCGCCGCCGCCGTGGCGCTGGAGCAGGACCGGCCGCTGCCGCCGATCCCGCCCAGTTCGGTGCGCGAGATCAACGACCTGGGCGCGGCGCTGGCCTGGGCGGCGCATGGCCTGCACGACGGCGCGGCCGAACGCGCCCGCCTGCTGGAGCGCGAGGCCGAGCGGCGGCGCGAGGCGGAACTGGCCAACCAGGCCAAGTCGCGCTTCCTGGCCGCCGCCAGCCACGACCTGCGCCAGCCGTTCCAGGCCATGCGGCTTTATCATTTCCTGCTGGAACAGGGGCTGGCGGACGACCGCGCGCGCAAGGTGCACCACCAGCTCGGCACCGCCATGGAATCGGGCGAATCGTTGCTGAACGCGCTGCTCGACGTCTCGACGCTGGAGGCCGGGACGGTGCAGCCGCGCCTTGCCGACATGCCCGTGCGCCCCCTCGTCGCCGCCAAGCTGGACGAGGTGCGGGCGGCGGCGGCCGTCAAGGGGCTGCGGCTGCGCAGCCGGTGCTGCGACGTGGCGGTGCGCAGCGACCCGCTGCTGCTCGGCCGCATCCTCGGCAACCTGCTGGCCAACGCCGTGCGCTATACCGCCCACGGCGGCGTGCTGGTCGCCTGCCGCCGACGGGCCGGCGCCCTGCGAATCGAGGTGTGGGACACCGGCATCGGCATCCCGCCCGACAAGCTCGACGCGGTGTTCGAGGATTTCGTGCAGCTCGGCAACCCGGCGCGCGAGCACAGCCAGGGACTGGGGCTCGGCCTGTCGGTGGTGCGGCGCACGGCGCGCCTACTCGGCCACCCGCTGGAGGTCCGCTCGATGCCCGGCCGCGGCTCGTGCTTCGCGGTCACCGTGCCGCTGGCGGCCG
>DASWVP010000379.1:0-20691 GCA_036401175.1 Azospirillum sp. | reverse complement strand
CCTGCCGCCGCCGGACGCCTTCGTCACGCTGACGCCGGCCCCGGCGCCGGGCCTCGTGGAGGAGACGCGCTCCGGCCCGCTGCCGCGCGTCGCCGAGGACGGGCGCAAGCCCTGGCAGGTCTACGCCCGCCCCTTCCCGGCCGCCGACAAGCGGCCGCGCATCGCCATCCTGATGACCGACCTGGGGGTATCGGGCGTGACCACCGGCAACGCGCTCCAGAAGCTGCCGCCGCAGGTGACGCTGGCCTTCGTGCCCTACGGCGAGCGCCTGGACGGCTGGATCGAGCGGGCGCGCGGCAAGGGGCACGAGGTGATGCTCTCCGTGCCCATGGAGCCGCTGAACTTCCCGCGCGACGACCCCGGCTCCAACGCGCTGCTCACCTCGCTGTCGCCCGAGCGCAACATCGAGCGGCTGGAATGGTCGATGAGCCGCGTCAGCGGCTACACCGGCATCACCACCACCTCGGGCAGCAAGTTCACCGCCAATCCGGACGCGCTGAAGCCGGTGATGGACGCGCTGAAGCAGCGCGGCCTGCTGTTCGTCGACGCCCGCGTCAACCCGAAGAGTCAGGCCGCCGCCGTCGCCGGCCAGACCGGCGTGCCGCGCGCCTTCGTCGACCGCGTCATCGACCGCGACCTGTCGCGCGGAGCCATCGACGATCAGCTCAAGGAGCTTGAGGCGGTGGCCAAGGCGCAGGGCGCCGCCGTCGGCCTGGGCTTTCCGTACCCGAGCACGGTGGAGCGCATCAACCTCTGGCTGACCGGGCTGCAGGACCGTGGATTCGTCCTGGCGCCGGTGTCGGCCGTCGTCAATCTTCAGAAAGGTCTGGGCGGATGAGCGGCAGGAAGCACGCCGGGAAGAACAAGGCGGTGGACCGCGATTCCCTCCCCTACCGGCCCTGCGTCGGCATCATGCTGCTCAGCGCGCGCGGCGAAGTCTTCGTGGCGCGCCGCCGCGACAGCGCCGACGCGTGGCAGATGCCGCAGGGCGGCATCGACGACGGCGAGACGGTGCGCGAGGCGGCCCTGCGCGAACTCAAGGAGGAGATCGGCACGGACGCCGCCGAGATCCTGGCCGAGACGGTGGAGAAGCTGCGCTACGACCTGCCCGACCATTTGCTGGGCAAGGTGTGGAAGGGCCGCTGGCGGGGCCAGGAGCAGGTGTGGGTCGCCGCCCGCTTCACCGGCCGCGACGCCGACATCGACCTGGACACCGAGCACCCGGAGTTCGACGCCTGGAAATGGGTGGCCCCGGACGCCCTCGTGAGCCTGATCGTGCCCTTCAAACGCCCGGTCTACGAGGCGGTGCTGAAGGAATTCGCGGGTGTGATCGAGGACGCCCGTAGGTTGGGTTGAGCCGCAGGCGAAAACCCAACGGCCTTTGGAGGGCGAACACGTTGGGTTTTCGCTGAGGCTCAACCCAACCTACGCCTCAAAAAGACGCTACGCCGCAGCCGCCAGCTTCTTGGCGCGGCGGTCGATGAACCACCAGGCGCCGCGGGCGGCCACGGCGAAGGTCCGGGTGTGCGGCTTCAGGCCGCAGGCCTTGAAGACCATGGCGATGGCGCGCTCGACGTGCTTCTGCCGATAGCGGCCGTAGGCGCGGCGCATGTAGGCGGCGTTGAAGGTCTTGCGGTCGTAGGGCACGCCGTCGGGCGCGTTGGCGGCGTAGAAGGCGTAGGCCAGCTCGTCGTCCTCGGTCTCGCCGATGCGGCTCAGCGCCACCCACAGGCGCCGCCACTTGGACAGCCGCTCCTTCTCCACATAGCGCTTGGCGTGCACGTAGAACAGCTTGTAGTGGCGCAGCTCGTCGGCGGCGATGTTGCGGCAGATCTCCCGGAGGAGCGGTTCCTCGGTCGAGTCGCCGATGGCGGCGTAGTAGGAGCTGGTGCCGGTCTCCACCATGCAGCGGGCGATCAGTTCGCCGGTGCGCGAGCCGCGCACCGAGCGGTCCAGCTCGATGGGCACGCGGTAGCCGGCGCGGAAGCGCGCCACGGCCTTCTGGAAGTCGAAAGAGGGGTCGACCAGCTCCGCCCACTTGCCCAGCGCCTCGCCGTGCTGCACCTCCTCCACGGCCCAGTAGCGGGCGAGTTCCTGGAACTCCGGGTCGTCGTGGAAGACGTTGCACAGGTAGGCGGTGTAGTCGTTGGCGTTGTACTCGACCAGCGCCGCCGCCTTGATGAGCGGCACGAGATCCGGATCGACCTTGGCATGATCCAGCCGGTCCCACGGAAGGTCCTCGGTACGCCAGTGCAGGTCCGCCATCGCTTGTCCCGTCGCTTGCTGTTCGCCCTCAAACAGGAAACGCGCCTCACGACGGATCGGGAGGCGCGCTGCCCAGCGTGCAATGTATGGCCTGGGTGTCCGAATGCAAAGGGCGCGTCGCCGCGCGCCCTTGCAGGTCTGCCCAGAGGTCAGTGCGCCGTGGCGCCGGCCCCGACCGCGTCGAGCATGGCGCGCGCGACGGCGAGCTTCGCCTCCGCGTCGGCCCGCTCGGTGTCGGACTTGGCGTCGTCCAGATCCTCGGAGAGGTTCTTGACGTCCTGCTCGACCTTGGCGCGGTCGATCTGCGCCACCGGCACGGCCTGCTCGGCCAGGACGGTGCAGCGGGTCTCGGTCACCTCGGCGAAGCCGCCGGCGACGAACACGCGGTCGACGACGCGGTCGCCCTCGTAGACGTCGATGACGCCCGGACGGACGGTGGAGATCATCGGGGCGTGGCCGGCCAGGACGCCGAAGTCACCTTCGCTGCCCGGCACCACCACCATGTCCACCGGCTGCGAGGTCAGCAGCTTTTCCGGCGAAACGAGTTCGAATTCGACTTTATCGGCCATGGGGTGCTGGCTCCCTCAACCAAACCCTCCCGCCGTTGCCGGACGGGAGGGGGTTGCCGTTTCAACGTTGCCCGGAGGGCGGTCAGGCGGCCTCGTTGGCCATCTTCTTGGCCTTGGCGACGGCCTCCTCGATGGTGCCGACCATGTAGAAGGCGGCCTCCGGCAGGTGGTCGTAATCGCCGTTCACGATGCCCTTGAAGCCGCGGATCGTGTCCTCGATCGGAACCAGCACGCCCGGCGTGCCGGTGAACACCTCGGCGACGTGGAACGGCTGCGACAGGAAGCGCTGGATCTTGCGGGCGCGGGACACGGTCAGCTTGTCCTCTTCCGACAGCTCGTCCATGCCCAGGATGGCGATGATGTCCTGCAGCGACTTGTAGGTCTGCAGGACCTTCTGGACCGAACGGGCGACCGCGTAGTGCTCCTCACCGACGACGCGCGGGTCGAGGATGCGGCTGGTCGAGTCGAGCGGGTCCACGGCCGGGAAGATGGCCATTTCGGCGATCGAGCGCGACAGCACCGTCGTGGCGTCCAGGTGGGCGAACGAGGTGGCCGGCGCCGGGTCGGTCAGATCGTCGGCGGGCACGTAGATGGCCTGCACCGAGGTGATCGAACCCTTCTTGGTCGAGGTGATGCGCTCCTGGAGGGCGCCCATGTCGGTGGCCAGCGTCGGCTGGTAACCCACCGCCGACGGGATGCGGCCGAGCAGCGCCGACACTTCCGAACCCGCCTGCGTGAAGCGGAAGATGTTGTCGACGAAGAACAGCACGTCCTGGCCTTCCTCGTCGCGGAAGTACTCGGCCAGCGTCAGGCCGGTCAGGCCGACGCGCGCGCGGGCACCCGGCGGCTCGTTCATCTGGCCGTACACCAGGGCCACCTTGGAGCCCGGGCCGTCGGTCTTGATGACGCCCGACTCCATCATCTCGTGGTACAGGTCGTTGCCTTCGCGGGTGCGCTCACCCACGCCGGCGAACACCGACACACCACCGTGCGCCTTGGCGACGTTGTTGATCAGCTCCATGATGGTCACGGTCTTGCCGACGCCGGCGCCGCCGAACAGGCCGATCTTGCCGCCCTTGGCGTACGGGGCCAGCAGGTCGATGACCTTGATGCCGGTGACGAGCACCTGGGCTTCCGTCGACTGCTCGACGAATTCCGGGGCCGGGCGGTGGATCGGGAACGCCTGCTCGGCGTCGACCGGGCCGCGCTCGTCGATCGGCTCGCCGATGACGTTGATGATGCGGCCGAGCGTGGCCGGGCCGACCGGCACCGAGATCGGCGCGCCGGTGTCGGAGACTTCCTGGCCGCGGACCAGACCGTCGGTGCTGTCCATGGCGATGGTACGCACCGTGTTCTCGCCGAGGTGCTGCGCGACTTCGAGAACCAGGGTCTTGCCCTCGTTCTTGGTGTGCAGCGCGTTCAGAATCGCCGGCAGGTCACCCTCGAACTGGACGTCGACGACGGCGCCCGTCACCTGCGTGATGCGGCCGCCGGCGTTGGTGGCCTGGGCCTCGGTGTTCATAGCCATGGAGTAAAGCTCCTTCGGAACTCGAAATTGTCAGTATAGCCGCCGTATCGACCCAGATCAGATCGCCTCGGCACCGGAGATGATCTCGATCAGCTCCTTGGTGATGTAGGCCTGGCGCGTCCGGTTGTAGGTGATCGTCAGCTTGTTGATCATGTCGCCGGCGTTGCGCGTCGCGTTGTCCATCGCCGTCATCCGGGCACCCTGCTCGGACGCGGCGCTTTCGAGAAGCGCGCGGTAGACCTGGATGGACAGGTTGCGCGGCAGCAGCTCGGCGAGGATCTGCTCCTCGTCGGGCTCGAACTCGTAGATCGCCTTCACCTCGTCGCCCGCACCCTCGGCCGCCACTTCCGGCACGGCGAAGGGGATGAGCTGCTGCGCGGTGACGATCTGCGAGATCGCCGACTTGAACTTGTTGTAGATGACGGTGCAGACGTCGAACTCGTCCGCCTCGTACATCTCGTTGATCTTCTTGGCGATCGCGTCGGCGTCGGCGAACGCCAGCTTGCGGCGGCCGACGTCCTCGTAGCTCTGCACGATCAGCGAGGCGTGGTCGCGGCGGATCTGGTCGCGGCCCTTGCGGCCCACGGTCAGCACCTTGACGGTCTTGCCTTCACGGAGCAGGCGCTGGATCTGACGGCGCGCCTCGCGGACGATCGATCCGTTGAACGCGCCGCACAGGCCACGGTCGGAGGAGATGACGACCAGCAGGTGCACCTGATCGGAGCCCGTGCCCGTCATCAGCTTGGGACCGCCGGCGCCGTTCTGGACGTTGCCCGCCAGCGACGACAGCATGCGGCCCATGCGCTCGGCATAGGGCCGCGACGCCTCGGCCTGCTCCTGCGCGCGGCGGAGCTTGGAGGCGGCCACCATCTTCATGGCCGAAGTGATCTTCCGCGTCGACTGGACGCTGGCGATCCGGTTCTTTAGGTCCTTGAGGTTAGGCATACCGGCCCTTCATCCCGCAAGAGTTCTGCGCCCGAAAGACCCGGAGCCTCGCGGCGCCGGGTCCCTGGTTCACGATCAGACGAACACCTTGGCGAAGCCATCGAGGAAAGCCTTCAGCTTCTCCTCGGTCTCCTTGGTGATCTGCTTCTCGTTGCGGATGGTGGCCAGGATGTCGGCACCCTTGGCGCGGATCTCGTCGAGGAACTTCTTCTCGAAGCGATTGACGTCCTCGACCTTGATCTTGTCGAGATAGCCCTTCACGCCCGAGAAGATCGACACGACCTGCTCTTCGACCGGCAGCGGCTGGAACTGACCCTGCTTCAGCAGCTCGGTCAGGCGCGCGCCGCGGGCCAGCAGGCGCTGGGTGGCGGCGTCGAGGTCCGAGGCGAACTGCGCGAAGGCGGCCATCTCGCGGTACTGCGCCAGCTCCATCTTGATGGTGCCGGCGACCTGCTTCATCGCCTTGATCTGGGCGGCCGAGCCGACGCGCGACACCGACAGGCCGACGTTGATGGCCGGGCGGATGCCGCGATAGAACAGGCCGGTCTCCAGGAAGATCTGGCCGTCGGTGATCGAGATCACGTTGGTCGGGATGTACGCCGACACGTCGCCGGCCTGCGTCTCGATGACCGGCAGGGCGGTCAGCGAACCGGCGCCGTGCGCGTCGTTCATCTTGGCCGCGCGCTCCAGCAGGCGGCTGTGGAGATAGAACACGTCGCCGGGGTAGGCTTCGCGGCCCGGCGGGCGGCGCAGCAGCAGCGACATCTGGCGGTAGGCGACGGCCTGCTTGGACAGATCGTCGTACACGATGACGGCGTGCATGCCGTTGTCGCGGAAGAACTCGCCCATGGTGCAGCCGGTGTACGGCGCCAGGAACTGCAGCGGGGCCGGCTCCGACGCGGTGGCGGCGACGACGATGGAGTATTCCATCGCGCCGGCGTCTTCCAGCGCCTTGACGATCTGCGCGACGGTCGAGCGCTTCTGGCCGATGGCGACGTAGATGCAGTAGAGCTTCTTGGACTCGTCGTCGCCCTGGTTGATCGACTTCTGGTTCAGGAAGGTGTCGATGACGACGGCGGTCTTGCCGGTCTGGCGGTCGCCGATGATCAGCTCGCGCTGGCCACGGCCGATCGGCACCAGGCTGTCGACGGCCTTCAGGCCGGTCTGCATCGGCTCGTGCACCGACTTGCGCGGGATGATGCCGGGGGCCTTCACCTCGACGCGCTTGCGCTCGACGTCGACCAGCGGGCCCTTGCCGTCGATCGGGTTGCCGAGGCCGTCGACCACGCGGCCCAGCAGGCCGCGCCCGACCGGCACGTCGACGATGGTGCCCGTGCGCTTGACGGTGTCGCCTTCCTTGATGCCGCGGTCGTCACCGAAAATCACGACGCCGACGTTGTCGGTTTCGAGGTTGAGGGCCATGCCCTTGAGGCCGCCCGGGAATTCCACCATCTCGCCGGCGCGAACGTTGTCCAGGCCATGCACGCGGGCGACGCCGTCACCCACCGACAGCACCTGCCCGACCTCGGCGACGTCCGCCTCGGTCCCGAAATTCGCGATCTGCTGCTTGAGGATCGCAGAGATTTCTGCGGCGCGGATATCCATCAGACTTGTCCCCCTGAGGCCTTCATGGCGAGTTGCAACTTGTCGAGCTTGGTGCGCACCGAGGTATCGACCATGCGCGAGCCATACTTGACGATCATACCGCCGATCAGTGCGGGATCGACGGTGACGTCCACCGTCACCTTGGAACCGACCACCTTCTTGAGCGTGTCGGTCACCGCCTGGACCTGGGCGTCGGACAGCGGCGTGGCCGCCGTCACCCGCGCCGTGCTTTCGCCACGGCGGCGGGCCAGCTCGGCCAGATAGCCTTCGATCATCCCGGGCAGCGCGAAGAGCCGGCGATTGCTCGCCACCAGCCCCAGGAACCGCCGGGTGATGTCCGACACGCCGGCACGTTCCAGAACCGCGGCCATCGCGCGTCCCTGGTCCGCGCGGCTGATCACCGGGCTCCGGACGAGGCGACGCAGGTCGGCGCTCTCGGCCAGGAGTTGCTTCAGCGCGGTCAGATCGCCTGCGACCTGATCGAGCGCCTTGTTTTCATCCGCCAGCTCGAACAGCGCCGTGGAGTAACGGCCCGCCAGCTCGGAAACGCCTGTACCTTCGGAAGCCACCTGATCCCTCGAATATGAGTTCGGTAGACGGTGAATTTTCAGGGCCTTGGAACGGGCGAACCCGTGTCGCGGCGGCCCGGGCCGCGAAAGCGAGCGGTCCAATATCACAGGATAAGCGCAGGCGCAACCGAGTCCGGAGGTTTTGCGTGCGGCGTTTGTGCACTGCGTCGAAAACGCCTTGCGACATGGGACGCGAAGCCAGGATTCGCAAGGGCGCGGCCCATCCGCGGGACGATGGTCGGCAAGCCCCGCGACCGCCTCGGCACGGGTGGGGCGAAGCCGTGACCAATGCGTTGCCTTAACACACGATTAACCATTCCGGCGCACGGTCGGGCTGTATTCCACGCTTTTCCTGCGCTTCCTACGGTGTGTCGATGACCGTTGTCGCCTTCTCCCGCGCCCGCTTCACCCCCAACGACCTGATCGAGTTCGAACAGGTCGCCGAGCCGAAGCTGCGCCTTGGCCATTGGGCGGGGATCATCCGCGAGTCCGGCCGCGACTTCGACCGCCTGCTGGTGCTGCTGCCGGGCGTCGACCGCCCGGTGTTCCGCTTCGAGCGCGGGGCCGGCGGCGCCTACACCCTGTGCTTCAACGACCGCGCCGGCTGGTACGGCATCGGCAAGGGCCAGTCGGCCGCCGAGTGCCTGTCCATCTGGCGTCCCCGCGCGCGGACGCGGCGCGATGTGACGGCGGTGTGACGCGGGCCGTGTAACGCCCGAGTCTCACGCCGCCGCGTCGATCCGCGCGCAGCCCCGGACGACGGCGGGCAGGCGCTGGCGCAACGCCGTCGCGGTGGCCGGGTCGAGGGTGAAGGTGACGTGCAGGCGCCCGTGCTCCGCCGACCGGGCGCGGAACGGCAGCGGCATGCCCAGCGCGTCGATGACCAGCGTCCCGGCACCGCCGGAAACGCCGGCGGGCACCCCGGCGATCATCGCCCCACCCTCCGACAGGTCCTTCACCACGGCGCGCGCATCGCCGATGCGGCACGGCAGATCGACGGCGTAGCGCGGCGCGGCCCGCCGGTCGACGTCGCGCGTCGAGGTGCGGACGATGCGCACCAGCACCTCCTGAAGCGATTCGATGCTGTCCTCGACCTCCGCCGCCATCTGCCGCACCTCGGCGGCGTGGCCGCCGGTGGCGCCCGCCTCGGACGAGACGTGGGCGATCCGGTCGGACACCTCGCGCGCCGCCGTGGTGGTCTCAACGACGGTGCGGGCGATCTCGTGGGTGACGGCGCCCTGCTGCTCCATGGCCGCGGCGATGCCGGCGGCGATGCCGTCCACCTCGGCGATGGTGCCGACGACGCCGTCCACCGCCGCGACGGCGGCGCGGGTGACGCCCTCGATCTCGCCGATCTGGCGGGTGATCTCCTCGGTCGAGCGGGCGGTCTGGGTGGCGAGGTTCTTGACCTCCTGCGCGACGACGGCGAAGCCCTTGCCGGCTTCGCCCGCGCGGGCCGCCTCGATGGTGGCGTTCAGCGCCAGCAGGTTGGTCTGCCCGGCAATGTCGGCGATCAGCCGGGCGACGTCGCCGATGCGCCCGACCGCCTCCGACATGGACCGGATGGTGCCGGTCGCCCCGTCGGCCGCCTGGACGGCGCCGTGGGTGACGGCGCTGGCGTGCGCGACCTGCTTTGCGATGTCGCGGATCGACGCCGTCATCTCCTCGGTGGCGGCGGCGACCGTCTGCGCATTGCCCAGCGCCTGCCCGGCCGCCGCGGCGACGCTCTGCGCGTTCTCGCTGACGAGGCCGGCCGAGGCCGCCATGGCCTGGGCGTTGCCGGCCATGCGCGCGGTGCGCTCGGCCACGCGGGCGACGGCGGCGCGGGTTTCCTCCTCGACCGTGCGGGCCATGTCTTCCAGCGCCCGGCGCTTCTCCTCCTCGGCGGCGGCGCGCAGCGCCTCCTGCTCGGCGCGCAGACGTTCGTTCTCCCGCGCGGCGGCGCGGAACACGCGCAGCGCCTCGGCGATGCCGCCGATCTCGTCGCGCCGGCCGCGGAAGCCGATCCCGACGGCGAGGTTGCCGGCGGCCAGATCCGCCATGACCGCGACGCTGCGGCGCAGGGGGCCGACGACGTTGACCTGCACCAGCACGATGCCGGCCATGGCGATGCCGATCATGACGCCCATGGCGATCAGCAGATGGGTGACGATGGCGGCGGCCGAGCGCTCGTTGTCCCCCACCGCCTCGCGCAGCGCGGCGATCTGCGCCGCCGTCTCGCCTTCGACGAAGATGGTCAGCGCGTCGGTCTCCTCGTCCAGCTTCTCCGCCAGCGCGTCGAACTCCTCCATCATCCGGTTGCCGGCTTCCGGTCCGCCGGCGACATAGGCCTTCGCCATGCGGCGCCCGACCTCGTGATAGGGCCGGAACGCCGCCGCGATGCCGTCGATCAGCCGCACCGCTTCCTTCAGTTCCAGGCCCAGCGCCAGCTTGCGCGCCTCCTCCAGGTCCTCCTCGACGCGGCGCACGAAGTCGGCCGCCCGCACGAAGCCGTCGTCCAGGCCGTCCTTGCCCTGGGTGGCGGAAACGTCGGTGAAGTTCTGCTGCACCTGGACGATGCCGTAGCGAATGGCGGCGATCCGTTCCCCCAGCGGCACGACGTCGCCGGTCACACGCTCCGTCGCGACGGAGATCGCCGCCAGCCCCTCGCCCTGCGCGCGGGTTTCGCGCAGCACCTCCGCCGTGGAGACGAGGATCGCCAGCACGATCAGGCCCAGCACGGCGGCGATCTTGGTGCGAATGGAAATGGAATTGAGGAGGGACATGGCGGCACCATCGGCGGGGGCACGGCGGACCCCCGCTCGCCGAATGCTTGCAGCGGCCCGAGCGCCCAAATACCAGACCGGGGACGCCGATGAAATAATAAAATTTAGGTAAATTTCAACGAAATGCCACGGAAGCGCGCTCCGACGGCTCCGCCTCCGCCCGGCCGGGGCGGAGGCGGAGCGACGGGCGCGGGCTATTGGGTGCGCACCTTGGTGATGAACTCGTCCATGTCGCGGTGCAGCGCGTCGGCTTCCTGCGCGGCGTCGGCGGCGTTGCCGGCGGTGGCGTTCGCGATGGAGCTGGTCTGGGCGGCGTTCGCGGCAACCTCCTCGACGCCGGCCGAGACGTCGCGGGTACGCCCGGCGGCTTCCTGGACGTTGCGGGCGATCTCGCGGGTCGCGGCGTGCTGTTCCTCGACCGCGGCGGCGACCGTGGTGGTGATGCTGCTCATCTGGCCGATGGTCGATCCGATGCCGCGGATGGCGTCGACCGCCGTGCCGGTCACCTGCTGCATCGCCTCGATCTGGGAGGAAATCTCCTCGGTCGCCTTGGCGGTCTGGTTGGCGAGGTTCTTGACCTCCGACGCCACGACGGCGAAGCCCTTGCCGGCCTCCCCCGCCCGCGCCGCCTCGATGGTGGCGTTCAGCGCCAGAAGGTTGGTCTGCGACGCGATGTTGTTGATGAGGTTGACGACCTCGCCGATCTTCTGGGCGGCGTCGGCCAGCCCGGCCACGGTGGCGTTCGTCTCCTCCGCCTGGTTCACCGCGGTTTCGGAGATGCGCGAGGATTCGTTGATCTGCCGGCTGATCTCGTTGACCGAGGCGGCCAGTTCATCGGCGGCGGCGGCGACCGTCTGCACATTGCCGGCCGCCAGCCCGGCCGTGGAGGACATGCCCTGAAGTTTCTGGCGGGCACCGTCGGCCGACCCGGCCAGGGCGCGGCACTCGTCGCGCATGCGGCCGATCGTCGCGGTCAGCCCTTCCACCGAGCGGCGCAGGCGGCTTTCGAACTCGTCGGCCAGTTGGACGCGGCTCCGCCGCTTCTCCTCCTCGGCGTCACGGCGCATCTGTTCCTGCTGGCCTTCCATGCGGCGCATGGCCTCCAGCTTGCCGCCGAAGACGTTCACGGCCCGCGCGATCTCGCCGATCTCGTCGCCTCGGCTCTCGTTCAAGGTAACGTCGGTGCGGCCATCGACCAGCGCGCGCACGGCCGCCCCCACCCGTTCCACCGGCGCCACCACGTGGCGGGCGAACAGCAGGTAGATTCCGGCGAGCACGAGGCCGGTCAGCAGCAGCACCACCGCCCCGGTCAGCATGGCCTGATGGCGCGACGCCTCCAGCGCCGCCGTCAGCGGGACATAGGCGTTGAGCGTGCCCAGGAGCTGGGGCTTGTCGGCGGGCACCTGATGGCAGGCGGCGCAGCCGGGGTGGGCGTTGCTGGGCAGCGGCACGGCGACGCGCAGCGCCCCGCCTTCCTCCGTCACGACGGGGGTGGCGCGCCCGCCGGCGAAGGCGCGCAGCGCCTCGCGCTCGAAGGCGGTCTGCACGGACGTCACGTCGCCGCCGAACTGCGGCGCGCCGGTGATCGCCGGGTCGTTGACCAGACGCACCCGCAGCTTGCCCGCGCCGAAGTCGTGCACCACCGCGTCGTCCACCGCCTTGATGGTGCGGATCCAGTCCGTGCGCACCGCCTCCTTCGCCGCGGGCGTCGTGGCGGCGTTGGACTCATCCAGGTATTTGCGCGTGGACACCATGAACATGTTCGCCGACCGCTCGATCTCGGCGAAGGCGGTGGCCTTGGCGTCATCGTGCACGCGATCGACCAGAACGAACCAGCCCACATACACCGACACCACCAACGCAACCAGCACAGCGGTGCCGGCGAAGACCGCCGCCACCAAACCACGAAGCCCCAACGTCATGCACGTTCCCCCAAGTCTTCTTTTCGTTTGTCTACGGGCGATCTCGACCGGATGCGCCTATCATTCGAATTTTCTCATGCATTGGGGGGGACGAACAAGATTAGCGGCATCTTAAACACAAATTTTCAGCATCTCCCCTCCGCCCTGGCGGACGGGACGATGAAATCCGGCGGCGGCGGTCCGATGGTGTTCCGGTGCTACAGGAAGCTGTACGGGTCGACGTCGACCTGGACGCGCACCGACGGCGGCACCTCGACCTGCTCCAGCCAGCCGGCAATGAGCGGCTGCACCGGCGTGCCGCGCGGCGCCTTCAGCAGCAGGCGGCGGCGGTGCCGGCCGCGCAGCAGCGCCAGGGGGGCGGGCGCCGGTCCCAGGACGGCCACCGTGTCGCTGCGCGGCGCGGCGCGGCCCAGCGCCATGGCGACGCGCTCCACCAGAGCCGCGTCCTCGCCCGACACGATCAGCGCGGCGAGCCGGCCGAAGGGCGGCATGGCGACCTCCATCCGCATCTCCGCCTCCAGCTGATAGAAGCCGTCGCGGTCGTGCACGGCCAGCGCCTGCATCACCGGATGCTCGGGCATGTAGGTCTGCAAATAGACGGTGCCCGGCCGCTCGCCGCGCCCGGCGCGCCCGGCCACCTGATGCAGGAGCTGGTAGGTGCGCTCCGCCGCGCGCAGGTCGCCACCGGCCAGCCCCAGGTCGCCGTCCACCACGCCGACCAGCGTCAGCATGGGGAAATGGTGCCCCTTGGCCATCACCTGCGTGCCGATGATGATGTCCAGCTCGTGGTCGGCGATCCTGCGGATCATTTCCTGGATGGCGCGCGGGCCGAACAGCGTGTCCGATGCCATGACGGCGGACCGCGCCTTGGGGAACAGCTCCAGCACCTCCTCGTGCACGCGCTCGACGCCGGGGCCGCAGGCGGCCAGCGTGCCTTCCTCGAAGCAGTTCGGGCATTTGTCGGCGATCGGCTGCTGCAGGCCGCAGTGGTGGCATTGCAGCTTGCGCGCCAGCCGGTGCTCGACCAGCCACGCCGTGCAGTTCGGGCACTGCATCCGGTGGCCGCAGGCGCGGCACAGCGTCAAGGGCGCGTAGCCCCGGCGGTTGAGGAACAGCATGGCCTGCTCCCCCTCGTCCAGCGTCGCCTGCAACGCCTTGCGCAGCGTCGGCGCCAGCCAGTGGCGGGGCGGCGGCCGGTCGGCGCGCAGGTCGATCAGCTTGACCTCCGGCAGCACGGCGCCGCCATGCCGGTCCGGCAGCTTGATGCGCGTGTAACGGCCGGTGTCGGCGTTGATCTGCGTTTCCAGCGACGGCGTCGCCGACACCAGGACGATGGGGAAGCTGCCGAGGTGCGCCCGCGCCACCGCCATGTCGCGGGCGTGGTAGATGGCGCCCTCCTCCTGCTTGTAGGCGGCGTCGTGCTCCTCGTCGACGATGATGAGGCCGAGGTCCCGGTAGGGCAGGAACAGCGCCGAGCGGGCGCCCACCACCACCGTCGCCTCGCCGTGCGCCACCGCCCGCCACGTGTCGCGCCGCGCCGCGCCGGTCAGGTCGGAATGCCATTCGGCCGGCGGCGCGCCGAAGCGCCGGGCGAAGCGATCGAGCCATTGCGCCGACAGCGCGATTTCCGGCAGCAGCACCAGCACCTGCCGCCCGGCCTTCAGCGCGGTGGAAATCGCCTCGTAATAGACCTCGGTCTTGCCCGATCCGGTGACGCCGTCGAGCAGCACGGCGGCGTAGCTGTGCTCCGCGATCTTCGTGCGCAGCACCTGGGCGGCGGCCTCCTGGTCGGGCGACAGGGTCGGACCGTCGGTCGTCCAGTCCGGCCCGGCGAACCGGGCGGGGGCGAGCATCAGCGGCTCCAGCATGCCCGCCTCGGTCAGGCCACGCACGACGGTGACGCCGCAGCCCGCCTCGTCGGCCAGTTCGGCGGCCGAGCGCGGCGGCCCGTCGTCGAGCAGGGCCAGAACGCGCCGGCGCGCCTCGGTCATCTTGAAGCCGGGCGGCGGTTCGGCGGCGGCCTTTTGATAGGCGATGTGGGGGCGCGGCGGCTCCAGCGCCGCCGGGACACTGACCGCCATCTTCAGCACCATGCCCGGCAGCGTCATGGTGTAGGCCGCCACCCAGTCGATGAAGCGGCGCTGCACCTCGGACATCGGCGGCACGTCGAAGCGGCGCACCACCGCCTTCAGCCGGCCGGAATCCACCGCCCCCGCCCCGTCGCCCCAGACCACGCCGTGCAGCCGGCGCGGGCCCAGCGGCACCTCGACGAAGTCGCCGGGGCGCAGATCCATGCCCGGCGGCACGCGGTAGTCGTACGCCTCGCGCAATGGCAGCGGCAGCATGACGCTGACGCGCACCTCCGGCCCCAGCAGGTCGCCCTGCCCCCTAATGGCCCCGGTATCGGGCCCCCCGGACCTAGTAAGCGACGCGGCCATGCGCTAGACTGCCCTTCGAACAGCGCGCCGGAACGGGTGTTCGTGGCGGCGCCGATGCTCCTGCAAAGCCATTGAGTGGACTCTTCATCATGAAGTTCTTCGTCGACACCGCCGACATCGCCGAGATTCGCGATCTTGCCGATTCCGGCCTGCTGGACGGTGTTACCACCAACCCCTCCCTGGTCGCCAAGTCCGGTCGCCCCTTCCTCGACCTCGTGGCCGAGATCTGCGAGGTCGTCAACGGCCCGGTGAGCGCCGAAGTCGCCTCCACCGATTTCGAAACCATGCTGGCCGAAGCGCACAAGATCGCCAAGATCTCCCACCGCGTCGCCGTCAAGGTGCCGCTGACCCCGGCCGGGCTCAAGGTCTGCAAGATCCTGTCGTCCAAGGGCACGATGGTCAACGTCACGCTGTGCTTCTCGCCGGCGCAGGCGATCCTGGCCGCCAAGGCCGGCGCCGCCTTCGTGTCGCCGTTCGTCGGCCGGCTGGACGACGTCGGGCAGGACGGCATGGGCATCATCGCCGACATCGTCGAAATCTATCGCAACTACGACCACTTCAAGACCGAAGTGCTGGTCGCGTCGATCCGCAACCCGATGCACATCGTCAAGGCCGGCCGCCTGGGCGCGCACGTCGTGACCGCCCCCGCATCGGTCCTGCGCAGCCTGTTCAACCACCCGCTGACCGACAAGGGCCTCGCCCAGTTCGTCGAGGACTGGAAGAAGACCGGCCAGAGCATCCTGTAAGCACCAGGGAGCCGCGCATGGCCCGCGAGCCGGGACAGACACACCGGATGCCCGACGCCCTCACCGCCGAGGACGTCTGCGCGTACCTGCGCGACCATCCGGACTTCCTGGCGCAGAACGCCGATCTGGTCCACCACCTCACCCCGCCGTCGGCCGACCGCGGGCGCGGGGTGGTGGACCTGCAGGCCTTCATGGTGGAAAAGCTGCGCGGCGAGATCCGCGCGCTGAAGGACCAGCAGCGCGAGCTGGTGACCACCACGCGCGCCAACATGAACAGCCAGAACCGCATCCACGCGGCGGTGCTGTTCCTGCTGGACGCGCAGAACTTCGAACAGCTCATCCAGACCATCACCACCGACCTGGCGGTGCTGCTCGACCTCGACGTGGCGTGTCTGGTCGTCGAATCGAACGGGCTGGACATCCCGCACGTGCACCGCTCCGGCGTGCGGGT
Organism: Azospirillum sp.; assembly: GCA_036401175.1. Lineage (GTDB taxonomy): Bacteria > Pseudomonadota > Alphaproteobacteria > Azospirillales > Azospirillaceae > Azospirillum. The sequence continues at coordinate 4,888 of DASWVP010000379.1, read as the reverse complement.
GGTGGAGCCGGGCACGGTCGGCGCCTGGATGGGCAAGCGCGACGTGGTGCTGCACAACGACATCGTGGGCGACCCGGAGATCTTCGGCCCCGGCGCCGGGCTGGTGCGCTCGCAGGCGCTGATCCGCATCCAGGTGTCGAGCGAAACGCCGGAAGGGCTGCTGGCCTTCGGCTCGCGCGAGCCGGACATGTTCCACCCCGGCCAGGGCACCGAACTCGTTGGCTTCCTCGCCCGCGTGGTGGAGCGCGTCATCCGCTCGTGGCTGGAACTGCCGGCGTGAGCCGGAAGGGCAGCGTCCTCGGCTTCTCCGCCCAGCCCGACGTGCAGGACGCGTTGCAGCACTGGCGGCGCTGGCTGGAGAGCGAGAAGCACGCCTCGCCGCTGACGCTGGAGGCGTACACCGGTGACGTCGCCGTGTTCCTCGCCTTCCTCACCGAACACGCCGGGCGGCCGCCGTCGATGAACGAGCTGGGCTCGCTGCGCGCCGAGGACTTCCGGGCGTGGCTTTCCCGCCGGGCCATGGACGGGCTGGGAGCCAGCAGCCGGTCCCGCGAACTTGCCGCCGTGCGGAATTTCTTTCGATGGCTGGACCGCGCCGGGCGGCTGCACAACGCCTTCGTCGGGATCATCCGAACACCGCGCGTGAACCGCCCGGTGCCGCGCCCCCTGACCGAGCCGAGCGCCGAACGCCTGCTCGACGCCGCCGGGGCCGAGCCCGACCAGCCGTGGATCGGCGCCCGCGACCGGGCGCTGTTCACCCTGCTGTACGGCTGCGGCCTGCGCATTTCCGAGGCGCTGAACCTGACGCGGCGCGAGGCGCCGCTGGGCGACACGCTGCGCGTGCTGGGCAAGGGCCGCAAGGAGCGCGATATCCCCGTGCTGCCGGCGGTGACGCAGGCGGTGCGCGCCTACCTCGACGCCTGCCCGTACGACCCCGGCGCGGAGGGGCCGCTGTTCCTGGGCGCGCGCGGCGGCAAGCTGAACCCGGCCATCGCGCAGCGCCAGATGCAGCACCTGCGCCGCCTGATGGGCCTGCCGGAGAGCGCCACGCCGCACGCGCTGCGCCACAGCTTCGCCACCCACCTGCTGGCCGATGGCGGCGACCTGCGCGCCATCCAGGATCTGCTGGGCCACGCCTCGCTCTCCACCACCCAACGCTACACCGACGTGGAGACGGAGCAACTCATGTCCGTCTACAACGGCGCCCACCCCAGGGCGCGGAACTCCTAGAGAATCGTAGGTTGGGTCGAGACCCAACGCACGCGCCACCGCAGGAACGTTGGGTCACGACCCAACCTACGGACCGTTCGCCGCCCGCCCCATCACCCGCAGCAGCAGCGGCCCCAGCGCGACCACCGCGCCCAGCGAGGCGAAGGCGAGGCCCCAGCCGCCGGCCTCCAGCACGGTGCCGAAGACGATGGGCGCCAGGAAGGCGGCGCCGAAGCCGAACAGCGAGTGCATCGCCATCGCCGCCCCGCGCCGCCCGGCCCCCGCCGCCCCCACCATGCCGACGGTCAGCGAGGCACTGTCGGCGGTGATCAGCAGGCCATAGACCAGCGCCACCGCCGCCACCACGGCGAAGGGCGCGGCGCCCAGAAAGCCGAACAGCGCGGCCACCGCCGCCGAGGCCAGCATGATGACGGTGAGGAAGCGGTCGCGCCCCCAGCGCGCCGCCGCCTCGTTGCCCAGGATGCTCGACACCACGCCCAGCAGCAGCACGACGGTGGCCAGCGTGGTGACGTGCGCCGGCACCTGCCCAGCCGGCGCCCCGGCGGCGACGGCCAGGAAGGCGACCAGCCAGCCCCGGCAGCCGAACAGCTCCCAGCAGTGCGCGGCGTAGGCGAGGATGTAGCCCATGGCCGGGCGGTTGCGCAGCACCGGGCGGAAGTCGAACAGCGCCGCCCAGCCCTTCGGCGCCTCGTCGGCGTGCGGGTGTGTCGGCGGCACCAGCAGCAGCGCCAGCAGCCACGCCGCCGCCGTGCCCACCGCCGCCAGCCAGAAGGCGAAGCGCCAGTCCCCCGCCCCCGCCGCCAGCCCGGCGATCAGCGTCGACCCGGCCACGCCGATGCCGTAGCTGGCCGTGTAGAAGGACATGCAGCGCCCGGCGCGCGGCCCCTGAACATGATCGGACAGGATGCGCAGTCCCGGCATGTAGGTGCCGGCCAGCCCCACCCCGCCCAGCGCGCGGAACAGCAGCGCCGGGACGAAGGAATCCCCCGCCAACGCGAAGCCGGCGCAGGACAGCGCGGTCAGCGCCGTGCACCACAGGTAGATGCGCCGGCTGTCCAGCCGGTCGGTCAGCCCCAGCAGCACCGGCACCGCCAGCACATAGCCGAGGTGCGCCGCCCCCGACAGCCAGCCGGCCTCGGTGGCCGACAGCGACCAGTCCTGGATGAACACCGGCAGCAGCGCCGGCACGGTCATCGTCCCCGCCATGCCCAGCACCTCGGCCAGACACAGGACGACGGTCAGCGTGAGGGGGTTGGAGAGCGTCGTGGCGCGAGGACCATTGAAGAACACGGATGCACACGGATTTTTACACGGATGGACACGGATGAGAGTATGCCCTCGAACGATCCGTGTGAATCCGTGTCTTTATCCGTGTGCATCCGTGTCTAAAGACTCCCGATCACATGTGGATCTGGCGGCCTTCGACGGCCATCGCCGCTTCCTTGGTGACCTCGGACAGGGTCGGGTGGGCGTGGCAGGTGCGGGCGATGTCTTCCGACGACGCGCCGAACTCCATCGCCAGCGCCAGCTCGGCCACCATCTCCGACACGTTCGGGCCGATCATGTGCACGCCCAGGACCTTGTCGGTGCGGGCGTCGGCCAGGATCTTCACGAAGCCGTCGGTGGCGTTCATGGCGCGGGCGCGGCCGTTGGCGGTGAAGGGGAACTTGCCGGCCTTGTAGGCGATGCCCGCGGCCTTCAGATCCTCCTCGCCCTTGCCGACCGAGGCGACCTCGGGCCAGGTGTAGACGACGCCGGGGATCACGTCGTAGTTCACGTGGCCGTGCTGCCCGGCCAGGATCTCGGCCAGGGCGATGCCCTCGTCCTCGGCCTTGTGGGCCAGCATCGGGCCTTCCACCACGTCGCCGATGGCGTAGATGCCCGGCACGTTGGTCTGGAAGTGGCCGTCGATCTTGACGCGGCCACGGCCGTCCGTCTCGACGCCGACGTTCTCCAGGCCCAGGGCCTGCGTGTGCGGACGGCGGCCGATGGCGACCAGCACGACGTCGGCCTCGACCTCCTCCGCCGCACCGCCCTGCGCGGGCTCGACGGTCAGGGTGACGCCGGTGTTGGTGGTCTTGGCGCCGGTGACCTTGGCGCCCAGCTTGAAGGTCATGCCCTGCTTGGCCAGGATGCGCTGCATCTGCTTCGACACCTCGCCGTCCATGCCCGGCAGGATGCGGTCGAGGAATTCCACCACGGTGACCTGGGCGCCCAGCCGGCCCCAGACCGAGCCCAGCTCCAGCCCGATGACGCCGCCGCCGATGACGGCCAGACGCTTGGGCACCTCGCCCAGCGCCAGCGCGCCGGTGGAGGAGACGATCTTCTGCTCGTCGATCTCCAGGCCCGGCAGCGGCGTGACTTCCGAACCGGTGGCGATGACGATGGCCTTGGTGACCTTCAGCGTGGCGCCGCCGTCGGCGTCGACCACGACGGTGTCCTTGGCGGTGATGCGGCCGGAACCCTTGATCCAGGCGATCTTGTTCTTCTTGAACAGGAACTCGACGCCGCCGACGTTGGACTTAACCACCTCGTCCTTGTGCTTCATCATGCCGGGCAGGTCGAGTTCGACGCCGGCGACCTTGACGCCGAACTTGGCGAGGCCGTGCTTGGCCTCCTCGAACTTCTCGGAGGCCGCGAGGAGCGCCTTCGACGGGATGCAGCCGACGTTCAGGCAGGTGCCGCCGAGGCTGCCGCGCTTTTCCACGCAGGCGACCTTGAACCCGAGCTGCGCCGCGCGGATCGCGCAGACGTACCCGCCGGGACCACCGCCGATGACGACAACGTCGTAGGTGCTTTCAGTCATAAAGGGCCTCGCTTCCGCCTGATTTTGTTGGTTTCCGGAAGTCCCCCCCGTCCGCGGGGGGAGGATCGCGCGCGATTTATGCGCCCCGTCGCTGCAATGCGCAACGGCCGAGTTCGCCCTTCCGCACGAACCACGCGCAGCCGGCGGGAGTGCCCAAAGATGAGGCGGCGGCGGGCGGATGTGACGGGATGATACGGCGTGAAACACGGTTCAGGGGGATGTTTCGGCGGGCGGAGGAGGTTCGGATGGAAATACAAGAGATTTAGAGATTGAGAGATTAATAAAACATTCTCTCAACCTCTAAATCTCTCAATCTCTTATTATAAAAATCGGTGCCGCTACGGCTGGAGATGGAGTTGACCGAGCAATGTATTTCAAGAAGCCGAAGATGCCGCGCCTTGTCACGCGGGCGACGACTTGATTATTCTTATCGACAAGTTCGTCATCCCCGCGCAGGCGGGGATCCATGTTCCCGACGAAGGAACGCAGCGGCGGAGGTGGATCCCCGCCTGCGCGGGGATGACGAAACTTCCTGAAATACGCTCAAAGCCCTTCACGCGATGCCCGTGTCTCCCACTCAAAGCGTCGGCGCGGCTGGAACAGCCCCGCATTGGGCGGGGGATTTTTTGACACAGATGAACACAGATAAACACAGATGATGCCGTCCCCGGACCCGGCGCGCCGTCAGCCTTGACCCCACGGGGAACGTCGTAGGTTGGCGCCAAGCGCAGCGCGGCCCAACACCCGCCGCCCGGAGTGTCGGCGGCCGGCGAAGCCTCATCGTCGGGCCCCCACCCCATCCCTCCCCCACTTCGCGGGGGAGGGGGCAGGCGCGCGCTGGTCCCCTCCCCC
>DASWVP010000378.1:0-2739 GCA_036401175.1 Azospirillum sp. | reverse complement strand
CGTCCGCCGCGTCGGCCGGCACGTACAGCGCCTGGGCGCCGAGGTCGCGCAGGCGCTGCAGCAGGGCCTGCCGGTCGGCATCCAGCGGCGAGCGGCCGGTCAGCAGCAGGTTGGCGGCGCAGCTCCGCGCCAGATGCTCGGCGAAGATCATCCCCAGGCCGCCGCAGCCGCCGGTGATCAGGTAGGTCCCGCCCTGCCGCAGCGGGCTGCCGCCGGTGGGCGCCAGCGCGGCCGGCCGCACCGCCAGCGTCTGCCGCCGCTGGCCCTGGTAGCGGACACTGCGCAGCCGCGCCTCCCCCAGTTCGGCCAGCAGGCGCGGCATCCAGGCGGACGGCGTGCCGGCCGTGGCCCGGTCGCCGAAGACGGCGACCACCTCGGTATCCGGCAGCACCGGCGCGAGCGACCGCTCGAACGCCACCCAGGCGTCGAGGTGGCATTGCTCCACCGCGTCGGCATGGGCGCCGCACAGGATCAGCCGGCGCGGCCGCTCGCCGGCCGCCGCCATGCCCTGGATGAGCCGGAGAACCGGCGCGACGTCGCCGATCAGGCGCGGGTCCTCCAGCGGCGCCAGATAGAGCACGGCATCGGCCCGCCCGCCGACGCGGCCGAACGCGTCAGCGTCCCCCGCTTCGGCGAAGACCACGCGGGCGTGCGGGTCGCGCGCGGCGATCTGGGCGGCGATGGCCTGCCGCTCGTCCGGTGCCGAGACGATGCACAGGATGGTCCCCAGCGGCCGGTCCGCCACCGATGGACCCGGCCCGCCGGCCGGCGGCGTGTCCACCCATGTCTCCTCGAAGACCAGCACCTCGTCGGCGGAATCTTCGGCGGAGGAGGCCAAGGCCGGTTCATCCGTCGGGATCCAGTGGCGTTCGCGGGCGAAGGGATAGGTGGGCAGGCCGATGCGCGCCGGCGCGTCGCCCGCGTAGAGGCGCTTCCAGTCGACCGGCAGTCCGCCCGCCCAGGCGGCCAGCAGCTTGTCGTGCTTGCCCTTGGCCATCCAGGCGTCGAGCGTCGCGGCCATGTCTTCGTCGGCCGAGAAGGCCGCCAGAGCGTCGTCGTGCTCCGGCGCGCGGCCCAGGTGCAGCCCCTGGACCGGTGCCGCGCCTTCGGCGTAGGCCCGCAGCGTCCGTTCCGCCTCGTCCAGGGTGGCGGCCTGGAAGGCCAGCCGTTCCGGCATGGCCTCGCGCCCGACCTGGAGGGTGTAGGCGACGTCCCGCAGGGACAGCGACGCGCCTTCGGCGCCGATGAAGCGCGCCAGCCGTTCCGCCGAGCGGCGCAGGGCCGGCTCGTCCCTGGCCGAGAGCACGATCAGCGCTGGCCCGCCGGGCACCGTGGCCGGGCGACGCGCCGGGCCGAGGTATTCCTCGACGACGACATGGGCGTTGGAGCCGCCGACGCCGAAGCTGCTGACCCCGGCGCGGCGCGGCAGCGGCCGGCCGTCCGCGTCGCGCGGCCGTTCCCAGTCCCGCGTCGCGCCGATCAGGTGGAACGGCGTCCCGTCGAGGTCGAGGTAGGGGTTGGGCGTGCACAGGTGCGGGTTGCCGGGGATCTTGCCGTGGCGGAGCATCAGCAGGACCTTGATGATCCCGGTGGCCCCGGCCGCCGCCTCCAGATGGCCGATGTTGGCCTTCACCGAGCCCAGCGCGCAGGTGGGCGCCGCCGGCGGATCGAGCCGGCGCAGGCGGTAGAGGTCGGCGAAGGCCGCCTTCAGCCCGTTGACCTCCACCGGGTCGCCCAGCGCCGTGCCGGTGCCGTGCGCCTCGATGTAGCCGACGCCGCGCGGGTCGATGCCGGCGCGGCTGTAGACGTCGACCAGCAGTTGGCGCTGCGCCGACGCGTTGGGCGCGGTCGGCGACGGCGCGCGGCCGCCGTGGTTCTCGCCGCTGGCGCGGATGATGCCGTGGATGCGGTCGTTGTCGGCGACGGCCCTGCGCAGCGGCTTCAGCAGCAGCATCGCGACGCCTTCGCTGCGCACATAGCCGTTGGCGCGCTGGTCGAAGGTCATGCAGCGCCCGTCCTCGCTCAGCATCCCCGCCCGGCTCGACGCGACGGTGATGCGCGGGCTGGCCAGGACGTTGACGCCGCCGGCGATCGCCAGATCGCAATGGCCGTTGCGCAGGCTCTCGATCGCCCGGTGGATGGCGATCAGCGAACTGGAGCAGGCGGTGTCGATGGCCTCGCTGGGGCCATGGAAGTTGAACTGGTACGAAACCCGGTTGGCGACCATGAAGGGGAACGGCTCGGCCGCCGAGCGGACGGTCCCGGCACGGCGCGCGTCGGCCAGCAGGTCCTTGTAGTCGGCCGTCGCCACCCCGGCGAACACGCCGGTCCGCGACCCCGACAGCGCGCCGGGCGCATAGCCGGCGTCCTCCAGCGTCGCCCACACGGTTTCCAGGAACAGCCGGAGCTGCGGGTCCATCACCTCGGCCTCCGCCGCCGAGATGCCGAAGAAGGCGGCGTCGAAGCGGTCCGCGTCGGCCAGGAAGCCGCCCCACTTGACGCGGGTCCGGCCCGGCTCGCGGTGCGGGTCGCCGTAGATGGCGCGCCAGTCCCAGCGCTGCGCCGGCACCTCGGCGATCAGGTCGCGGTTGGCCTCCAGGTTGCGCCAGAAGTCGTCGAGGTCGGCCGAATCGGGGAATTTTCCGCCGATGCCGATCACCGCGACGGTGCGTTCGTCGCCGTCCGTGGGCGCCGGGGCCGCCGGCATGGGCCGCGCGGCGGCCGGCGGCGGCGCGGGCA
>DASWVP010000377.1:0-2541 GCA_036401175.1 Azospirillum sp. | reverse complement strand
CGGGCGCGGCGCCGGACCTGTGCGGCCGGCTGGCGCGCGAAACCGACGCCAGCGTGCGCGAGGCGATCCTCACCGCGCTGGTGCGCATCGGCTCGGCCGAGGCGGTGGCCGGGCTGCTGCCCTACCTCGCCAGCGAGGACGCGGCGCTGCGCAACGGCGTCGTCGAGACGGTGCAGCAGATGCCCCCCGACGCCGTCGCCCCGCAGGTCGAGGCGTTCCTGGACAACCCGGATTCCGACGTGCGGATCTTCACGGTGCAGCTGGCCGCGCGGGTGGCGCACCCCCGCCGCATCGACTGGCTGTCCCGCGTGGTCGAGCGCGACAGCCACGTCAACGTCTGCCTCGCCGCGCTGGAGGGGCTGGTGGAGATCGGCCGGCCCGACGTGCTGCCCATCCTGGAACGGCTGCGCGCCCGCTTCCCCGACGACCCGGTCGTCGCCTTCTCGGTCGATGCCGCGCGCCGCCGTTTCCAGGCGGGCGCGTGACCGCCGCGCCGCCGCTCTCGCCGGCCGACTACGAGCTGCTGTGCGAGGTGCTGCGCAGCCGCACCGGGCTCAGCTTCGGCGAGGGCAAGCGCTATTACGTCGAGCGGCGGCTGGCCGACCGCATGGCGGCCCAGCGCATGGGCGACGCGCGCGATTACCTGGACCTGCTGCGCTTCCAGGCGTCGGGCGAGGAGATGCAGCACTTCGTCAACCTGCTGACCGTCAACGAAACCTATTTCTTCCGCGAACGCTACCAGCTCGACTGCCTCGTGCGCTCGGCGCTGGACGAGGTGGTGCGCGGCCGGCCCAAGGGCGAGCGCATCCGCATCTGGTCGGCCGGCTGCTCGACGGGCGAGGAGCCCTATTCCATCGCCATCGCGCTGCTGGAGTACTGGAACAAGGCGGACGACTACGAGATCGAGCTGCGCGCCTCCGACATCGATTCCCGCGTCCTGGCCCGCGCCCGCGAGGGGGTGTACGAGGAACGCTCGCTCCAGTACCTGCCGCCCGCCCTGGTGTCGAAGTACTTCACGCCGGACGGTCCCGGACGTTGGCGGATCATCGACGACCTGCGCGCCTCCATCGACTTCTCGCACGTCAACATCGTCGATCCGGACGCCACGCGCGCCATTCCCTTGCTCGACGTCATCTTCTGCCGCAACCTGCTCATCTACTTCGACGATCTCGGGCGGCGGGAAGCCTCGGCGATGTTCTACGATGCGTTGGCGCCGGGGGGCTTCGTCTTCCTCGGCCATTCCGAAAGCATGAGCCGCATGTCGTCGCTGTTCGTGCCGCGCAAGTTCCCCGACGCCATCATCTACCAGAAGCCGCACGAGCCCGGCGGAGCCCGACCATGAGCAACGAACCTGCCCGGATGCGCGTGCTGGTCGTCGACGATGCCGTCACCATCCGCGCCTACACCCGCCAGATCCTGGAGGCCGACGGCTTCGCGGTGGAGGAGGCGGTCAACGGCCTGGACGGGCTGGAACGCGCGCTGGCGGCGCCACCCGACCTGCTGATCGTCGACGTCAACATGCCGAAGATGGACGGCTACACCATGCTCCACGCCGTGCGGCGCGAGCCCGAGCTGGCCGGCATCCCGGCGCTGATGATCACCACCGAGGCCAAGGAGGCGGACCGCATGCGGGCGCTGGGCGCCGGGGCCAACTGGTATCTGGTCAAGCCGGTGCGGCCCGACGCGCTGGCCCTGTCGGCGCGCCTGCTGACCGGCCGCCCGCTTTCCGGCCGCCCCCTGACCGGACACCCGGGAGGTGCGGCATGAGCACGCTGTTCGAGCAGTTCCTCGTCGAATCGCGCGAGCTGGTGGAGGCCGCCGGCGGCGCGCTCCTGCGCCTGGAGAAGGACCTCGGCGACGGCGATGCGGTCAACGCGGTGTTCCGCGCCTTCCACACGCTGAAGGGCGCCACCGGACTGTTCGACTGGCCGGCCTTCACCCGCCTCGTGCACGTCGCCGAGGATCGGCTGGCCGCCGTGCGCGACGGCCGCGCCCCCGCCACGCCGGAGCTGGTCGACCGCCTGCTCGCCGTGCTCGACCAGTGCGGCCGCTGGATCGACGCCATCGAGGCGCACGAGACCCTGCCCGCCGACGCCGCCGAACAGGGCCGCCGGCTGGAGGCCGCGCTGTCCGGCACCGAAGGCGCGGCCGACGACGTCCCCGCCGGGCGCCCGCCGGGCTTCGACTGGCTGGACGGCACCGGCGTCGCCGATCCCCGGCCGCTGACCGCCGTCGCCTACGACCCCGACCCGGACTGCTTCTTCAACGGCGACGACCCACTGGCCCTGGTGCGGCGCATCCCCGAACTGGTCTGGCTGCGCATCGAGCCGACCGCCCCCTGGCCGGCCGACCTCGCCGGGTTCGACCCGTACCGCTGCCGGCTGCGCTTCCGCGCGCTGAGCGCAGCACCCCAGGACGACATCGCCCCCGTCTTCCGCACCGCGCCCGATCAGGTGCGCTTCGCCACCATGCCGCCTGCGGCTCCGCCCGCCGCCCCGGAACCGGCCCCCGCCACCGCCCCGCCCCCCGAAGGCGCCCTCG
>DASWVP010000376.1:0-19736 GCA_036401175.1 Azospirillum sp. | reverse complement strand
CGTCACCGGGTGCCCCCCGGCGGCGTCGCCCAGGCCCGCGTGGATCTCCAGGGCGGCGCGCACGGCGCGCCATGGCTCGTCGCCGAAGGCCCGCCGCACGCCGAAGGCGGCCAGCGCGGTGTCGCCGGCGTGCCGCAGCGTCTCCCCGCCGTAATCCGCGACGATGCCGCCGATGCGCTCGAACAGCCCGGTGGCGAAGGCGTGCGCCTGTTCGGGGTCGAGCGTGGCGCCGGCCCGCTCCACCCCGGCCAGCGACACGCAGAGGATGGTCCCGTGCCGCAGTTCCGGGCCGGCCGGCGCGTCTTCCGGCGGCGACTCCAGGGGCGGCTCCGGCGCGTCCTCCACCGGGGGCGGCTCCGGGGGCGGGGGGCCGGTGGGCGCCGTGTCCTCCAGCCGGCCGCGGGCGTGGCGGCGCTCGCGGATCGCGCGGTGCACGCGCTCGGTCTCCGGCTCCGGCAGGACGCCCAGTTCCTGGTCCAGCATGGCGCGGCAGATCTGGTACTGCCTCAGCGCCACCGTGTGCCGCCCCTGGCGGGCGTAGAGCTGCATCAGCGCGCGATGCGCCGCCTCCTGGAGGGGGTCGAGCGCCAGCAGGCGCAAGGCGGTGCGCACCCCCGCCTCGGCTCTGCCGTCGGCCAGCGCGCGGTCGAGCTGCCGCGCCAGTGCGCCCAGCGCCATTTCGCGCAGCCGCTGCCGCTCGACCATCAGCCAGTCGTCGAAGGCTTCGGCGTGCAGCGACAGCCCCTCGAACAGCTCTCCCCGGTAAAGCGCGACGGCCTCGTCCAGCGCCTCGGGCGTTCCCTCGGCGACGGCGCGCTCGAAGGCGGCCACGTCGGTGTCCAGGGCGCCGGGGGCCAGCGCCACCACCTCGCCCTCCGCGCGCAGGACCGGCGCGCCGTCGTCGGGGAAGGTCCGGCGCAGCGTGGCGATCACCTGCCGCAGGCTGCTGCGGGCCTGGGCGTCGGGGCTGTCCCCCCACAGCAGGCCGGCCAGCTTTTCGCGCGACTGCGCCCGGTCCGGGCGCAGGGCCAGATACGTCAGCAGGCCCATGGCCTTGCGGACGGACAGCGGACACGGCGCGCCGGCCGCCGTCCGCAGGTCGAACCCGCCGAAGAGGTCGAGTTTGAAGAGTCCCATGGCCGCCCCGTGCCTGGCGCTGGAGCCGCGCAGGCAGCAAGCTTGCCACTCGTTCACTTCGTGGACAAACGGATTTTCCGCGCCGCGCCGCCGTACAGGTTTTCCCAGCTCAGGCCACGTGGATCGCCTCGCCCAGGGCGCGCACCAGCTCCACGGGTTCGACCGGCTTGTGCAACAGGCGGCAGCCCAGCGACCAAGCCTCGCGCAGGCGCTCGGGCGCGGTGTCGCCGGTGATGATGACGCCCGGCACGTCCCAGCGCCGCTGCACCAGTTCCACCACGGTCCGCCCGGTGGCGCCGCCGGGCAGGCGGTAGTCGGTCAGCAGCACGTGCGGCCGGGTGCGCAGGCGGGGCAGGCGGACCGCCAGCTCCTCGGTCGAGGCGAAGGCGACGACCCGCACGCCCCAGCGCCGCAGCATCATGGTCAGGGCGACGCGGATGCGCTCGTCATCCTCGACCAGCAGCACCGTGCGGCCCTTCAGCATCGCCAGGGTGGCGGCGTCGAGGGCCGGCGCCGGCGGGCGCGTCGGGCCGGACACGCGGGCGCGCGGCACCGTGATGGCGAAGACCGAACCGCGCCCGACCTCCGAGCGCACCGACACCGCCAGCCCCAGCAGCCGGGCGATGCGCGAGACGATGGACAGGCCCAGGCCGAAGCCCCGCTCGGAATTGCGCTCGGGGTTCTTGAGCTGGCGGAACTCCTCGAAGATGGCCTCGCGCGCCTCGCGCGGGATGCCGGGGCCGTTGTCCCACACCTGGAACTCGACCGCGCCGGCCCGGCGCCGGCAGCCGAACAGGACCCGCCCGTCGTCGCGGCCACCATGCTTGATGGCGTTCGACACAAGATTGCGCAGAACGCGTTCCAGCAACTGCGGGTCGGTCGAAACGGGGGCGCTGCAGGGCTGGCAGCGCAGTTCCACGGCCGCCACCTCGGCCACGCCCTGGAACTCGGCGGCGAGGCGCCGCATCATGTCGTCGGGCGCGAACTCCATCGCGGCGACCTCGACCGCCCCGGCTTCCAGGCGCGACAGGTCGAGCAGGCCGCTCAGCATCCCGTTCAGGCTGTCGATGGACGCCTTCAGCAGGTTCAGCGCCTCCGCCGCCGAAGGGTTGGCATCGACGGCGGAGCGCAGGACGTAGGCGTACAGGGCGGCGGCCTGGATCGGCTGGCGCAGGTCGTGGCTGGCGGCGGCCAGGAAGCGGGTCTTCGCCCGGCTGGCGGCCTCCGCCTGTTCCTTGGCGCGGCGCAGGCTGTCCTCCATCGCCTTGCGCTCGGTGATGTCGAGGGCGAGGCCGGTGATACGCGACGGCCGGCCGTCCGGGCCGCGCCCCGCCACCCGGCCCAGGCCGGCGATCCAGCGCACGCCGCGCCGCGGGTGGCGGATGCGGAATTCGACCTGGAACTCGTCGCTTTTGCCGGACAGCGTCGCTTCCACGCTCCGCCGCAACGTCGCGCGGTCCTCCGCCATCGGAATGGAGAGCCATCGCTCCATCGAAACGGCGGCGGGCGGGCCTTCCAGGCCCATGAGGTCGAAGCATTCCGGCGTCCAGGTAACGCGGTTCGCCGACACTTCCCAGTCCCAGGCGCCGGCGCCGGCGCATTTCTGGGCGAAGCGGAGCTGCTCCTCGCGGGTGCGCAACGCCGTGTTCGCCTCCGCCAGCTCGGCCGTGCGTTCGTCGACGCGCCGCTCCAGGTCGGTGTTCGCCTTCAGCAGTTTTTCGGTCAGGACCCGCAGCTCCTCGTAGGAGGTCCGCAGTTCCTCGGCGAGGTGGGTTTCGTCCTGGCGGATCGCGTGCAGTTGGCCGTCGGCGCGGCCGAGCGCCTCGCGCAGTCCCGCCGCCTCGGCTTCCGCGCGGGAGAGACGGAGCCGCAGGTCGGCGATTTCGCGGCGCTGACCGGCCAGTTCCCCGTCCAGCCGGATGCGCTCCTCGGCCAGCAGGCGGGCCTCCTCCTGCGCGTCCTCGGCAGCGACCAGCGCCTGTTCCAGACTTTGGTCGAGTTCCTCGATGCGGCGGCGCATCGCGTTGCCGTCCGCCGCCTCGTCCTCCTCATCCACCGACGGCACGATGCCCGCCATGGCGCCCCCACACTCCCGCACATGCGCGAAATTGCACAGGCGGTCCAACAGCGCAGTTGGGGAAACGTCCTAGCCGGATGCCGCAATTCCTTGGCCGCGCGCCTGTCTTGTCTCGTACAGCGGCGGCAACGGGCGGATGCGGCGCCGCAGGCTGGCGCGCTTGTAGCCGCGGAAGTCGAGCCCACGGCTTTCCTGGATGTGGTGGATCAGGGCCTCGAACTCGGGGGTCGAGGGTTCGCGCGTGGTCTCTGCGCTGGACATCGGGTGCCGGAGTGCTGGTGGAACGGGCATCATACCGGCCGGCCGGCGCCCACCTCAGGCCGCCATCACGGCGACAGCCCGGCCTTCGACGCCATGAGCGCCAGTTGCGTGCGGTTGCGCACGCCCAGGCGCTGCATGACGCTGCGCAGGTGCACCTTGATCGTCCCCTCCACGATGCCCAGCGCGCGGGCGATCTCCTTGTTCGACCGGCCTTCCAGCAGCAGCGTCAGGATCTCGCGCTGGCGATCGGTCAGCCCTTCCAGGCCGACGGCGGGGGGCGGGGCGGCGGCCGGTTGCGCGGCGCGGATCGGCTGGGCCGCTGCCACGGGGGCGCGCGGCAGCGGCGCGTAGATCCCGCCGCCCAGCACGATGGGAAGCGCGTGGTCCATCACCTCGGCCTCGCCGCCCTTGGGCAGGAACCCCCGCGCCCCGGCGCGGATGCACGCCGTGATCACCCCGGTATCGAGCGTGCCGGAAATCACCACCAGCGGCACCCCGTCGAGGATGCGCAGCATCGCCTCGACCCCTGGCAGCCCGTCGGTGTCGCCCATGTGCAGGTCGTAGAGCACGGCCGACAGGTTGTCGGTCGATTGCGCCCGGCGGATCGCCTCGGCCAGCGAGCCGGCCTCGTACACGACGGCGCCGGGGAAACGCAGCTTGATCGCCAGCACCAGCCCATGCCGCATCAGCGCGTGGTCATCGGCCACCAGGATCCGCGGCGCCGTCACGGCGTCGGCCCGCCCGAACATGGCCCCTTTGCGCGCCGGATCGATTCCGTATCGGTGCTTCATCCCTCTCGTCCCCTCTCGCTTATTGCCGTTCGAGGTATCGCGCACGCACCAATGCCGAGAGGAAACAGCCGGAACATCGAAACGGCACGCACAATGCTGCATTGCGCGCCGTCGGACGGCGTATGGCGTCCGGGGGGGCCGCGCTGCGCTTGGCACCAAACTACGGCAACGCGCGCTCTTCGGTAGGTTGGCGCCAAGCGTCAGCGCGGCCCAACGGCGGGGACTGCGCGCCGCAGGCTCAGGGCCAGCGTCAGCCCGGCGGCGGCGGCCATGATCCAGGCGTCCAGCGCCTCCATCGCCCACAGGGTGGCGCCACTGACCGCGCACCACGCCAGCGGCAGCGCCAGGAGGTCCCAGCGCGTCCGCTCCGCGGCGAGCAGCACGCCCAGCGTGGCCACCGCCGTCGGGTCCGGCGCCACCCCGAACAGCTCGACCTGCGTCCAGGCGCGTCCGGCCAGCGGACCGGCCAGCGGCTGGACCAGCAGGGCGAACAGCACCAGCGCGATGCCCGCCCGGCCGCGCCCCGTCCCGAACCGCCCCGTCCCGAACCGTAACATCCCGAACCGCAGCCGGCCGCCGGCCACGCCCACCAGGACGAACAGCAGCGCCTGGACGGCGAAGGCCGCCGCCATATACCCGGCCGCCCAGTTGATCGTCGCGTAGCGCGTGTACAGGAACCCCCACGCCACCCACAGCCAGCACGCCGCGAGAATGGCCGAAACGGCGCGGCCCCGCCACGGCGGCCCCGCCCCGCCGATCAGGGCGGCCAGGGCGGCGCCCAGGATCATCGCCGCCGCCTGCCCCGGCCAGATGGCGGCGTTGTAAAGCTCGAACAGGCGGTGATAGGTGCGCGGCGAGAACAGCAGGAAGTCCGACAGGGTGTAGGTCCACCACTCCGACATCACAGCCCGGCGACGTGCGCGGCCATGCGCCGGCGCATCGCCTCGTCCGGCAGGGGGCCGGCGGCGGCGCCCATGTTCTCGCGAACGTGCGCCACGCTGGTGGTCGCCGGAATGGCGCAGGTGACGGCCGGGTGCGACACGATGAACTTCAAAAGGAACTGCGCCCAGTTCGCACAGCCGGCATCGGCCGCCCAGGCGGGTAGCGGATGCCTCTTGACCCGGTCGATCAGCGCCCCCTGGCGGAACGGCCGGTTGGCGATGACGGCGATGCCGCGCTCCCGCGCCAGCGGCAGGATGCGCTCCTCCACCTCGCGGTCGAGGGGGTTGTAGGTGACCTGCACGAAATCGAGCGGCCGGTCGCGCATGATCCGCTCGAACTCCCGGTGGCGCCGACCTTCCGAGGTGGTGATGCCGACGTACCGCAGCCGGCCGGCCGCCTTCATGGCGAACAGCGTGTCGAGGTGCGCCTCCCAGGACAGCAGGTTGTGCACCTGCAGCAGGTCGAACCGCGGCACGCCCCACAGGCGGCGGGACTGCTCGGCCTGTTCCGGCCCGCGCGCGGCGGAGGAGATCCACACCTTGTCGGCGGCGAACAGGCCCGGCGGCCGGCCCAGCGCCGCCAGCCCGGACCCGATCACCGCCTGCGCCGACCCGTACATGGGCGAGGAGTCGATCAGCCGGCCGCCCGCGTCGAAGAAATGCCGCATGACCTCGGCGCAGGACGCGCGGGCCGCCGCGTCGTCGCCCACGTTGAAGGTGATCCAGCTGCCGAGCCCGATCGCCGGCAGCGCCTCGCCGCTCGACGGGATGCGCTTGTCGACGGCGCCGCCGGGCTGCGACCGGCCGGCCGCCGGGCGCAGCACCGCCGCGGCGGCCATGGCGCCGATCAGGCTCCGGCGTGAGAATTCCCGCATGTCCGCGCCTTCCTGGATGCCCTTCCTAGATACCGTCGAGCAGCAGTTGCGCCGGGCCGCCCGGCGCCGGCGCCTTCTCCTCGCGCATCTTTTTCTCTGGGGCCGCTTTCGCCGGGGCTTTCTTCTCCGGTGGCGTTTCGGCCGGCCTGGCGGCCTTGCGGCGGCGCGGGGCGACGCCGACGCCCTTCTTCGCGCGGTCGACGGCCTTGTCGCGGGCGACCGCTTCCGGGGATTGCGGATCGCCGTCCAGCCACTTGCCCCGCTTGATGACCTCGTTCACCCGGCCCTGGTTCACGCCCAGATGGAAGGCGATCTCCTGCTGGGTCATTTCCGTGGTCCGGTGGAAATACAGGATTTCCGCCGCCAGTTCCGCCGTCATCTTCCGTCCGGTCAGGCGCCGGGCCGGGCGGATCGACCGGTTGGCGCGGTCACGCGCCCGCAGCGTTTCCAGGATCTCCAGAGCCGCCGCGTTGCCCGCCGCCTTCAGCGCCTCCTCGAACTCCTTCAGGGTCGCCATCCGATCCTCCCGGCCTGCTGGACTGCACGCTGGACTAGAGATGGGGTGGCGCGCGGCGATGGGGAGATCCCCCCGGTGCCGGACTTGGCGCGCGCGCCGGCGGAACCCACTTTCCTGCCGGGGCGCCCGCGGCCGGTCCGAAACGGCGGACCGCCTTCCGGCCGCCGGGAGGGACGAGGATGCTGGAACTGGTGATCGAGCAACGGCGGCGCGATCTCGGCGGTTTCGAGGTCGGCCGGGTGCTGCCCTACGCGGGCCGGCGGATGGTCGGGCCGTTCATCTTCTTCGACCACATGGGGCCCGTCGCGTTCCAGCCGGGCATCCCCCGCACCGTCGACGTGCGCCCGCACCCCCACATCGGCCTGTCGACCATCACCTACCTGTTCGAGGGCGAGATCATGCACCGCGACAGCGTCGGCTCCGAACAGCCCATCCGTCCGGGCGAGGTGAACTGGATGACCGCCGGCCGCGGCATCACCCATTCCGAGCGGTTCGAGCGGGCCCGCATGGAAGGCGGGCGGATGAACGGCATCCAGGCATGGATCGCCCTTCCCGAGCGCGACGAGGAGACCGCCCCCGGCTTTTCCCACCACGGCGCCGGCGACCTGCCCGTCTTCGAGGAGGGCGGCGCCTGGGGCCGGCTGGTGGCCGGCACGGCCTTCGGCGTCCGGGCCGGGGTCAGGACGCACTCGCCGATGTTCTACATCCATTGGGAGCTGGCCGAAGGCGCGCGCGCCGCGTTGCCGGTCGACCACCGCGAGCGCGCGGCCTACGTCGTTTCCGGCACCATCGAGGCGGAGGGGCGGAGCTTCGGCGAAGGCCGGATGATCGTCTTCGCCCCCGGACAGCCGGCGGTGGTCACCGCGGCGACGCGCGCGACCGTCATCGCCATCGGCGGCGAACCGCTGGGGGAACGGTTCATCGAATGGAACTTCGTCTCCTCCTCGAAGGCGCGCATCGAACAGGCCAAGGCGGACTGGCGGGCCGGCCGGATGAAGCTGCCGGACCTGGACGACGCGGAGTTCATAGCCTTGCCCGCCGATCCCGCCCCGCGCCCGGAACCGATGTCCTGAGGCGGGTTCCGGCGGCACGGCGGCATCGCCCATGGGACAGGAAAGCGCTCTCTTCCGGTAGAAGCACCGGTCGGGGCTTGTAATCCGCGGCCGGAACGCCCATCCTAAACTCGTCATTCTGCTTCAGACGTTCGGCCTGAACCGCCTTCGGGCATAAGATCGCTGCGCTTCCTGGAACACAGTATGATGCGCCCCACCGGTGGTGGGGTGCTACCCGCATCATAGGAGGACAGCCATGCCTGTCGGCACTGTCAAGTGGTTCAACGGTACCAAGGGTTTCGGTTTCATCCAGCCGGACAACGGCGGCCCGGACGTGTTCGTCCACATTTCGGCCGTCGAGCGCGCCGGAATGCGCGGCCTGGATGAAGGCCAGAAGATCTCCTACGAGGAGCAGCGCGACCCGAAGCGCGGCAAGACCTCGGCCGAGAACCTCAAGGCCGTCTAACCGACGCAGCCTTGCGACGTTGAAAGGGCACCGGGCTTCCCGGTGCCCTTTTTCGTGTCCGCACGAAACAGCGATTCGCCGAAAAACAGATGCTTGACAGCGCCCGGCAAATGTCGCAGCCTATCAATGGACAGTAACAAACACCGAGGTCAAGACTGGACCTTCACCGCAAGACACCGCCGGTCGGTCGTCAAACCGGTTGGCACAGTTTAGCCGTAGCTTGGAGGGTGAGTAATATCATGACTCCACCGCAGCTTACTTGGTGAAGTCAATCTATCAGACGCTTTGCGCGATGGATTGTCTTGCCCGATAGGGCAGAAGATCGCGGGATCCATAGATCATCCGCAGAAACCCCCGCCATCGCGCGGGGGTTTCGTTTTGCGTTGGGTGCCGGCCGCCGGCCACCGATTGCCCGGGGATCAGCCAATACCGCGCGCGCCGACGATGCCGACATAAGCGGCGGCGGGTTGTTGTTCGGTCGAACACCCGAACGAAGAACCCCAACGAAGAGATGGAATGGACGGCCCCCGATCATGAACACGCCCCCCGAAACCGCCCGGCGCTCGCCCTCGGGCTTTGACCTGTCCCCGCCGTCGCCGGACCTCCGTCGGCAGCTCGAATCGCGGCTGACCGCCGAGGAACGCGCGGTGCTGCTCCAGCACGGGACGGAGGCGCCGCACTGCGGAACCCTGCTCGGCAACAAGGAGCCGGGCAGCTATTGCTGCAAGCTGTGCGGCCTACCGCTGTTCCAGGCCGGCGCGAAGTTCGAGTCCGGCACCGGCTGGCCCAGCTTCACCACGCCCTTCGACAACGCGCACGTGACGCTGGTG
This sequence comes from Azospirillum sp., assembly GCA_036401175.1. GTDB lineage: Bacteria > Pseudomonadota > Alphaproteobacteria > Azospirillales > Azospirillaceae > Azospirillum. Next base: position 10,789 of record DASWVP010000376.1, on the reverse strand, counting down.
CGGGACACCAGCCATGGCATGGTCCGCGTCGAAATCCTCTGCGCTCGCTGCGGCAGCCACCAGGGGCACGTCTTCCCCGACGGGCCGCCGCCGACCGGGATGCGGTTCTGCATCAACTCGATCTCGCTTCGCTTCGTGCCCGAGGGCGAAGCCCTGCCGGAAACGGCGGAGGATGCGGATGCGCCCTGACGCAAACGATCCGCCCGCCCTTTCCGTTCTGGATCTGGCGCCGGTGCCGCTCGGCTTCACGCCAGCCGACGCGCTGCGCAACACCCTCGACCTCGCCCGGCACGCCGAGCGGTGGGGCTATCGCCGCTACTGGCTGGCCGAGCACCACAACATGGTGGGGATCGCCAGCGCGGCGACCGCCGTCGTCATCGGCCACGTCGCGGCGGGCACCAGCACGATCCGCGTCGGCGCCGGCGGGATCATGCTGCCGAACCACGCGCCGCTGGTCATCGCCGAACAGTTCGGCACCCTGGAATCGCTGTTTCCCGGACGCATCGACCTGGGGCTGGGGCGGGCGCCGGGAACCGACCAGACGACCCTGCGCGCCCTGCGCCGCGACCCGGCGGCGGCCGAGGACTTCCCCCAGGACGTGTTGGAGCTGCAGGCCCTGTTCGGCCCCCTCCAGCCGGGGCAGCGGGTGCAGGCCGTTCCGGGGACCGGGCTGAACGTGCCGCTGTGGATTCTGGGGTCCAGCCTGTACGGCGCGCAACTCGCCGCCATGCTGGGTCTTCCCTACGCCTTCGCCTCGCACTTCGCGCCCGACGCCCTGATGCAGGCGCTGCAGGTCTACCGCGAGTCGTTTTCCCCCTCGCGGCAGCTCGACCGGCCCTACGCCATGGTCGGCGTCAACGTCATCGCCGCCGACACCGACGCGCAGGCGCGCCGGCTCTTCACCTCGGCCCAGCAGCAGTTCACCAATCTGGTCCGCGGCACGCGTGGCCAGTTGCCGCCGCCCATCGACGACATCGAATCGTACTGGTCGCCCATGGAAAAGCCGCAGGCGTCCCGCATGCTGGCCTGTTCCATCGTCGGGTCGCCGGACACGGTCCGCCGGGGCCTGGAGAGCTTCATCGCGCGGACCGGCGCGGACGAGCTGATCGTCGCCTCCGCCATCCACGATCACGCGGCGCGCCTGCATTCCTACGAACTGCTGGCGGAGGTCGGCATCCCGCGGCGGCCGCCCGTCGAAGGCCCCTGATCCTCCGGCGGCGGTGCGAAGTCCGCGGCGCGCCACGGCCTCGCGCCACCGAGGCGCGGCGCGGACCGGTTCTCCCGCGGATGCTCCATGGAGCCCGCACGGACGATGGCCTTCAGCCGTTCCGCCGTCGAACGCTCCTGCGCGCAGGCTTCCCGGCACAGCGCCCGCATCTCGGCGATGCTGGGGCGCCATTTCCTGGTCCGGCGCCACGTCCGCGCCGCCTCGTCAATGGCCCAGGCCGGGTACTCGCCAAGGTCTTCCGCCCAGTCCAGGGCGATCATCTGCTCGACCTCCGGCGACATGCCCTTGGCCGGGTAGTGGGAAAGCAGCGCCAGCACGCGGGCCAGCAGGTGGTTGGGCGCGGCGGGCGCCAGCACGGTGCGTTCGAGATCGTCGAGCACGCGCCGGGCGACGGCGGCGTGCCGCGCCGTCACGCCGGCCGGCGGTTGCCAGACCTGCGCGACCCCGTCGAAGGAATCGTCGCTGAAGCGCGACCGCTGCTCGACCCGGCCGGCGGCCAGAACCTCCCGAAGCGCGTCGGGAAGCGCCGCGACGAGCATCCGGCCGCGTTCGGCCGGCGGCAGCGACGGGTCGAACGGCAGGGGCGAGCGCTCCGGCAACGCGGTGATGGTGGCGGCCATGGGACCTCCTCGGGATCAGGAACGGGGCGGGGGCTGGGTGGTCTGCAGGCGCGCGGCGGCGGCCATCCAGGCGCCCAGGCGCTGCTCGGCGGTGCTTTCACGCGGCCGGACGGCGGCGGGGCCGGCCGGGGAAACGGCCTTCACCGTCGGCGCCTTGCCGGCGGCGGCGTCCTGCACCAGCCAGGACCGCCACGCGGCGCCGACGTCGCGGTAGCGGTAGCCGTGCGCCTGACACCGCAGGACGAAGCCTTCGACGTGCCGGGCGAGATCGACGCCGGCGTGGTGGGCTTGGGCCCAGGCCAGATCGTCCCCGTCCGGCATCCAGTCCCGTGGAACCTCGCAAACCGGATCACGCTCGCGGGGAGCGTGTGAGTCTGGAATCTGTTCGGGATGGAGCTGTTTCTGACTCGCCGATGGACAGGGGGCGTTCGCCGGCGAGTCATCCCTGTCCGTAGGCTTCTCGGCCGTCCGGCCGGCGGGTTCGGCGGCGTCCTCGCGGACGAAGCGCAGCCGGTACAGGCAGGACAGGCGGCCGCCGTCGCGGGCGCGGCGGTGCTCGATGGCGACCAGACCCATGTCGTCCAGGCGCTGCAGAATGCGGTTGATCGTCGGGCGGGAACGCTTGAGCTTCGCCGCCAGCGTCGATTGCGAGGGCCAGCACACCCCCTGTTCGTCGGCGAAGGTGGCGAGCGCGGCCAGGACGGCCAAACCGTCGGCGTCGAGTTCGGGATGGTCGAGCCACCACGCGGGGATCTTCCCCCAGCGGCTCGGGTCGGTCGTGGTCGTCATCGCGGTCCTCCGCAAGGCGTGGTGCCGGCACGGGCCGGCGTTCTTGCGGCGCAGGATTCCCCAGGGAACGGTCGTCCCCCAAACTGCACCCACCCCCTACCGGTGGGAGGCGGGTGCCCATGGATAGGGGCTGGATGCAGGGCGGTAGGCGCGGGGGGCCGACCGATAGGGGGCGGGTGCAGAATCGGAACGACTCGGGATTGGCCTGCTGCACCCACGACCTACCGGTATGGCGGGCGCGCCGGCCCAACTGCACCCGGAACCTACCGGAACCGGCGTTCCTCCGCCGGCCCCCGGCCGTCCGTCGCGGCCGTCCGCGACGGCACCCGGAACCTATGGGCGGCATCTGCACCCGGCGCCTATGTAGGTTCCGGGTGCAGAACCCCGGCCGGGGCCGCCCCTGCCGCCATCGGCACCCGGCACCTACCGGTTGGACCCGCGTCGTCCACCCGGCGATAGGTTCGGGGTGCAGTTCGACTCGGTGACGATCAGGGGGAGGCCGCCGGAGGATTTCGGCGTACCGCTTCGGCGTCGAGCCCGGCGGCCGTGCCGATTCGGCCCGGTGACCCGGTAGGTGCCGGGTGCCGGTGCGCCGGGCCGCGTCCCGCGCAACGCACATCTGCACCCGGCGCCTACCGTACGGCACCCGGCACCTATGGATTCGGCACCCGGCGCCTACGCATCCGCACCCCGCACCTATCGGCGGTGGAACCGTGTGCCCATTCGGTCGTTGCGCGTGGGAGGGCGGCGGACATACCGTGCCTGGGTACCGATGCGGCTGGAGGCCCAAGATGTCGAACAATCCGGGTGGCAAGAACCATACGAAGCAGATGGCGCTGCCGCTCCAGTTCGCCTTCTTCGAGATCGACGAACCCGATGACGCCAAGCGCACGACCCACTTCGTGGGCCTGTACGACGTCGCGCCCAAGTGGGTCTTCTTCGCCTCCGACGTCGCCCGCTCGAACGGCCGGAAGCGCGCGGCCAACGCCGCCGAGGTCACCGAGCCGGAACCGGGGAAGTCCCGCTTCCTGCGTCAGGTGAAGCGCGAATTCGTCTTCAACGACAAGACCTACAGCCTGAAGATCCTGCCGGCGCGCATCGAACGGCGCATCAAGGACGGCGCCAACGAGATCATCGAGGAAGTGGACGCCTACCCCGGCGAGAAGGAGCAGGTCGTCGAGGAGGTCATCCGCCGACTCGCCGCCGAGAAGGCCCGCCTGTCGTCCGGCGAGAAGGATTCCATCGTCTTCAAGTTCACCCTGTACGAGGTGATGCAGGAACTGAAGCGGGTGAAGCACACGCTGAGCCTGCCCGAGTTGAAGGAGGCGCTGCTGGTGCTGCGGCGCGCCACCATCGTCATCGCGGAGAAGGGCGGCAAGAACGCGTTGCTCGATTCCAGCGCCTTTCCGCAGTTGTGGATGCGCAACCAGGACATCAATGCCGGCGGCTCGCCCGACGAGAACGGCCGGACCGACGTCGAGACGGCCGTGCAGTTCAACTGGATGGTCGAGAACACGATCCGCCGCGTCGAGCAGCAGCGCATCTCCTATGAATGGCTGATGCGCATCGAGAACCCGTTCTCGCGCTGGCTGTTCAAGCGGGTCGCCTTCACCCTTCTGCAAAGCCAGGACCGCAGCTGCATCGAGATCACCGCCAAGGAAATCATGCGCGACAGCGGCATGACGGAATGGGCGCGCTGGTCCAACATGCTGCGCTGGATCTCCGACATCGTCGAGGTGCTGAAGAAGGTCGGCGCGCTGGCCGAGGTCGAGCGCGAGGTCATCAAGGTCGGCAAGCGCTACGACGACATCATCTTCCGCCTGCGCCCGTCGGACCTGTTCCTGCACCAGATCGCCGAATCCAACCGGGTTTCGGAGTGGAGCCGGCACGAAATGGCCCGCGTCACCGGGCGCCCGGAACTGCCGAACACCTTCGTGCGCGTCGACGCGCGCGAACTGGCCGAGGCCCGGCGGCGGCGCAGGACCGCCCTGGTCGAAAACGCGCCCGGCCCGGCGCTCGCGGACCAGGGCTGAGCGTGACGTTGGGTAAACCAAGCCCTTCCGCCGTGCTAAGGTGACGGCGGAAGGAGCACCCATGTCATCTGAACCCGTTTCTCATCTGGGCGATTGGGATCGTCCCGCCGGCATGCCCGACAGCTTCGCCGCCGAGGTATCCGGCTGGCGGTTCGTCGTCAAGAGCCCCGCTGCCGCCAGCTTCTACTCGAAACCCGGAAAGCCGTGGGCGGCCCCGGCCGAGGGATGCCTGCGCGTCAGCGACCAGTGGAACACCCCGACGGAGCAGGGCGGCATGGATTTCGCCACCGACCGGCCGGTCGTCAACGGCACGGAATGGGCGGTGGCGCGCTTCGAGGCGGGAACGTGGCGTGTCGAGTCCGTGGCTCCGGCCAACGACGGCGCCGTGGTTCGCGCGCTGCTGCAGGCGCGCACGGATCGCCTCGTCGCCACCCGCCGGTGGACGCGCAACGACCTGGAACTGCTGCAAACCCTCGTGGACGGGGACGTCTTCGCCGAAGCGGACCTTGTCGCCGGTGACGAGGCGCGCGGGCGTTCCCTGCGCTCCCTGACCAAGCTGCATCTGGCGATCGAGGCCACCGGCGAGGGCGTCGAGCTTCCGGAACCGGTGCGGCGCGTCCTGCGCGACGGCAAGGGTCCGGCCGTCTGGATGGACGGCGACGGCAAGGCGGTCGGCGCCGAGATCCTGGCGTGGCAGGCCCGCAAGCAGGCGAGGGCGGTCGCCCGCGCCGGCCGGGCCGAGGAGGAGCGGGAGCCCGGCGGCGCGCTCAAGCGGTCCATCGCCGACGCCGTGCGCAAGGCCTTCCCCGGCATTCCCAAGGAGGTCGCCACCGCCACGGCGACGCGCCTCGCCCCCAGCGTCGGCAAGCTGGGCCGCATGCCGGGCCTGCAGGCCATGGTCGACGCCGTGGCGGAAATCCGGCTGGAGCGCTGGCGTCAGGCCGTCGCGTCGGAGCCGGAGGTGGCCGAACGGCTGCTGGCGATGCAGATGCGCGGCGACCCCGGCCGGGCCCGGAAGCGGTTCCGCGACCAGCGCGCGGTCGAGCGGGTCGAGGCGGAACTGCGGGACTGGCGCGGCGACCTCGGCGCCGTGTCCACGCGCCGGCTGGGGTAGGGCGGCGCCTTCGGGCCGTTTATGACCAGTCGATGTCCGTGGGATCCCACACCGCGCCGTGCTTGCGGCGGCGGGGCGGCGGGTTGTCCGGAGGTGCCTTGGCCTTCGTCTTTGCCGGCGGCTTTGCAGCCGGCAAAGGGGGGTTTTCCTCAATGGCCATGTCGAGGCCGAACAGGGCGGAAAGGTCTTCGTCCTCCAGGACCTTGCCGGCGTCCGGCGCCGTCGCCGACAGTGGCACCGCCGCGTCCGGGACGGCCACCAGATCCTTTTCGTCCACGGCGCGCAGCCGGAACAGAAGCTCCGGCTGCGTGTCCAGCCGTGCCCCGACGCCGTAGAGCACCGCCGCCACGTGCTTGCACATCCACGCCCCGTCCGGGCAGGAGCAGGAGAAGTGGATTTCCGACGGCTTGGGGAACAGTCCCTTGTCCTGGCGGCACAGCCGCTCCATCACGGCCTTGGAAAACCGGCCCTGCAGCAGCTCGACCAGGGAATCGATGCCCCCCGCGCACTCCTTGCACAGGGATTGCCACTGCGGCGCGGGCAGGGCCTTGATGCTGATGCCGACCTTGTAGATCTCCGACCCGCTGACCAGCGCTTTGATCTCCAGCGGCGCGATCTGCAGATCGATGACCGAGCCGTTGCGGACGTAGGTGCGGCCGCGCGGCAGGCGGCTTTCGTAATCGCGATAGCTTTCCAGGTTGTCGCACCACGCCTTGCCCCAAAAGGTGCTGGCGATGGCGCGCCCCTCGATCACCACCGGCGAGACCGGCTGGCCCTTCTTGCGCAGCTTCGCCACCTCGAGCGCCGCCTGCCTGCGGCGCTCGGCCACCGGGACGTACGGCGCCCACCCTCCATAGCCATAGGCCATCGGCGTCAATCCTTCATCGCGGCGTTCAGGTCCAGGGCGACCATCCGCAGCAGGTCGTCGTTGGTCAGTTCCGTCAGGTTGATCTCCTCCGCGCCGGTCAGCAGTTCATCCGACAGGCGCCGCTTCGATTCGATCAAGGTGGCGATCTTTTCCTCGACCGTCCCCTGGCAGATGAACTTGTGGACGAGGACGTTTTTCTTCTGGCCGATGCGGAAGGCGCGGTCGGTTGCCTGATTCTCCACCGCCGGGTTCCACCAGCGGTCGAAATGCACGACGTGCGACGCCGCCGTCAACGTCAGGCCCGAGCCGCCGGCCTTCAGCGACAGGACGAAGAACGGCACCGTCTCGTCCTCCTGGAAGGTCCGCACCAGCGTCTTGCGGTCCTTCACCGCCGTGTCGCCGTGCAGCACGAGGCCGGGCCGCCCGAACACCCCGCCCAGGAACGCCGCCAGCGGCGCCGTCATCTCGCGGAACTGGGTGAAGACCAGCATCTTTTCCTGGCGCGCCGCGACCACCGCGGCGATTTCCCGCAGGCGGCTCCACTTGCCGCTGTCCTCCTCGGCCCAGACGTTGTCGCCCAGCCATTGCGAGGGGTGGTTGCAGATCTGCTTCAGCCGCATCAGCGTCGCCAGCACGATGCCCTTGCGCTGGATGCCTTCTGAATCCTCCAGCGCCTCGGCCAGGTCGGACACCGTCTGGGCGTAGAGCGCCGCCTGCTTGCGGCTGAGCGGGCAATAGGCCGCGACCTCCGTCTTGTCGGGCAGGTCGGAGATGACGGCGCGGTCCGTCTTCATCCGCCGCAGGATGTACGGGCGCACGAGGTCGCGCAGCGGGCCATAGGGGTTGTGTTCGCGATCCGCCAGCCCCTTGGCATAGCCGCTGAACTGCCGCGCGGTGCCCAGCAGGCCCGGATTGATGAAGTCGAAGATCGACCACAGGTCGCCCAGATGGTTCTCCACCGGCGTTCCGGTCAGCGCGATGCGCGCCTTCGCCCGCAGGGCCTTGGCCGCCTTGGTCTGCTTGGCGTTCGGGTTCTTGATCGCCTGCGCCTCGTCCAGCACGACGAAACGCCAGTCCGTTTCGGCCAGCGCCGGCACGCGGAGCAGCGCGCCATAGCTGGTGATCGCCAGATCGACGCCGTCGAAATGCTCCGGCATCAACTGCTTGACCTGCTCGGCCGGCATCGCCGAGGGGTGCACGATCATGGCCGCGAGAGCGGGCGCGAACCGCTCGATCTCCGCCGCCCAGTTGGCGAGCAGCGACGCCGGGGCGACCAGCAGGCTGGGCCGCCGGTCCACCCGCCCGTCCACCCGCCGGCGCCGTTCGATCAGCAGCAGCGAGAGCACCTGGATCGTCTTGCCCAGGCCCATGTCGTCGGCGAGGCAGGCCCCCAGGCCCAGCCCGGACAGCAGGTGCAGCCACTGCACGCCCGCCTTCTGGTAGGGGCGCAGGGTGCCCTTGAGGTCCGCTCCGGGATCGACGCCGGCCCCGTCCGGGTTGCGCAGCGCCCGCAGCGTCTCGGCCAGCCAGGGGCCGGCGGTCACGCGCGCCCAGTCGGCCGTCCCGGCGTCCCCGGCCGTGTCGGTGACGGTGGCGCCGGACAGCAGGCGCATGGCCTCGGCGAAGGTCAGGCCGTCGCGCTCGGCCAGTTCCTGCGCCGCGCGGAAGCGCTGCATGGCGCGGTCCAGGCGGGGGCGGTCGACCTCCACCCATTGGCCGCGCAGCAGGATCAGCGTGTCGGTCCCGGCCAGCAGCGCGTCGATTTCCACGTCGGACAGCGGTTCGCCGTCCAGCGTCACGTCCATCTGGAAGTCGAGCAGCCCGTCCAGGCCGACCTCGGACGGTTCCCGCTTCCCCACCGTCGCCGTGACCTGCGGGCGCGCCGGGCGGTTGGCGTGCCAGTTGGCCGGCATGCGCACGACGACACCGGCGCTTTCCAGATCGGGCACGGCGGACAGGAACCGCGCGGCCTCCTCCGGCGACCAGCGCAGGGGATGGAAGATCTCCCCCGCATCCACCATCGCCTTCAGCCAGCCGCAGCGTTCGGCGGCGCGCTGCACCGGCAGCAGCAGCGACAGCAGCCCGTCCCGGTTGGCCGCCCCGGAATACTCGCGCAGCGCCTGGCCGAGCGGCACGTGCTGGGCCTTGGCCTGCGCCGACAGGCGCGTGGTGTAGGTCGCCATGAAGGCGAAGGGCCGTTCCGGGTCGCGCCGGTTCTCCGCAAGGTTGAAGTGCACCCGCCCGACGAGATTCCAGGCGGGGTTCAGCCCCTTGAGGACGCTCTGCAGGTCGGCCCCGGAGCGCGCCAGCGAGTCGGCGAACGCCGCCCCCATCTCCTCCCACAGCGCCCGCAGCACCTCGGCGCTCAGGTACTCCGCCCCCGGCATCATGGGGGCGCCCTGCACCAGCGCCGCGATGTCGGCGTCCTCCGGCGGCGGCACGGCGGGCGGCGCGCCATCCGTGCCGCTCGCCGGCGCGTGGAGGCGCAGCGCGCCGACGTAGCGCGCCGCGAAGTCGCGCCACCAGACGAAGACGGGCGGCAGGGCGTGCCCGATCTCGCCCGCGCCGAGCTGGACGAGGCCGTGCCCGGTGCCGCGCGCGAAGGCGTCGGCAAGCCGCCGCGCGACCGCCTCGTCCAGAACGGGCGCGTCCTCGGCGGTATCCGGCAGAAGATGCCCGTGGGGCGTCAGGCGCAATCCGAGGCGAGGCATGGGTGCCGGGCGATCCTTCTGTTCCGCCACGGAATGTGACGCCACGGGCTGCTTCGGACAACCGGGTTTTGCCGGATCGGCGTCGCCCCGTAGGTCGCGGGTGCAGCATCGCCACCGGTCAAGGTTGCGCTGGCGCGACGGGGCGGTGCCGGGGTAAGACGTTCCTCGTATTGCGATGTTGAACGCAGGGCCCGAGCTTACGGGGCTGGGTTCGCACGCGGCGGGATGGAGCGTTCGCCTTGAGCACCGGATTGATCGCACTGCTCGACGATGTCGTCAGCCTGGCGAAGGTCGCCGCCGCGTCGCTGGACGATGCCGCCGCGCAGGCCTCGCGGGCGGGAGTGAAGGCCGCCGGCATCGTGGTCGACGACGCGGCCGTCACGCCGCGCTACGTGGTCGGCTTCGCCGCCGAGCGCGAGTTGCCGATCATCGGCAAGATCGCGCTGGGTTCGTTGAAGAACAAGCTGCTGTTCCTGCTGCCGGCGGCGCTGGCGCTCAGCTTCGCGGCGCCCTGGGCGATCACGCCGCTGCTCATGCTGGGCGGCGCCTACCTGTGCTACGAGGGCGCCGAGAAGGTCTACGAGGCGCTGTGGCCGCACGCCGAACACCATGGCCACGGCGGCGAGATCCCCGGCGTGACCGTGGACGCCGGCCAGGACGCGAAGCGGATGGAGGACGAGAAGGTCGGCAGCGCGATCAAGACGGACTTCATCCTGTCGGCCGAGATCATGGCCATCACCCTGTCCACCGTCGCCGCCGAGACCCCCTCGATCTGGTCGCAGGCGCTGATCCTCGCCGTCGTCGGCATCGGCATCACCCTGCTGGTCTACGGTGTGGTGGCACTGGTGGTGAAGGCGGACGACGCCGGGGTGGCGCTGGCGCTGAACGACCGCCCCGTCACCAGCCTGCTCGGCCTGCGCCGCACGGGCGACACGCCGCCGGGCGGCGCCGACCGGGCGCTGCGGCCGGTGACCAAGGGTCTCGGTCGCGGGCTGGTGCTTGGCATGCCGGTCTTCCTCAAGGTTCTCGCCCTGATCGGCACGGCGGCGATGCTGTGGGTCGGCGGCGGAATCATCATCCACGCGCTGGAGGGCTATGGCCTGCCGGCGCTGGGCCACGCCATCCACGACGCGGCCGTGGCCGCCGGCCACGCCGTTCCGGCGGTCGCCGGGCTGGTCGAATGGTTCGTGAGCGCCGCCGCCGCTGGTGTCTTCGGCCTGCTGGCCGGCGCCGTGCTGATCCCGCTGGTCCACAAGGTCGCCGCGCCGCTGCTGGCGAAGGTCCGGGGTTAAGCGCAGGCCGTTAACCGCAGGGCGGCACCTGCAGGGCCGGCAGGCCGTTCCACAGGATGGCGATCAGCGCCGCCCCGGCGGCCACGGCGGTGAACCAGCGGGCGAATCGGCGCGCGTCCTCGCGCGCGTGCGCC
>DASWVP010000375.1:0-5645 GCA_036401175.1 Azospirillum sp. | reverse complement strand
TGGCGGCGATGGCGGCGTCAGGGTGGGGACCGGCGCGGGGGCCCGCGCCGTGGCCGGTGGGCAGCCGGGGCCGGCGGTGCCCAGCAGGGCGCGGGCGATGTCGCATTCGCTGGGGTTGGTGCCCAGCATGGTCGCCGACGCGGGCAGGCCCACGGCCACCGTGAGCAGCGCCGCGGCGATCCCGTCGCGGGCGATCCTGAAAATCCTGCGTCTCATTCCGGCCGTGCCCATCGAGGGAGTGGTGAAGCGCGCATTGTCGGCGTCGCGGTGGTGGCGGTCAAATCCGGATGCGCCGGGCAGTGCCGGCCCCGCCGCCATTTCAATCCACGCGAAAGTGTAAGCGACCATTCGGAATTGCACGTTGTTCCCATTGAACAATTCCCCCACATTTTGGAAAACAACTCCCGTCGGCAACTCGGCCGCAGCCAGCACCCGTGACTGCGGCCTTCTTGCTGCGCGGCTTCCGGCGCCTCCCCACGGCGCCTCCCTCGGTTGTGGCCTGGAACGGCGGCGCCTGATACCATCGCGCCTTCGGATCAGAAGTCGTATGGGGAGGAAGTCCATGAAATCCGTGAAAGCCGTGCTGGCCGGTCTGGCCGTGGCCGTGCTGGCGCTGCCGGGCGCCGCCGTCTTCGGCAAGGCGTGGGCCGCCGACTACAAGGCCGAGTACAAGCTGTCCACCGTCGTCGGCAACGCCTTCCCCTGGGGCAAGGGCGGCGAGCGCTGGGCCGAGCTGGTCAAGGAGAAGACCGGCGGGCGCATCAACATCAAGATGTACCCCGGCGCGTCGCTGGTGAACGGTGACCAGACCAAGGAATTCACGGCGCTGCGCCAGGGGGTCATCGACCTCGCCATCGGCTCGACCATCAACTGGTCGCCGCAGGTGAAGGAGCTGAACCTCTTCTCCCTGCCGTTCCTGATGCCGGACGAGAAGGCGATCGACGCGCTGACGCAGGGCACGGTCGGCGCCAAGCTGTTCGATCTGCTGGCCACCAAGGACGTGGTGCCGCTGGCCTGGGGCGAGAACGGCTACCGCGAGATTTCCAACTCCAAGCGGCCGATCCGCACGCCGGACGACCTGAAGGGCATGAAGATCCGCGTCGTCGGCTCGCCGCTGTTCCTCGATACCTTCACCGCGCTCGGCGCCAACCCGACGCAGATGAGCTGGGCCGACGCGCAGCCGGCGCTGTCCACCGGCGCGGTCGACGGGCAGGAGAACCCGCTGGCGATCTTCTACGCCGCCAAGATGCCGTCGCTGGGCCAGAAGAACCTGACGCTGTGGGGCTACGTCGCCGACCCGCTGATCTTCGTGGTCAACAAGGAGGTCTGGAATTCCTGGTCCAAGGAGGATCAGGAGGCGGTGCGCGCCGCCGCCGTGCAGGCCGCCAAGGACGAGGTGGCGATCGCCCGCAAGGGCATCACCGCCGCCGACGATTCCCTGCTCAAGGAGATTCAGGCGCAGGGCGTCGCGATCGTCAAGCTGAGCGACGCCGAGAAGGCGCCGTTCAAGAAGGCGACGCAGGCCGTGTACGAGAAGTGGACCAAGACCATCGGTCCGGACCTCGTCAAGGAAGCCGAGACGGCGATCGCCAACCGGAAGTAACCGCGTCGCTTGCCCCCACCCCAAACCCCTCCCCTGCGCAGCGGGGGAGGGTGGCTGAGCGCCAGCGCAGGCCGGGTGGGGGCAAGCACTTCGCAAGGTTCAAGATCCCCCATGAGTTCCGACCTCCTCGAAGCCGGGCTGGCGACGGCCCCGCCCAAGACCCGCGTGCCGGTCACGCTGGAGCGCGCGCTGTCCGCCCTGGCGATGGCGGGGCTGTGCGTCATCACCTTCGCCAACGTGCTGGCGCGCTATTTCACCGATTATTCCTTCGCGTTCACCGAGGAGTATTCGATCTTCCTCATGGTGGTGATGACGCTGTTCGGCTCGGCGGTGGCGGTGGCGGCCGACCGGCACATCCGCATCACCTTCCTGGTCGACCGTCTGCCGCGGGGGGCGCGCCGCGTCACCGAAACCATCGCCTGGACGGCCGCGCTGGTCATGTTCGGCTTCCTCGTCTGGTACGGCGGCCGGCTCGCCTACGACCACTGGCGCTTCGAGGAGACGTCGCCGGGCCTGGGCAACCCGCAGTGGCTCTACACCGTGTGGCTGCCGATCCTGTCCGTGGTCGTGGCGCTGCGCATCCTGGGCCGCATCGCGCGCGCCGTGCGGGGAGACTGAGCGGATGGCCGTCACGCTGCTGTTCCTCGGATTCCTCGCCCTCATGCTGCTCGGCGCGCCGCTGGCGGTGGCGCTGGGGCTGGCCGGCACGCTGGCGATCTTCGATGCGAACCTGGGCATCATGTCGGTGCCCACCAACGTCTACGCCGGCATCGCCAAGTATCCGCTGCTGGCGATTCCCGTGTTCATCCTGGCCGGCCTGATCTTCGAACGCGCGGGCGTCGCCAAGCAGATGGTCACCTTCGCCTCCTCCATCGTCGGTTCGAAGAACGGCGGGCTGGCGGTGGTGGCGATCCTGGTGTGCATGGTGATGGGCGGCATCTCCGGCTCCGGCCCGGCCGACGCGGCGGCGGTGGCGACGGTGATGATCCCGTCCATGCGGGCCGCCGGCTACCCGCGCGCCTTCTCGGCCAGCGTCATCGCGGCGGCGGCAGCGACCGCCATCCTGATCCCGCCGTCGGTGGCCTTCATCATCTATTCGGTGCTGGTGCCGCAGGCGTCGGTGCCGGCGCTGTTCGCCGCCGGGCTGTTCCCCGGCCTGCTGGCCGGGCTGTCGCTGGTGGTGCCCACGGTGTGGCTGTCGCGCCGGCACGGCTTCGGCCTGATCGACGCCGGGCCGCGCCCGCCCTTCTGGGGCAGCCTGCGCAAGGCGATCTGGGGCCTGCTGGCCCCGGTGATCATCCTGGGCGGCCTGCGCGCCGGCGTCTTCACGCCGACGGAAGCGGCGGTGGTCGCCGTGTTCTACGGCTTCGCGGTGGGCGTCTTCATCTACCGCACGCTGACCTGGCGCATGGTGTACGAGGTGATGGCGGAGGCCGCGGAGATGTCGGCGGTGGTGCTGCTGATCATCGCGCTGTCCAGCGTCTTCGCCTGGGCCGGCAGCACCATGGGCGCCTTCGACCGCGTGGCGCAGGCCGCCATCGCCGCGACCGGCAGCGAGATCACCGTGCTGCTGCTGCTGAACGTGGCGCTGCTGGGGCTTGGCATGCTGCTGGACGCGGTATCGATCTTCCTGATCCTGCTGCCGCTGCTGACGCCGATCATGATGGCGTTCCACTGGGACCCGGTGTGGTTCGGCGTGATGGTCACCACCAACCTCGCCATCGGCCAGTTCACCCCGCCCATGGCCGTCAACCTGATGGTCACCACGCGCGTCGCCGGCATCACCATGGAATCGACGGTGCGATGGGTGATGTGGATGGTGCTGGCGATGCTGGGCGCGCTGATGCTCGTCACCTTCGTGCCGGAGATATCGCTCTGGCTGCCGCGCCGTCTGGGCTACGTGTAGCGCTTGCGGCGCGTCGCCAGGGCGATGCCGGCGGCGATCAGGGCGATGCCGGCGGCGTGGTACCAGTGCGGCTGCTCGCCCAGCAGCAGGATGGACAGGATGGCGCCGAACACCGGCACGAGGTGGATGGCCAGACCCGCCGTGTTGGCGCCGACCAGCGCCACCGACCGGTTGAACGCCAGATAGGCCAGGATCGACGGGAACACCGCGACATAGCCGATGGCCCCCAGCGCCGTGGGGTGCAGCACCAGCGGCCGTCCCCCCAGGCTCTCGGCCACATAGAAGGGCAGCAGCATCAGCGCCCCCACCGCGAAGGTGGCGACGATGAAGCTGAGGCCGTGCACGTTCGGCCGCTTGCGCAGCAGCACGGTGTAGGCGGCGTAGGCCAGCACGGCGGCCATGATCCACAGGTCGCCGCGGTTGAATTGCAGGGCGGTCAGCGTGTCGGGGTCGCCGCGGGCGATCAGCGTCAGCGCGCCGGCCAGCGACACGGCGATGCCCAGTCCCTGGCGCGCCGTCAGCGTCTCGCCGAACAGGACGAGGCTCATCAGCACGATCATCACCGGCATCGCCGACTGCATCATCACCGCGTTCAGCGCCGTGGTGGTGCCCAGCCCGATGTAGAGGAAGGTGTTGAAGACGCCGATGCCCAGCGCGGTCATCACCAGCATGACCGGCCAGTGCCGGGCCATGGTGCGCAGGTCGTGCGGCAGGTGACGCCAGGCGAAGGGCAGCACGATCAGCGCCCCCAGCGCCCAGCGCCAGAAGGCGAGCGCCACCGGCGGCACCTCGCCGGCCACGGCGCGGCCCAGCACGGCGTTGCCAGCCCAGAACAGGCCGGGCAGCATCAGCAGCAGCCACGCCTGATCGGCGAGGCCGCGCCGCGCCGGTGCCGTGCCGTTGGCGCTCATGGGTTCGTCATCCCTGCTTCGGCTTGGGCTGCGGGCCGGATGCGAGTTCCTTTTCCAGCTCGGCGATCCGCTTGGCCAGGGAGGCGCGCAGGGTCTCGGCCGCGTGGCTCTTCAGCGCGGCGAGCTGCTCCTTGAGCTGGCGGAGCTGGAGCTGCTTCTGCTCGGGGGTGCGCTTGATGGTGGCGCGGTCGGAGTGCTGGCCGGCGAAGGCGCGCATGATGCTGTCCCTGTTGGTCGGAATGGGGACCCTGATTAAAGGGTCGGGCCCCGTCCGCGCAAGTGCTGGCGCTCCCCGATCGAACGAGGCATCTTCCGTCCGCGTCCGACAGGAACCGGGGCCGGAAACAGGATACGCTATGGAAGCACTGGAGCGTCACGAGAAGATCGAGGGGGCCGCGCATGGCCACCATACCGGCAGCAGCATCAACCGCCGCATCGGCCTGCTGATCTCCGCCCTGGCCGCCCTGCTGGCGATTTCCGAGGCGGCCGGCAAGAGCGCGCAGACCGAAGGCATCACCCGCAACGTCGAGGCCAACGACCTCTGGGCTTTCTATCAGGCCAAGACGATCCGCATGACCACCCTGCGCACGGCGGCCGAGACCGCGCAGTTCGATCTGCTGGCGCCTGACCTGCCGGAGGCGCGGCGCGCCG
Source organism: Azospirillum sp. (assembly GCA_036401175.1). GTDB lineage: Bacteria > Pseudomonadota > Alphaproteobacteria > Azospirillales > Azospirillaceae > Azospirillum. The sequence continues at coordinate 574 of DASWVP010000375.1, read as the reverse complement.
CCATCCAGAAGCAGATCGACGGCTGGCAGGCGACGGCCAAACGCTACGACAGCGAGCCGGAGACCAACGAGGGCCGCAAGGAGCTGGTCGCCCGCGCCAAGGAGGCCGAGCACCGGCGCGACCACGCCATGCACGCCTATCACCTGTACGAGTACGGCTCGGCCGCCTTCCAGATCGCCATCGTGCTGGCCTCGGCCACGGTGATCACCAGCTTCCTGCCGCTGGCCTGGATCGCCGGCGGGCTGGGCCTCCTCGGCACGGCCTTCTCGCTGCTCGGCTGGCTGACGCCGGGCGCGGTGCATTTCTGAACGGAAAAGGGCCCGGCAGCCTAAGCTACCGAGCCCTCTCGAAACTGGTGCCGCAACAGGGATTTGAACCCCGGACCTACTGATTACGAATCAGTTGCCGGTTTCCGCACCGATTTCGCTCTATGTCGCCACAACAAGGAATATCAGTGGCTTACCTCTAACCCTTTTGGCCTCTGGCACGCTCGGGCAGCCGCCGGTACGCTCCGGGATGGTTGCAGGGTGGTTGCAGGAACGGGCGGCGGTTCCTGCGGCATCGGCGGAATCTT
>DASWVP010000374.1:0-5164 GCA_036401175.1 Azospirillum sp. | reverse complement strand
CGGCCAAGCCGGACACGGCGGAGCTTCAGGCCATGCTGTCGCCCAAGCCGGCGCCGCGCGTCCGCGACATCCGCAAGGCCCGCACCGCCGAGACGGCGGGCGAACGCCCCGCCGCCGCCCGCCCGGCCACAGCCCCGTCCGGCGCTTTCGCGGTGCAGCTCGGCTCCTTCCAGAAGGCGGAGAACGCCGAGGCGTTGAGCGGCAAGCTCGCCGCCAAGGGCTTCCGCGCCTACACCATGGACTGGACGGACGCCGCGCAGACGCAATGGAAGGTCGTGCGCGTCGGCGCCTACGACTCCAGGGACGACGCCGCCCGCGTCGCCGGCGAGTTGAAGGCCAGCTTCGGCCTGTCCCCCATGGTCGTCAACGCGCGCTGAACGTGCGCGCCGGGCGTGTTCCCTTCCCCCCTACGCGGGGAAGGGCTTCGGCTTGATCTGTTATCGTTGATGCCGCTACCATAGGGGCGTGCTGGCTATACCTTTATACAAACAACAAGATTGGCCCGACGCGGCCAACCGAACGGAGGACGCGCCGTCATGAAGCCGACGATCCTGGTCGCCGATGACGAGCCGAGCATCGTGCTTTCCCTGCAGGTCCTGTTGCAGAAGGCCGGCTACGACGTGCGCGTGGCCCGCAACGGGGAAGAGGCGATGCAGGCGGTCGAGGCGGCGGCACCCGACCTCATCCTGCTCGACGCGATGATGCCCAAGCGCGACGGCTTCGACGTCTGCCAGTCGTTGCGCGCCAACCCGGCGCACAAGGACCTGCCGATCATCATGCTGACGGCCAAAAGCCGCGACGTGGAGCGGCAGAAGGGCATGGCGCTGGGCGCCACCGACTACATCACCAAGCCGTTCTCGACCCGCGACCTCGTCGCCACCGTGCGCAAGTACCTCGACCCGCAGGGCCAGCCGCAGGACCACACGACGGGGGCGCACCCGTGACCCTGCCGAGCGCCGACGCCGGCACCGAAGCCACCCCGCCGCCCGCGCCCGCTGCTCCGGCGCCGCGCCGTCTGGTGCCGCTCGCCTTCCGCGCCGCCGGGGCCGCCCTCGTGGCGCTGTCGGCCGGCGCCGGCTGGGCGCTGCGCGACGCCACGCCCGACCCGCTCACCACCTACGCCGTGCTGATGGCCGCCGCCTCGGCCGCCACCATCGGCGGGCTGTGGTGGGTGGTCGACCGCCATCTGCTGCGCGCCGGGCAGACGCTGGCCCGCGAGGCCGCGATGATCGCCCATGGCACCGCCGCCGCGCGCGTGCCGGTGGAACGCTACGGCGATCTGGCGCTGCTGGCGCGCGCCGTCAACACGCTGGGCGACAAGCTGGCGGGGGCGCGGCGCGACATCGACCGCGCGGTCGCCGAATCCACCGCCAAGGCGGAGGAGCAGAAGGGCCGCCTGGGCACCATCCTGCGCGACCTGCACGAAGGCGTGCTGGTCTGCAACCTCAAGCACCAGATCCTGCTGTACAACCAGACGGTCCTCGACCTGCTGCGGCTGACCGGCGACCTGGGGCTGGGCCGCTCGCTGCTGCACTTCGTGCTGGCCGAGCCGATCACCCACACGCTGGAACGCCTGACCCTACGCGTGCGCGAGGGGCGGCACCGCACGCACGCGCACGGCACCACGGCGCAGTTCGTCGGCGGCACGGTGGACGGCCGCATCCTGCTGGAAGGGCGCATGAGCGTCATTCTCCAGGACGGCGGCCAGGACGGCGGCGATCCCGACGCGCCGCCGGTGATCACCGGCTACGTCGTCACCCTGCAGGACGCCACCGGCGAGCTGGCGGCGCTGGGCCAGCGCGACCGGCTGCTGCGCGAGGCGACGGAGGGCATTCGCGGCCCCATCGCCAACCTGCGGGCGGCGCTGGAGACGCTGGCCGACACCCCCGACCTTGACGCCGAGAACCGCCGCTGCTTCGAGACGGCGATGCTGGAGTCCTGCAACGCGCTGTCAGACCGGCTGGAGCAGGTCACCGCCGATTATCGCAGCGTGATGACCGGCTCCTGGCCGATGAGCGACATCCATTCCTCCAACCTGGGCAACCTCATCCGCCACCGGGTGGGGGCGGAGGCCGGCTATGGCGTGACGCTGACCGGCCTGCCGCAGTGGCTGCATTGCGACAGCTACAGCCTCGTCGTGCTGTTCGACCATCTGATCCGGCAGATCCACGGGTTGACCGGCGTCGCCGGCTTTGACCTGTCGGCCGAGCACGAGGGGCAATGGGTCTACCTGGACGTCACATGGCGGGGCACGCCGCTGCCCAGCGGCACGGTGGACGGCTGGCTCGACCACCCGCTGCCCGACGCGCTGGGCGGCCTGACCGTCGGCGACGTGTTGATGCACCACAAGAGCACGCTGTGGAGCGAGGCGCCGAAAGGCCGCGAGGGCTGCGCGCGCCTGCGCGTGCCGCTGCCGCCGGCCCTGTCCCCGCCCACCGCGCACGCCGTGGCCGCCGCCGCCGCGCGCACCACGGCGCGGCCGGAGTTCTTCGACTTCTCGCTGCTGCACCAGCCGCTGGCCACCAGCGAGCTGGGCCGCACGCCGCTGGAGGCGCTGCACTACGTCGTCTTCGACACCGAGACCACCGGCCTGTCGCCCTCGGGCGGCGACGAGATCATCCAGATCGCCGCCGTGCGCATCGTCAACGGCCGCATCCTGACCGGCGAGACCTTCAACCAGTTGGTCAACCCCGGCCGCAGGATCCCGCCGGAATCGATCCCCTTCCACCACATCACCGACGACATGGTGGCCGACAAGCCGTCCATCGCCCAGGTGCTGCCGCAGTTCCGCGCCTTCGTCTCGGGCGCCGTCATCGTCGCCCACAACGCCGCCTTCGACCTGAAATTCCTGAAGATGAAGGAAAAGGCGGCGGGCGTGCGCTTCGACTGCCCGGTGCTCGACACCATGCTGCTGTCGCGCATGCTGCAGGGTGACGACGGCGACCACACGCTGGACGGCATCGCCCAGCGCCTGGGGATCGAGGTGGTGGACCGCCACACCGCGCTGGGCGACAGTCTGGTCACCGCCGCGGTGTTCCTGCGCATGATCGACATGCTGCGCGAGCGCGACGTCCGCACGCTGGACGACGCCATCCGCGGCGCCAACATCCTGGTCGAGCTGGCGCAGCGGGAGCGCGTCTTTTGAGCGCGCCCGGCCCGGATACGCCCCCCGCCCCGGGGCGTGGCCGCTCCGGGCTGGACCGTCTTTTCGCCGTGCTGCTGCTGGGTCTGGTGGCCTTCAACCCGCCGCTGCTGCGGGTGTTCGGCGCCGGCGACACGGTGCTGGGCCTGCCGCTGCTGTACGTCTACATCTTCGCCGTCTGGGCCGTGGTCATCCTGTTCACCGCGCTGCACGTCGAACGCGGGGGCTGAGCCATGCCCTGGCCCACCGTCGTCGCCACGTCGTTCGCGTACCTGTCCGTGCTGTTCGCCGTGGCGTACTGGGCGGACCGGCGGGCGGACGGGGGGCGCAGCGTCATCGCGTCGCCGTACGTGTACGCGTTGTCGCTGGCGGTGTACTGCACGACCTGGACCTTCTACGGGTCGGTCGGGCGGGCGGCGTCGCTGGGCATCGGGTTCCTGCCGATCTACCTGGGGCCCACCCTGCTGATGCTGCTGGGACCGCTGGTGCTGCGCAAGATCCTGCGCGTCGCCAAGGTGCAGCGCTCCACCTCCATCGCCGACTTCCTGGCGTCGCGCTACGGCAAGAGCCAGGGCTTGGCGGCGCTGGTCGCGGTGACCGCCGTCATCGCCGTCACCCCCTACATCGCCCTGCAGCTCAAGGCCGTGTCGGTCAGCTTCGACGTGCTGACGGGCAGCGACCCAACCGGCACCACCGGCGGGCTGAGCCAGCCCTTCGTGCTGGACAACGCGTTCTACGTGGCCGTCCTGATGGCCGCCTTCGCCATCGTCTTCGGCACCCGCCACATCGACGCGGCCGAGCACCACGAGGGCATGGTCGCCGCCGTCGCCTTCGAATCCGTGGTCAAGCTGCTGGCCTTCCTGGGTGTCGGCGGCTTCGTCGTGTGGGGCCTGTACCAGGGGGCGGGGGACCTGTTCGGCCGCGCGCTGGAGCATCCGGAGATCGCCCGCCTGTTCACCACGGCGCCTGCGCTGGGCGACGGGGCGTGGCTGACCAACACGCTGCTGGCGATGGCGGCGGTGCTGTGCCTGCCGCGCCAGTTCCAGGTCATGGTGATCGAGAACGTGGACGAGCGGCACCTGACGCGCGCGTTGTGGCTGTTCCCGCTGTACATGCTGCTGATCAACCTGTTCGTGCTGCCGGTGGCTGTGGCGGGGCTGCTGCACTTCCCCGGTCGCGGCGTCGACCCCGATGTCTTCGTGGTGGCGCTGCCGCTGGCGGCGGGGCAGGACGCGCTGGCGCTGTTCGCCTTCGTCGGCGGACTGTCGGCGGCGACGGGGATGATCATCGTCGAAGCGATCGCGCTGTCGACCATGGTGTGCAACGACCTCGTCATGCCGCTGCTGCTGCGCTTCCGCCATGCCGAGCTGGAGCGTTCGGCCGACCTGTCGCCCTTGCTGCTGCTGATCCGCCGCGTGGCGATCGTCGCCATCCTGCTGCTGGGGTACGCGTACTTCCGCTTCGCCGGTTCGGCGTACGCGCTGGTCGCCATCGGGCTCATCTCGTTCTGCGGGGTGGCGCAGTTCGCGCCGCCGCTGGTGGGGGGCATCTACTGGACCGGCGCCACCCGGCGCGGCGCGCTGGCGGGGCTGAGCGCCGGCATCCTGGCCTGGGCGTACACCTTGCTGCTGCCGTCCTTCGCCCGCTCGGGCTGGCTGCCGGCCACCTTCATCGAGGCGGGGCCGTGGGGAATCGACCTGCTGCGCCCGTACGCGCTGTTCGGCCTGGACGGGCTGGACCCGCTGACGCACGCGCTGTTCTGGAGCGGGCTTGCCAACATCGGCCTGTACGTCGCCGTCTCCCTGCTCGACCGGCCGAGCCTGGGGGAGCGGGCGCAGGCGACCTCCTTCGTCGAGGTGTACGAGCAGAAGGGCGAGGCGGCGTCCGCCGCCGGCCAGTGGCGCGGCAGCGCCACGGTGGGCGAGCTGCAGCGCATCGTCGCCCGCTTCGTGGGACCCGAGCGCGCCGAAACCGCGTTCGCCCAGCACGCCGCGCGAAGTGGCCGCACGCTGGAGCCGAACC
>DASWVP010000373.1:0-21460 GCA_036401175.1 Azospirillum sp. | reverse complement strand
TGCCGCGCGCGCGCAGCGCCTCGCCGTCCTTGGCCGGCAGCGGGTACCAGCAGAAGCCGGTCAGCACGACGCGCCCGTCGCGCAGCACCAGCAGGCTGGCGTCCTGGTCGGCGGCCTGCGCGTCCGGCGGCAGGGGCAGCGGCGGCGCCAGCGGCGCGCCGTCCGGCGACACCGTCACGATCACGGCCTGCGAGCGGCTGTCCAGGTGATCGACGTTGTCGAAGCCGTTCTCGGTGCGCCGGTACTCCTCCCCACGCAGCCAGCGGTGGTCGCGGGCGCGCCGGAAGGCGACGAGCGACACCCCGTCGGCCCGCGTCGCCACGGACGGAAAGGACGCGTAACAGGACGGGTCGCGGAAGACGACCCGGTGCGCGATCATGAAGGACCGGTTCACCGTCTGCTCCGAACATGCCTGCGGATATTCGTGAACGCCTTTGTGCGGCCGGCGATGCGAATGGTCGAGGGATTTTTCAGGCTCCCTCCCCCGCCCAGCGGGGGAGGGCTGGGGTGGGGGCAAGTGTTTCGGCAGCGGAGGCCTCCCCCGCCTCGATCACGTCCGACGCCACCACCACCTCGCACTTGTGCTCCAGATGCTCGCGCAGCAGGCGCGCCAGCCCGGCGCCGTCGCGCTTGGCCAGCGCGTCCAGGATGCGTTCATGCTCGCGCACCGCCTCGTCCCAGCGTTCGCGGGACATGTTGGCGATGAAGCGCACGCGGCGGATGCGGCCGGCGAGGCTCTGGTACATGCCGGTCAGGACGGGATTGTCGGCGGCGGCCAGGATGGCGCGGTGGATCGCCTCGTTCAGCTTGAAATAGTTGCGCAGGTCGCGCCGCGCGTAGTGCGCCAGCATCTCGTAGTGCAGCGCCCGCACCTCCTCCACCGCGCCGTCGGTGATGCGCTCGCACGCCAGTTCGCCGGACAGCGCCTCCAAGGCACCCATCACCTGGAACATGTCCTCGATGTCGCGCCGGGTCAGCCGGGTGACGCGGGCGCCGCGGTTGGGCAGCAGGACGACCAGCCCCTCGCTCGCCAGCACCTTCAGCGCCTCGCGCAGCGGCGTGCGGGAGATGCCGAACAGCGCGCACAGTTCGCGTTCGTTCAGGCGCTCGCCGGGCGGCAGCTCGCCCTCCACGATCATCTCGCGCAGGCGGCCGACGACCTCCTCGTGCAGGCTGGCGCGGACGATGCGGGTCAAGATGCATTCTCCAGTGCTTGCGCCAGCAGCACGGCGACGTGCACCGCGTCCTTGCCGGCGCCGTCCTTGATCTGGTGGCGGCAGCTCGTGCCGTCGGCGACCAGCACCTCGTCCGGCCCGGCGGCGCGCGCGGCCGGCAGCACCCCCATCTCCCCCATCGCCATCGACACCTCGTAATGCTCCGCCTGATAGCCGAAGGCGCCGGCCATGCCGCAGCAGCTCGATTGGATGGTCGACACTTCCAGGCCGGGAATCAGCGCCAACACCCGCTCGACCGGCCCCATCACGCCGAACGCCTTCTGGTGGCAGTGACCATGCAGCAAGGCGCGGCGGACCGGAAGGGCCTTCAACGGCAGCTTCAGCCGTCCGGCGGCGTGCAGCCCGTCCAGGAACTCCTCGAACAGCACGGCGTGCGCGGCGATCTTGTCGGCTTCGCAGCCGGGCACCACGGCCTTGATCTCGTCGCGCAGCGTCAGCAGGCACGACGGCTCCAGCCCGACCACCGGCACGCCGCGCTCGACGAACGGCTTCAGCGCCGCCAGCAGGCGCGTCTGCTCCGCCCGCGCCTGCTCCACCAGCCCGGCCGACAGGTAGGTGCGGCCGCAGCACAGCGGGCGCCGTTCGCCGTCGGCGGGCAGCAGCGGGTGCACGGTGTAGCCGGCGGCGCTGAGCACCGTCACCGCCGCGCGCGCGTTGTCCGCCTCGAACCACCGGTTGAAGCAGTCGGCGAACAGCACGACCTCCCCCGCCGTGCCCGGTGCCGTCCGCTCCGGCTCGCGATATGGATCGCGGTGCCAGCGCGGCAGCGGCCGGTGGCGGCTGAAGCCGGTCAGCCGCTCCATCAGCGCCGGCAGGCCGGGAATGCGGTCGCGCAGATTCAACAGCCAGCCCACCTTGGACGCCAGCGGCGCGTAGCGCGGCAGCTCCGCCACCATGCGCTCGCGCAACGGCACGCCGTGGCGCTGGCGGTAATGGTGCAGGAACTCGATCTTCATGCGCGCCATGTCGACGCCGGTCGGGCACTCGCGCTTGCAGCCCTTGCAGCTCACGCACAGGTCCAGCGTGTCGTACAGCCCGTCCGAGGTGAGCGCGTCCGCCCCCAACTGCCCGCTGAGCGCGAGGCGCAGCGTGTTGGCCCGCCCGCGCGTCACGTGCTGCTCGTCCTTCGTGGCGCGGTAGGACGGGCACATGACGGCCGCGTCGTTCTTGCGGCAGGTGCCGTTGTTGTTGCACATCTCGGCCGCGCCCAGGAACCCGTTCCACTCCGACCAGTCCAGCGCCGTCCGCACCGGGGCCGCCGCGTAGCCCGGCTTGAAGCGGAACAGCGAGCGGTCGTCCATGCGCGGCGGGTCGACGATCTTGCCGGGGTTGAACAGGCCGGCGGGGTCGAACGCCGCCTTCACCTCGCCGAACGCCCGCACCAGCCGGGCGCCGTACATCGGCTCGTGGAACTCGGACCGCACCAGCCCGTCACCATGCTCGCCGGAGTGGGAGCCCTTGTATTCGCGCACCAGCGCGAACGCCTCCTCGGCGATGGCGCGCATCTTCTTCACCTCAAGCTCCTGCTTGAGGTTCAGCACGGGCCGCACGTGCAGACAGCCTTCCGAGGCGTGCGCGTACCACGTTCCCGTCGTGCCGTGCCGGGCGAACACCGCCGTCAGCCGCTCCGTGTAGTCGGCGAGGTGTTCCAGCGGAACGGCGCAATCCTCGATGAAGGAGACGGGTTTGCCCTCCGTCCTCATCGACATCATGATGTTCAGCCCGGCCTTGCGCACCTCCCAGATCGCCGCCTGGAAGGCGGGTTCGGTCGCCTCCACCACCGAACCGGGCAGGCCCAGGTCGCCCATCAGCTCGACCAGCCGTTCCAGGTTGGCGAGTTCGACGTCGCGGTCGTCGCCGGCGAACTCGACCAGCAGCAGGGCGTCCGGCTCGCCCATGATGAAGCGGTCCATGGTGGCGCGGAACAGCGGGATGTCGCGGCCCAGCCGGATCATGGTGCGGTCCACCAGCTCCACCGCCGCCGGCTTCAGCGCCACGATGTGCCGCGCCGATTCCATGGCCGTGCGGAAGGTCGGAAAATGGCAGACGCCCAGCACCTTGTGCCGGGGCAACGGCGACAGTTGCAGCTCGATCCGCTCGAAGAAGGCCAGCGTCCCCTCCGACCCCACCAGCAGCTTGGCGAGGTTCGGCGTCTCGCCCGCGAGCTGGTCGAGGTTGTAGCCGCCGACGCGCCGCCGAACCTTGGGGAAGCGCGCGGCGATTTCCCCGGCCTCGCGGGCGTGCAGGCCCTTCATGATGTCGGTCAGGTCGCGGCGGCGCTGCCCGTCCGGCGCGCCGCCGTCCAGGTGCACGGCGCTGCCGTCGGCCAGCAGCGCGTCGATGGCGCGCACGTTGTGCACCATGTTGCCATAGCGCAAGGACCGCGTGCCGCAGGAGTTGTTGCCCGTCATGCCGCCGATGGTCGCCTGGGCCGACGTCGAGACGTCCACCGGGAACCACAGCCCGTGCGGTTTGAGCTGGCGGTTCAACTCGTCCAGCACGATGCCCGGCTCGACCACCGCGACGCGGGCCGCCGCGTCCACCGACACCACGCGGTTGAGGTGCCTGGACGTGTCGACGACCAGCGCCGCGCCCACCGTCTGCCCGCACTGCGAGGTGCCGCCGCCGCGCGGCAGCAGCGGCACGCCTTCCTCCGCCGCGATGGCGAGCGCGGCGCGCACGTCCCCGGCATGGCGGGGTACGACCACGCCCACCGGCTCCACCTGATAGATGGACGCGTCGGTGCTGTAGCGCCCGCGCGCGAAGGCGTCGAACAGCACGTCGCCCTCCAGCGCCCCTTTCAGCCGCGCGGCCAGCGCGCCATCGCCGATCCGGGAGGGGCGCGCCACGGGCGTGCGGGAATCGAGCGGCATGGGGGGAGGCTCCTGACGGTGGGGGTCTTGCCGGCAGAATAGCATTTTGCATGCAAAACACAAACGGCGGACCGGCGGCGCGTCCGGCCGGGCGGACGCCGCCAGCTCGCTTATTTCCTGTTTATTTCCGGTAACTTACGCCGTCATACCTCGAAAGACACAGGCCCGCCTACCACTTCAGTGCGGCGGCCGGACGCAAAATCCTGATTGCACGAACGCATTTTGCATGCAGAATTCCGTCAGTGCACCAAACAAACGCGAATGGCCACGGACCCGCGTCTGGTCTCGGCATGGGAGGACATCACCGGCCGCCCGTTCTTTTCCACCGTCATCCCCGCGAAGGCGGGGATCCATCCGGTTCCGCCGCGTCGTCGGGAAATATGGATCCCCGCCTTCGCGGGGATGACGGAAAAGAGGACACGGCCAGTGCGCGCCGACTCCCACCACCAGTCCCGCGAGTTCTCGCCCCTGGGGAGGAGAGCGCTTCATGGCTCAGCGCAGCGGCCGTCATTTCCTGCAGATTCCCGGCCCGACCAACGTGCCGGACCGCATCCTGCGCGCCATGGACCGGCCGACCATCGACCATCGCGGCCCCGAGTTCCAGGCGCTGGGGCGCGCGGTGCTGGCCGACGTGCGCCCGGTGTTCGGCACCACGCAGCCCGTCGTCATCTACCCGTCCTCCGGCACCGGCGCGTGGGAGGCGGCGATCGTCAACACGCTGTCCCCCGGCGACACGGTGCTGATGTTCGAGACCGGACACTTCGCCACGCTGTGGCGCAATCTCGCGGCCAAGTTCGGCATCACGTGCGAGTTCGTGCCCGGCGACTGGCGGCACGGCATCGACCCCGCCGCCGTGGAGGCCCGCCTGGCCGAGGACCGCGGCCACACGATCAAGGCCGTGATGGCCGTGCACAACGAGACCTCCACCGGCGTCACCAGCCGCATCCCGCTGATCCGCAAGGCCATCGACCGCGCCAACCACCCCGCGCTGTTCCTGGTGGACACCATCTCGTCGCTCGCCTCCATCGACTACCGGCACGACGAATGGGGCGTGGACGTCACCGTCGCCGGCTCGCAGAAGGGACTGATGCTGCCGCCGGGGCTGGGCTTCAACGCGGTGTCGGAAAAGGCGCTGGCGGCGTCGAAGACCAACCGCCTGCCGCGCTCCTACTGGGATTGGGAGGACATGCTGAAGGCCGGCGCCCAGGGCTTCTTCCCCTACACGCCCGCCACAAACCTGCTGTACGGCCTCCGGGAAGCCGTCGCCATGCTGATGGAGGAAGGGCTGGAGACCGTCTTCGCCCGCCACGACCGCCACGCCGAGGCGACGCGACGCGCCGTGCGCGCCTGGGGGCTGGAGGTGCTGGCCGCCGACCCGGCCGAGTATTCCAGTTCGCTCACCGCCGTGGTGGTGCCGGACGGGTTCGACGCCGACCGCCTGCGCGCGGCGATCCTGGAGCGGTTCGACATGTCGCTGGGCACCGGGCTCGGCCGGCTGGCCGGCAAGGTATTCCGCATCGGCCACCTGGGCGACTTCAACGATCTGACGCTGATGGGCACGCTGACCGGCGTCGAGATGGGTCTGGCGATCACCGGCATCCCGCACCGCGCCGGCGGCGTGGCGGCGGCGATGCAGCATTTGCAGGGCAACGAGACGCGCGACGCGGCCAAAGCCGCCGAGTGACGACAAAAGAACGAACCAATTGGGGAGGAGATGCGATGTACGCCGTCCGGAGTCTGTTCGCCTCCATACTGCTGACCGGGTCGCTTGTCGCGGCGCCGGCCCTGGCGCAGACCGAGATCAAGCTGGGCCATGTGGGCGAGCCCGGCTCGCTGTTCGAGAAGTCGGCGCTGGCCTTCGCCGAGCGCGCCAACGCCAAACTGGGCGACAAGGCGAAGATCGTCGTCTACGGCTCCAGCCAGCTCGGCGGCGACACCGAGATGATGAAGAAGCTGAAGCTGGGCACCATCGACATGGCCTTGCCCTCCACCGTCATGTCGTCGGTGGTGCCGGCGTTCGGGCTGTTCGAGATGCCCTACCTCGTCAAGGACCGCGAGCACATGAAGCGCATCCGCGACGAGATCGTCACCCCCACCCTGGCGCCGATGGCCGAGAAGGAGGGCTACAAGGTCCTGGCGGTGTGGGAGAACGGCTTCCGCCACATCACCAACAACCGCGGCCCCATCGTCAAGCCCGACGACCTGCAGGGCATCAAGCTGCGCGTGCCGCAGGGCGTGTGGCGGGTGAAGATGTTCCAGGCCTACGGCGCCAACCCCAGCCCGCTGGCCTTTTCCGAAGTGTTCGTGGCGCTGCAGACCGGCGTGATGGACGGGCAGGAGAACCCGCTGGCGCAGATCCACCCCGCGCGCTTCTACGAGGTGCAGAAATACCTGTCGATGACCGGCCACGTCTACACCCCCGCCTACCTCACCGCCGGCCGGAGCTGGAGCAAGTACCCGCCCGACGTGCAGAAGGCGGTGACCGAAGCGGCGCGCGAGTCGCAGGACGACGTCTACCGCATCGCCGCCCAGCTCGACGAGGATCTGCTGAAGAAGCTGAAGGACGGCGGCATGCAGGTGAACGAGGCCGACAAGGACGCCTTCATCAAGGCGAGCGCGCCGATCTACGACGAGTTCGCCAAGGAGGTCCCCGACGGCAAGGCCCTGGTCGACCGCGCCCTGGCCCTGGCGAGCAAGTCGTAATCACTCCCTCCCCCTGCTCCGCAGGGGGAGGGAAGCCCGCGAAGCGGGCAGGGTGGGGGCAGCGGCCATTGTGGCAGGCGGCGCAAGCGACTCGCGGATCCTCGGGCAGGCCGTTGCCCCCACCCTTCCCACGTCGTGGGCCCCTTCCCTCCCCCGCCGGGGGCGGGGGAGGGAGAAGATGGAGCCCTGAATGTCCCTACGCGTCATCCGCAACGGCTTCGAGCGCGTGCTCGACACCATCGTCGTCGCCCTTGTCGTCGGTCTGGCGCTGATCGTCTGCGCCGGCTTCCTGTTCCGCGCGGCCGGGCACTCGCTCGTCTGGTACGACGAGGTGGCGGCCATCGGGCTGTGCTGGCTCACCTACTACGGCTCGGCGCTGGCGGCCTTGAAGGGGGCGCACATCGGCTGTCCGGAGGTGGTCAACCTGATGCCGCCGCGCTGGCGGGTCGCTGCCACCATCCTCGCCGAGGCGTGCGTGTTCCTGTTCTTCGGCGTGCTCGCCTGGACCGGGCTGGAGGTCTGGCAAATTCTGGAAGGCGACACGCTGGTCAGCCTGCCCGCCGTGCCGACGCAACTCACCCAGTCGGTCATCCCCATCGGCGCCGTGCTGTTCATGGCCGCCGAGGCGCTGCGCCTGCCCGAGGCGCTGGCCGAGGCGCGCGGGGCCGGCTTCGCCGACGCCGAAGCCAAGGAGGCGCAGATGCACGCCGCCGCCAACGCCGACGCCGCCAACGCCAACCGCACGACCACCGAGGCCCTGCACGGAGGTGCGCCGCGATGACGCTGGGGTTCATGCTGTCCGGGATGCTGGCGCTGGTCCTGCTGAACGTCCCCATCGCGGTGGCGCTGGGGCTGGTGGCGATGATCACCATCACCATCGTGCAGGGCGCCGACATGCTGCCCAACGTGGCGCTGGTGATGTTCGAGGGCGCCACCAACTTCCCGCTGCTGGCCGTGCCACTGTTCATCCTGGCCGGCGCCATCATGAACGCGTCCTCCATCTCGCGCCGTCTGGTCGCCTTCGCCACGGCGCTGGTGGGGTTCGTGCGCGGCGGACTGTCCATGGTGTCGATCGGCGCGTCGCTGTTCTTCGCCGAGATTTCCGGCTCGGCCGTGGCGGACGTCGCGGCGCTGGGCAGCATCCTCATCCCGGCGATGAAGAAGCGCGGCTATTCCAAGGAGTTCGCGGCGGCCGTCAGCTCGTCGGCGGCCAGCCTCGCCATCATCATCCCGCCGTCGATTCCGATGATCCTCTACGCCGTCATGTCCGGCTCGTCGGTCGTCAAGCTGTTCGTGGCCGGCATCATTCCGGGGCTGCTGGGCGCCGTCGGGCTGGCGGCGGTGGCCTATGTCCTGGCGGTGCGCCACGGCTTCCCGGTCGAGGACCGCTTCCAGGCGTCGCGCGTGTGGTCGACGTTCAAGGACGCGATCTGGGCCTTCCTGCTGCCGGTCATCATCCTGGGCGGCATCTTCGGCGGCTTCGTCACGGCCACCGAAGGGGCGGCGCTGGCGGTGCTGGCGGCGCTGCTCATCGGCGGCGTCATCTACCGCGAACTGAACCTGCGCGAGCTGCACCGGGCCTGCATCGAGGGCGGCATCCAGACCGCGGTCGTCATGCTGCTGGTCGCCGCGTCGGCGCTGATCGGCACCTTCCTGACCGAGGCGCAGTTGCCCCAGCAACTGGCCCGCACCATCGCCGGCATCACCACGGACAAGTACGCGGTGCTGGCGCTGCTGAACGTCGCCTTCCTGATCCTGGGCATGTTCCTGCACTCGGCCGCCGCCATCATCCTGGTGGTGCCGATCGTCATGCCGCTGGTGACGCAGGTCGGCATCGACCCCATCCACTTCGGCCTCGTGGTCACGCTCAACCTCGCCATCGGCCAGCAGACGCCGCCGGTGGCCAGCGTGCTGATGGCCGCCTGCTCCATCGCCAAGGCCGACATCTGGGCGACCACCCGCGTGAACCTGTGGTTCATCGGCGTGCTGTTGCTGGTACTTCTGCTGTGCACCTACGTGCCGGCGATCTCGCTGACGCTGGTCAACCTCTTCTACGGATCGTGAAGCCTCCCCATGATCGATAACAGGATCGATGAACTTCTGGTCGAGCGCGGTGACGGCGGCGTCGTCACCCTCACCCTCAACCGCCCGCACAAGCTGAACGCCATGACCAAGCCGCTGTGGCGGGCGCTGGGCGAAACCATCGGCGAGCTGAACGCCGACGACACGGTGCGCTGCATCGTCATCCGCGGCGCCGGCGGCAAGGCGTTCAGCCCCGGCAACGACATCTCGGAATTCGCGACGGAGCGTTCCAACGTCGAACAGGCGCGCGCCTACGGCGCCATCATGCACACCACGCTGGGCACCATGCGCGCCTGCCGCCACCCCATGGTGGCGCTGATCGAGGGGATCTGCGTGGGCGGTGGGCTGGAGATCGCCGCCAACTGCGACCTGCGCGTCTGCGGCGAGTCCAGCCGCTTCGGCGCGCCCATCAAGAACCTCGGCCTCGTCATGGCCTATCCGGAGATCGAGGCGCTGTTCAAGCTGGTCGGCCGCGCCGTCGCCCTGGAAATCCTGCTGGAGGGCCGCATTTTCGGCGCGCAGGAGGCCAGGGAGAAGGGCCTCGTCACCCGCATCGTCCCCGACGATCAGGTCGAAGCCGAAGCCTACGCCACCGCGCGCCGCATCGCCGAGGGCGCGCCGCTGGTGGCGCGCTGGCACAAGAAGTTCGTCTCCCGCCTGGAAAGCGGCGCGCCGCTGACGCCGCAGGAGATGGAGGAGGGCTACGCCTGTTACGGAACGCAAGACTTCCAGACCGGCTATCGGGCGTTCCTGGAAAAACGCAAACCCGCGTTCGAAGGGCGCTAATATACCCTCCCCCGGCCCCGCCGGGGGAGGGAAGGACCCAAGCGAAGCTTGGGAGGGTGGGGGCAGCGGCCTTTGTGGCTGGCGGCGTAAGCGGCTCGCTGATTCTCGGGCAGGCCGTTGCCCCCACCCTTCCCGCTTCGCGGGCCCCTTCCCTCCCCCGCCGGGGGCGAGGGAGGGACAAGAGGGACGCAATGACCGAAAAGACCAATGGCCCCCTGTCGGGCCTCAAGGTGGTGGAACTCGCGCACATCATGGCCGGGCCGGTGTGCGGGCTGATGCTGGCCGACATGGGCGCCGACGTGGTGAAGGTGGAGAAGCTGCCGGGCGGCGACGACAGCCGGCGCATGGTGCCGCCCACCATCGCCGGCGAATCCGCCGCCTTCATGATGATGAACCGCAACAAGCGCGGCCTCGCGCTCGACCTCAAGCAGGAGGGCGGCAAAGAGGTGCTGCGGCGCCTGCTGAAGGACGCCGACGTGCTGATCGAGAACCACCGCCGCGGCACCATGGAAAAGCTGGGCTTCGGCTACGACGCGGTGAAGGCGATCAATCCCCGGATCATCTATTGCGAGATTTCCGGTTTCGGCCGCACCGGTCCGCTGGCCGACCAGGGCGGGTTCGACCTCGTGGCGCAGGGCATGTCCGGCCTGATGAGCATCACCGGGGAAGGCGAAGGCCGCCCGCCGGTCAAGGTCGGGGCGCCGGTCACCGACATCACCGCCGGCCTGCTGGGCGCCATGGGCGTGCTGGCCGCGCTGCACGAGCGCACCCGCACCGGCGAGGGGCAGCGCGTCGACACCTCGCTGTTCGAGGCGGGCATCGTGCACACCTACTGGCAGTCGGCGATCCGCTTCGCCACCGGCGTCAGCCCCGGCCCGATGGGCTCCGCCCACCCGCTGAACGCGCCCTATCAGGCGTTTCCCACGGCCGACGGTTGGATCAACATCGGCGCCGCCAACCAGGCCAACTGGCTGCGCCTGCTGGATGCCGTCGAGGCGCCGAATCTCCGCGACGATCCGCGCTTCACCGACAACCCCGGCCGCATGAAGCACCTGGACGAACTGACCGGCATCCTGTCCCCCATCTTCCGTCGCCACACCACGGCGGAATGGCTGTCCACGCTGGAAAAGGCCGGCATCCCGGCCGGCCCGGTGCTGAGCATCGCCGAGATGCACGAACACCCGCACACCAAGGCGCGGGAGATGGTGGTGGAGGTCGAGCACACCCGCGCCGGCACGGTCAACGCGCTGGGCCTGCCCATCAAGTTCTCGCGCACCCCCGGCGGCGTGCGTTCCGGCGCGCCGGTGCTGGGCCAGCACACGCGGGACATCCTGACCGAACTCGGCTTCGACGAAGCCGCCATCGAAGACCTCGCACAGAAGAAGGCCGTCGCATGACCGAAGACCGCGCCGAACGCGCCGCCGCCCTGCTGATCGCCGCCCGCACGGGCGATCGGCTGCGCGAATTGCCCGAGGACTGCCGCCCCCGCACCGCGGAGGAGGCGTACGCCATCCAGGACCTCGTGCTCGCCCGCACCGGCCCGGCGAACGCCTGGAAGGTCGGCGCCAAGACGCCGGAGGGCGAGCCTGCCTGCGCGCCGATGCCGGTGCCCACCGTCCACCCCTCCCCCGCCACGCTGCCCAGCGATGCCTTCGGCGTGCGGCTGATCGAGGCGGAGATCGCCTACCGCTTCGGCCGCGCCCTGCCGCCGCGCCCGCAACCCTACACGGCCGACGAGGTGCTGGCGGCGGTGGACGCCGTGCTGCCAGGGATCGAGGTGGTGGACGGCCGCTTCCAGGACCGCAACGCGGTGGACGCGCTGAGCATCCTGGCCGACAACATCACCAGCGGCGCCTACGTGACCGGCGCGCCGGTCTTCGACTGGCGCCGGATCGAGCCGGCCCGCCAGGGCGTGCAACTGCGCGTCAACGGCGCCATCGTGGTGGACACGGTGGGTGGCAACCCGGCCGGCGGCGACCTGACGCGCCTGCTGGTGTGGGCGGCCAACGCGCTGTCCATGCGCGGGCACGGGCTGAAGCCCGGCGACATCGTCACCACCGGCTCCTGCACCGGCATGACGCCCGCCGGCCCCGGCGATGCGGTGGAGGCGGAGTTCCCCGGCCTGGGCACGGTGTCCTTGCGCTTTGCCGCACCTATGTGATTGTCGCTGAACGACAGGAACAGGGAGAGCATCATGGTGGAGATGGTTCCGGGCATCGAGGCGCTGGTGGCCGACATGAAGGCGTGGCGGCACGACCTGCACGCCCACCCGGAAACGGCGTTCGAGGAGCACCGCACCAGCGACGTGGTGGCCGAAAAGCTGGCCTCCTTCGGGCTGGAGGTGCACCGGGGCCTCGCCGGCACCGGCGTGGTCGGCGTGCTGCGCAACGGCGACGGGCCGGCGGTGGCGTTGCGCGCCGACATGGACGCGCTGCACATCCACGAGGAAACCAATCTCCCCCACCGCTCGCAAAACGCCGGGCGCATGCACGCCTGCGGCCACGACGGCCACACGGCGATGCTGCTGGGCGCGGCGCGCCACCTGTCGGAGAACCCCGGCTTCCAGGGCACGCTCGCCTTCATCTTCCAGCCGGCCGAGGAGAACGAGGGCGGCGGCCGCGTGATGGTCGAACAGGGGCTGTTCGAGAAGTTCCCGGTCGATCAGGTCTTCGGCATGCACAACTGGCCGGGGCTGGAGGTGGGGAGGATGGCGCTGCGGCCCGGCCCCATGATGGCGTCCTACGACGTGTTCGAGATGACGCTGACCGGCAAGGGCACGCACGCCGCCATGCCGCACCTGGGCACCGACGTGATCGTCGCCGGCACGCAGATCGTGGGCGCGTGGCAGACGATCCCCAGCCGCAACACCCACCCGGTGGACTCGGCGGTGGTCAGCGTCACGCAGTTCCACGCGGGCGACACCTGGAACGTCATCCCGGCCAGCGCCACCCTGCGCGGCACCACCCGCACCTTCCGTCCCGAGGTGCAGGACATGGTGGAGCGCCGCATGCGCGAGCTGGCGCAGGCCATCGCCGGTGCCTTCGGCGTGGAGATGAGCTTCCGCTACGAGCGCCGCTACCCCTCCACCGTCAACACGGTGGCCGAGACGGAGCTGGCGCGCCGGGCGGCGGCGCGCGTGGTCGGCGAATCGGCGCTCGACCTCGACCCGATGCCCAGCATGGGGGCGGAGGATTTCTCCTTCATGCTGCAAAAGCGGCCGGGCTGTTACGTCTGGCTCGGCGCCGGCAGCCAGGAGGGCGGACGCAACCTGCACAGCCCGCACTACGACTTCAACGACGAGGTGCTGCCCATCGGCGCCAGCTATTGGGTGCGTCTGGCCGAGACGGTGCTGCCGAAGCGCGCGTGAGTCGCGGGGTTTTGCCCCCACCCGGCCGCTGCGCGGCCGGGTGGGGGCAAAACCTTCCACATTAAACACGTCCCACCCGTGAATACCTGCCATTTCCTCACCCCGTAAACGGGAATTGCACACAACCGCGTTCCGGTTCATATTCGGCTGCTCAAGTGGTCGGACCAATCGGAACATGGCACAGGCGCTGGACACCAACATTCCCGGCCGGGGCGGCATCTGGGAGCGGCCGGATTCCCTGTGGGAAGCGACGGCCCCGCCGCCGCCGGCCCTGCCCACGCTCACGGACTCCATGCGCACCGACGTGCTGGTGATCGGCGGCGGCTTCACCGGCCTGTCGGCGGCGCTGCACCTCGCCGAATCCGGCGCCAGCGCCGTGGTGCTGGAGGCGTCCGAACTCGGCCGGGGCGCCTCGGGCCGCAACAACGGGCAGGTCATCCCCACCCTCACCCGCCCCGACCCCGACGACCTCGTGAAGCGCTTCGGCGCGGAGGCGGGCGAGCGCTTCGTGGCGCTGGTCCGCGACAGCGCGTCCACTCTCTTCGACAGCATCCGCCGCCTGGGCATCGACTGCGCGGCCGAGCAGGCCGGCTGGGTGCAGCCCGCGCACACCCCCGGCCGCATGGCGATCGCCGAGCGCCGCGTCAGGCAATGGGGCAGCCGCGGCGCCCCGGTGGAGCTGCTGGACCGCGCCCGGATGGCGGCGCTGCTGGGCACCGACGCCTACTTCGGCGGCTGGACCAACCCCACGGGCGGCCATCTCAACCCGCTGGCGCTGGTGCGCGGCTTGGCGAGCAAGGTCACGGCGGCCGGCGCGCGCGTCTTCGTCAACTCCCCGGCCCTGTCGGTGGAGCGGCGCGGCGATGTCTGGGTGGCCCGCACGCCGCAGGGCGAGGTGACCGCCGACGCGCTGGTGCTGGGCACCAACGGCTACGCCGCCAACGTCTTCCCGCAGGTCCGGACGGAGGTGGTGCCGGTGCTGTCCTGGCAGATGGCGACATCGCCGCTGGGCGACAACGTGCGCAAGACGGTGATCCCCGGCCGGCAGGCCATGTCGGACACGCACGGCGACCTGCGCTTCATGCGCTGGACGGCGGACCACCGGCTGGTCAGCGGCGGCGGGCTGATCGTCCCGTGGAACGGGGCGGAGCGGCTGCGGCGCATCGTCGGGGCGCGGCTGGCGGCGATGTTCCCGCAGCTTCGCGGCGTGACTTTCGACCATGTGTGGAACGGCCGCATCGCCATGACCACCGACTACACCCCGCGCGTGCACCGGCTGGCCGGCAACGGCTTCGCCTGGGCCGGCTGCAACGGGCGCGGCGTGGCGCTGTCCTTCTCGCTGGGGCGCGAGTTGGCCTTCGCGGCGCTGGGCCGCGACACGCGCGACCTCGCCCTGCCCTTCACCGAGCCGACGCCGCTCCCCTTCAACGGCCTGCTGCAACGCGTCGGGCCATTGAAGCTTCTGCAATACCGCTGGAACGACGCCCGCGAAATCTGATCCGAGAGACCGACCATGGCCGACACCCCCGATTACCCCGCCCTGCTGCGCAATTCCTACGCCATGCGCGCCGCCGCCTACGCCCACATGTTCGATGTGCTGCGCGAGCGGTTCGGCACCGAAACGGCGCTGGAGGTCGGCCGGGAATCCACCCGCCGCCTGGGCGAGAGCATGGGCGTGAAGTACGCCAGCCACGGCCCGGCCGATCTGGCCGGCCTGTGCAACGCCTTCCTCGACGGCATCCCCAACCGCGACGAGATGTTCGCGCCGGAGATCACGCGCTGTGACGGCGAGGCGCTGGAGATCCATTTCCACCGCTGCCCGCTGAAGGAGGCGTGGCAGGCGCAGGGCCGGTCCGACGAGGATCTGGAGCTGCTGTGCCGGATGGCCGGCGCCATCGACGGCGGCCTGTTCGAGTCCGCCGGCTTCATCTTCAAGGGCGAGACCTGGAAGCCGGGCGACGAGGGTTGCTGCCGCCTGAAGGTCCTGCCCGGCACCGCGAAATAAACCCGAAAACTGACAGGGAGCCATGACCATGACCCTCCGCCTCGCCGCCCTTTCGGCACTCGCGGCCGCCGGCATCGCCGGTTCGGCGCTCGCCGCCGACACGGTCCGCCTCGGCTACCAGCTTCCGCTCACCGGCGACACCGCGCAATACGGCCAGGACTTCCGCAAGGCCGCCGAGATCGCGCTGGAGGAGTTCGCCGCCGCCGGCAAGCCGTTCAAGGTGGAGATCGTCTTCGAGGACAGCCGTTCGGACGCCAAGGAGGGCGTGAACATCGCCCGCAAGTTCGCCGACGACAAGGCGATCGTCGGCGTGCTGGGCGACTTCACCTCCACCGTGTCGATGGCCGCCGCCCAGGTCTACAAGGACGCCGGCGTGCCGCAGCTCTCGCAGACGGCCTCGCACCCCGACTACACCAAGATCTCGCAGTGGCAGTTCCGCAACATCGCCACCCAGGCGCAGGAAGGCCCCTACAACGCCAAGTGGATGCTGTCCAAGGGCGTCAAGAAGGTGGCGGTGATCGCCGAACAGACCGATTGGGGCCAGTCCGTGGTGTCCGGCTTCACCGACGGCGTGAAGGCCCAGGGCGGCACCGTGGTCTTCTCCGAGAACTTCAACCGTGGCCTCAAGGACTTCCGTTCGCTGATCAGCAAGATCGAGCGGGCGAAGCCGGACGCCATCTACACCGGCTTCTTCTACGAGGACGGCGCGCAGTTCCTGAAGCAGCTCCAGCAGCTCGGCGTCAAGATCCCGGTCTACTCCACCTCGGCCGCCTACAGCCCGAAGCTGATCGAACTGGCCGGCGAGGCGGCGGAGGGTCTGCGCCTGACGTCGAACTTCCTGCCCACCGACCCGTCGCCGGACGTGCGGCGCTTCGTGGACGCCTGGAAGAAGCGCTCGGACGGCGCCACCCCCGGCCAGTTCCCGGCGCAGGCGTACGACGCGGTGCGCATCATGATCGCCGCCGTCGAGCGCGCCCAGCCGAACCCGACCCGCGAGAGCGTCCGCGCCGAGCTGGCGAAAACCAAGGACTTCCCCGGCGTGACCGGCAAGACCACCTTCGGCCCCGACCGCGAGGCGGAGAAGGAGCTGGTCAAGGTCGAGGTCAAGGGCGGCCAGTTCGCCCCCGTCGCGGAGTAAATTCATAATCGCCCTCCCCCGCCCCCGGCGGGGGAGGGAGGGACCCATGCGCAGCATGGGAGGGTGGGGGCAGCGGCCCTCCCAAGGATCAGGTCCGATCTTTCTTCGTCATCCCCGCGAAGGCGGGGATCCATGTTTCCGACGAAGGAAAGCGGCATAAAGCATGGATCCCCGCCTTCGCGGGGATGACGGCAAAAAGAAGAATGGAGCACGGTTTCGGTGGACTTCATCGACCCCTACTACCTCCAGCAGTTGGCGATAGGCCTGTCGCTGGGCATGACGTACGCGCTGATGGCGATCGGCTTCACGCTGATCTTCGGCGTGCTGAACGTCGTCAACTTCGCGCATGGCGAGGTCTACACGCTGGGCGCCTTCGCCGGTCTCGTGCTGATCACCGCGACGGCGCCGCCGGTCTTCGCGGCGATCTTCGCGGCGCTGGCCATCGGCGCCTTCGCCGGCTTCTCGCTGGAGCGTCTGGCCTTCAAGCCGTTCCGCCGCTTCACGGACGAGGCGTCGCTGAAGTCGCGCGCCATGCGCGAATCCACGCTGCTGTCGTCGCTGGCCGTGTCGATCATCGTGCGCGAGGCGCTGGAGATCGTCTTCGGCTCGCAGATGCGCTCCGTCCCTTTCGAGTATTTGATCAACACCCCCGTGCGCGTCGGCCCGGTCATTCTGGTGACCGGCGACTTCATCATCTTCGCCGTGTCCGCCGTCATGCTGATCGGGCTGCAATACCTGCTGCGGCGCACGCGCGTCGGGCTGTCGATCCGCGCCGTGTCCAACAACCCGCTGGGCGCCAAGTACGTGGGCATCGACACCGACCGCACCATCATCATGACCTTCGTCGTCGGCTCCATGATGGGGGCGGCGGCGGGCATCCTGGTCGGGCTGTATTATGGCGCCATCTTCCCGGCCATGGGCTTCGTGCCGGGCATCAAGGCGTTCGTCGCCATGGTCATGGGCGGGCTGTCGTCGATCCCCGGCGCGGTCATCTCCGCCCTGATCCTCGGCGTGGCCGAGAGCATGGCGACGACCTTCGTGTCGTCCGGCTGGTCGGACATGGTGGCCTACGGCTTCCTGATCCTGACGCTGATCTTCTTCCCCAACGGTCTGTTCGGAGCCGGCCGTGAACGCGTCTAGGAACAACCCCATGCGCCTGATCGTCCCGGCGCTCGTCCTGCTGGCGATCTTCGCCGCGCTGCCGGCCGGGCTGGCGGCGTTCGACCGCGGCTATTTCTACCAGATCGCCAATCTGGCGCTGATCTTCGTGCTGCTGGCGGCGTCGCTGCACCTCGTCACCGGGGTGGCCGGGCTGCTGCACCTGGGGCACGCGGCGTTCTACGGCGTGGGCGCCTACACCGCCGCCCTGCTCACCACCAAGGCGGGGCTGGGCTTCACGCTCACGCTGCCGCTGTCGGGGCTGGTGGCGGCGCTGATCGCCTTCCTGGTGGCGCTGCCGACCATGCGGCTGGTCAGCATCTACTTCGCCGTGGCGACGCTGGCGATCGGGCAGATGCTGTATCTGGTCATGCTGAACTGGGTCGACTTCACCAAGGGGCCGAACGGCATCATCGTGACGAAGGGGCTGAACCTGTTCGGCTTCGACCTGTCGGGGCGGCTGGGCACCTACTACACGGTGGCCGCCGTGGTGACGCTGTGCGTGATCGCCATCGGGCGCCTCAGCCATTCCTACTACGGCAACGCGCTGCGCTCGATCCGCGAGGACGACCAGTGCGCCGACGCCATGGGGGTGCGCACCGTGCGCCTGAAGATGGAGGTGTTCACCCTGTCCGCCTTCTTCGCCGGGGTGGCCGGGTCCTTGTGGGCGCACATGACCGGCTACATCTCGCCGGGCGACTTCAAGTTCTCCGAATCCATCCTGATCCTCGCCATGATCGTGGTGGGGGGCCTGGGCAGCCTGCCCGGCGCGGTGATCGGGGCGCTGCTGCTGATCCTGCTGCCGGAAGGTCTGCGCGGCATGGGCGACCTGCGCAACATCATGGTCGGCACGGTCATGTTCCTGTCCATCCTCTTCCTGCCGCGCGGCCTGCTGGGCGAGGTTTCCGCGCTCAGGCTCGTGCGCCAGCAGCTCAACGCCGCGTGGCGGCGCACCGACAACGGCATCGGGATCGGCTGGCGATGACGACGCACCTCCTGGACATCGATCAGGCGACGCGCCGCTTCGGCGGCGTGCTGGCCGTGGACCGCGTCAGCTCGCACGTGGACGAGGGCGAACTGGTCGGGCTGATCGGCCCGAACGGCGCCGGCAAGACGACGCTGTTCAACCTCATCTCCGGCTTCACGCCGCTGTCGGCCGGCACCGTGCGCTTCCGCGGCCGCACCATCAGCGGCATGCGCCCCAACCAAGTGGCGCGCCTGGGCATCGGCCGCACCTTCCAGAACCTGCGCGTCTTCCCCAACATGTCGGTGTTCGACAACGTGTCGGTGGGCGCCGTCGGCACGCTGCCGCAGGGGCCGTTCGGCGCCTTGTTCGGGCGGGATGGACGCGCCGCGAAGATCAGCGACCGCACATGGCAGGCGCTGGACCTCGCCGGCCTCACCGGCGTGGCGGACGAGCTGGCGGCCAACCTCTCCTACGGCCGGCGCAAGTACCTGGAGATCGCCCGCGCGCTGGCCATGCAGCCGAAGTTCCTGATCCTGGACGAGCCGGCGGCGGGCCTGAACGACACCGAGACGCGCGAGCTGGCCGCCTTCATCCGCCGCCTGCACGCGGGCGGCTTGACGGTCATGCTGGTCGAGCACGACATGAACCTCGTCATGGGCATCTGCCAGCGGGTGATCGTCCTGGCCTCCGGCCGCAAGATCGCCGACGCCCCGCCCGACGAGGTGCGCCGCACGCCCGCCGTGCTGGAAGCTTATCTGGGAACGGAAGCATGAGCCTGCTCAGCGTCGACAATCTGCACGTCGCCATGGGCCCGCAGGAGATCCTGCACGGCGTCAGCCTCAGCGTGCCCGAAGGATCGATCGTCGCCGTGCTCGGCTCCAACGGGGTGGGCAAGACGACGCTGATGCGCGCGGTGTCCGGCATCTACCGGGCGAAGTCCGGCAGCATCACCTTCGCCGGCCAGCCCATCGCCAACCAGCCCGCCCACCGCATCGTCGACATGGGCCTGTGTCAGGCGCCGGAGGGGCGGCAGATCTTCTCGAACATGACGGTGCGCGAGAACCTCGTGCTGGGCGGCGGCGACGCCGGCCTGGGCGAGCTGGAACGCATCTTCACCCTGTTCCCCATCCTGTCCGAACGCCTCAAGCAGAACGCCGGCTCGCTTTCGGGCGGCGAGCAGCAGATGCTGTGCATCGCCCGCGCGCTGATGCGCCGGCCCAAGCTGCTGCTGCTGGACGAGCCGTCGCTGGGTCTGGCGCCCAAGCTGGTCGCCCTCATCTTCGACCTCGTGCAGCGCATCCGGGCGGAGGGGGTGTCGATCCTGATCGTCGAGCAGAACGCCCGCGCCGCCCTGCGCATCGCCGACCATGCGGCGGTGATGGAGGACGGCCGCATCGTGCTCGCCGGCCCCGCCGAACGCTTGCGCGACGACCCCCGCATCGCCGAGGCGTACCTCGGCGGGCATGTGCATTGAGGAGGGTGGAATGACCCAACCGCTTGGCATCCTGGAACGCCGCCGCATCGAGGCGGAGATCCTGAAGCCGGTCTACGAGGAGATGGTCGCCCGCTTCGGCGAGCAGGCCGCGCAGGAGGTGCTGGGCACCGCCGTCTCCAAGGCCGCCGTCGCCGCCGCCGAAACCTTCGCCAGGGCCGAGCCCGAGGGCACCAGCATCGCCACCTTCGCCGGCATCATGCCGCTGTGGCAGAAGGACGACGCGCTGCGCATGGAGGTGAAGCGGCAGGACGACACCCATTTCGACTTCGACGTGACGCGCTGCCGCTACGCCGAGATGTACCGCGAGATGGGGCTGGGCCATATCGGCCACCTGCTGTCGTGCAACCGCGACGCCGCCTTCTGCACCGGCTATGACCCGAAGCTGAAGATGACGCGCACGCAGACCATCATGCAGGGCGCCGGCCACTGCGACTTCCGCTACACCTACGAAAACGAAAAGTCGTAGACGAACAAGGTCGTATGGCGCGGCGGTGCGGGCACGGGCATACTGTGCGGTGTGACCCAGGAACTCCGCATCCTCATGTTCTCGGACGAGGAGGTGGCGCAGGCCATCCTCCTCTACCTGCGCCGGCAGGGGATATCCTCGCCGCAGGGGCGCCTGTCGGTGCTGGGCAAGTCCGGCCACCCGCGCGTCGAGGTGCGCTACGCCGTCGGCTTCGGCGAGGACGGCGTCCACGACACCCTCTCCGGCGAATCGCTGGCCGGCGCGCTGGTCCTCTACTGCATCGAAAAGCACATCCCGCTGCGCCGCGACGCGCAGAAGATCCTGCACATCGTCGACGGCAAGATCGTCCTCATCCTCAACCAGCACTTCCCCACCCCGCTGGTGGTCAGGATGCTGACGCCGCAAAAAGCGCAATAACATAACCCCTCCCCCGCCCCCGGCGGGGGCGTGGAGCCGGTGCCAAAGGCATTCGCGGCAAAGCCGCGAAAGGCGGAGCGCGGTCGCCCGACTTGCGGGCGACCGTGGAGGGGCCCAAGCAAAGCTTGGGAGGGTGGGGGCAGCGGCCTTTGTGGCAGGCGTTGAGCCGCTGATCCTCGCCAGCAACCAGCCCCCACCCTGCCCGCTGGCGCGGGCTTCCCTCCCCCGCCGGGGGCGAGGGAGGGAGAGATTCACCCCGCCGTGATCCGCGCCACCGTCGCGCCCAGCACGCGCGCCAGATCGGCCGGGGCGAGCGCGATCTGCAGGCCGCGCCGGCCGCCGTTCACCACCATTTCCGGCAGCGCGCCGGACGCCGCGTCGATGAAGGTCGCCAGCCGCTTGCGCTGGCCCAGGGGGCTGATGCCGCCCACCATGTAGCCGGTGGTGCGCTCGGCCAGGGTCGGGTCGGCGAGGTCGGCCTTCTTGGCGCCGCCGGCGGCGGCCAGCGCCTTCACGTCCAGCCGCGCCGCCACTGGAATGACGGCGCACACCAGCGTCTTGCCGTCCAACTGGGCGATCAGCGTCTTGTAGACCACCGCCGGGTCGAGCCCCAGCGCCTCGGCCGCCGCGAGCCCGATGGCGTCGGCCGACGGGTCGTAGTCGTACTCCAGCAGGCGGAACGCCACACCCGCCGCCTTCGCCGCGTTCACCGCCGGTGTGCCCTTCGCCGCCATGCCCCGCTCCGTCCGCCGCAAATCCCCACCGTCT
>DASWVP010000372.1:0-19850 GCA_036401175.1 Azospirillum sp. | reverse complement strand
ACGCCGCGCCGGCCATGCGGGGCGCCGCGCCGGGGCATCGCCGCCAGCCGGCGCGCGCCCGGAGCCGGGTGGGAAACGCCCGGAGCGCAACGGCTCCAGGCCGCCGTCCCGGCACGCGCATCAGCCCCGCGTCGTCATGGTGGGAAAGAAAGCTGGTGTGGCGGCGCACAAACGCCTATATGTGATCGACTTTCGTCGGAGGCCTTAACGTCGTCCGAGCGAGGTTCGACAGCTCGGTCGGCAGCCTGCCAGGCTTGCCCGGTTCACGACGCACCCGCGCCTCCCTCTACCTCCGGTACGTTTGACACACGACTGACCCGCGGCTGCACGACGAGCCGCGGTGCCGTCGCTTGCTTGGGAACCGTACTTTGAGTTTTTCCGATCTTTCGCTGCACGCCGGTCTGATTCGCGCCCTTGAGGCCGCCGGCCATTCCGAGCCCACCCCGATCCAGGCTTCGGCCATCCCGGTCGCCCTCGAAGGGCGCGACGTGCTGGCCACGGCCGACACCGGCACCGGCAAGACCGGCGCCTTCCTGCTGCCGTCGCTGCACCGCCTGATGGCGGCCGACGACGCCGCCGCGGCCGAGGCCGCCGCCAACGGCGAACCGCGCCGGGCCCGTCCGTTCGGCCCGCGCGTCCTGGTGCTGGCGCCGACGCGCGAACTGGCGCGGCAGGTCACCATGTCGGCCCGCACCTACGTCAAGTTCCGCCGGCTGTTCATCGTCGACGTGCTGGGCGGCGCGCCGTTCGGCCCGCAGGTCCGCGACCTGTCGCGCTCCGTCGACGTGCTGGTCGCCACGCCCGGCCGCCTGCTCGACCACATGCGCCGCCGCACCGTCCGCCTGGACGAGGTCGAGGTGCTGATCCTCGACGAGGCGGACCGCATGCTCGACCTCGGCTTCTCCGAGGACATCGAGATCATCGGCGCCGCCTGCCCGGCGACGCGCCAGACGCTGCTGTTCACCGCCACGCTCGACCAGCGCATGGAGCGGGTCGCCCGCGGCCTGCAGCGCGATCCGGCCCGCGTCGCCGTGGAGAGCACCCCGGCCAGCGCGCCCAAGATCGAGCAGCGTGTCCTGCACGCCGACGATCTGCACCACAAGCGCCGCCTGCTGCGCCACTTCGCGGCGTCGGACGAGGTGCGCAAGGCCATCATCTTCGCCGCCACCAAGCGCGACGCCGATGAGCTGGCCGAGCAGCTGAGCGCCGACGGCCATTCCGCCGCCGCCCTGCACGGCGACATGCGCCAGGAGGCCCGCACCCGCACGCTGGGCAAGCTGCGCGACGGGCGCGTGCGCCTGCTGGTCGCCACCGATGTGGCGGCGCGCGGCATCGACGTGCGCGACATCTCGCACGTCATCAACTTCGACCTGCCGCGCAGCCCGGAAGACTATGTGCACCGCATCGGCCGCACCGGCCGCGCCGGGGCCGAGGGGATCGCCATCTCCTTCGCCACGCGCGCCGACCGCGTGTCGCTGCTGAACATCGAGCGGCTGATCGGCTCCTCGGTGCCGGTGCACCGCGTGCCGGGCATGGAGCCCACGCAGCGCTTCGACGCGCCGCGCAGCAACCCCGGTGGCGCCAACAAGCGCAACGGCAGCTATCGTCCGGGCGGTTCCGGCGCGCCGGGGCGGTCCTGGCAGGGCGAGCGGGCGGGCGGCCGTCCGGCCCCGCGCCACGCCACGGCCAAGAGCGGTCCCGCCAAGACCAGCGGCGGCCACGCCCCGCTGACCCGGGGCCAGCGCTGATGGGCGGACGGGGGCCGATGGGGTGACCAATGGGACGGTGGCGGACAGGCACCGTAGACGAATGGGCCGGGAAGGCCCATTTGCAACGGATGATCCGCACGACCGCCGTCCACATCCCGAAACCCCCACCGCTCTGGCCGGACGTCGTCGCGCAGTGCCGCACGCTGATGCGGGACCTGCGCGCGCCGGCCATCCTGATCGAAGGGCAGTTGATCGACACGCCCTTCGGTCCGCGCATCGCCGCGACCCTGAGCCTGCCGCCGGAGATGGGGCCGGTGCCCCTGACCGGGCATCCGGCCTATCGCCGCGCCATGCGCGACGCCGCCGGCATGGTGACCTTCATGCGCATGGCGGCGCTGAACGCCAGCGGCATCGACCCGGCGACCGCCAGCCGCGAGCCGGAGACGGTGGTCTGGCAGGCGGTCGTCGTCCCCGCCGGCGTCGCCCTGATCGCCCGCACCGATTCGGCCGATTTCGGCCCTTTTCTCCTTTCCGAGGACGACCCGGACGAGGCGCGGACCGCGCTCGTCGGCCGCCAGTTGGAGTTCGCCGGCATCACCGTCGGGGAACCGTGTCCGCCGGCTTCCGATGCCTGGAGCCGGGCCTGAACCTTCGTCCACCGCAAACACCAGGAGGCGTCTCGTGAGCAAGTTCGAAGACCGTGCCTACCGCGTCGGCAAGTCCAAGCCGAACATCACCGAGATGAAGAGCCTGCTTGGCCGGCTCAAGCACGACCTGGAACAGTTCGTGGCCCGCAAGCCGGGCGGCGCCGTGGTCGACCCGCTGCGCGCCCGCATCCGCGCGCTGGAGGCCGAGATCAACGAGGCCGAGGCCGAGCGCAAGCGCGAACGCCAGCCGGCCGGCGAGGATGGCGACGGGGCCGACCGGGGCGCCGGTGGGGCGTTCGTGCGCTCGACCTCCGGCCGCTTCCCGCCGCGCGGCCGCCCGGGTCGCTGATCCGGCCGGGCTTCGATCGGTTCCGGACGAATGAAAAGCCCCGCTCCCATCCTGGGAGCGGGGCTTTTCGCATTGGTTGGGGCCAACCTACGAGCATCATCCGGCCCGGCTTATGGTTAATGACAAATTAACCATGCTGTGCGAGCATTCGAACGTCCGAAGAATGCAAGGCTTTCAGGAAATGCCGGAGACCCTCAGGAAAGCGGGCGTGGTGGTGGCGCTGGACGCCGGCCGCCCAAGCCGCGAAACCGTTCCCGATCCCGTCGCGGAATCCGTCACCGATCCCTGCCGCGAGGCCGACGTGCAACTCGCCGCCATGGTCCCGGTCAGCGTGAAGCGGGCGGTTCGCCGCCGCGCCGAGGAGGAGGGCACCACGGTGCGCAGCATCCTCCTGCGCGCGATCAAGGCCGCCGGCATCGCCGAGGTGAACGAGACGGAGATCGCCGACCGCCGCGTCGCCGCCGGCGCGCTGCGATCCGGTTCGTGGCGGTCGGGCCGCGCCGGCTGAACCAACGCCCTCGGGCACGGGAACAGGGGGCGCAGCGGCGCCTGCCGCGCGCCGCCGGGCCGGCCGCGCCGGCTGTCTTGGAACGGCTATGAGACTGATTCACCGCCTGATGCTGCTGGTCTTCCTGGCGCTCGTGCCGGCCGCGGCCATCGAAATCGACAACGAGCTGACGCTGCGCGCCGCCCGCGAGGCGGAAGTGCGTCAGACCGCCATGCGGCTGGTCAACCTGATCGACGCCGAACAGAGCCGCATCGTCGAGGGCGTGCGGCAGGTGCTGGTCACCGTGGCGCAGACCGACGCGGTGCGCGGCGGCGACCGCCGGCGCTGCCAGGATCTTCTGGACCGGCTGCGGCCCGGCTATCCCGACCATTTGCAGGTGCAGGTGACGGACGCCGACGGCGTCATCCGCTGCTCTACCGAACCTGCCGCCTTGGGCATGGCCGTCGGCGACCGGGCGCACCTGCGCATCGCCATGGTGACGGGGGGATTCGCGGTCGGCGAACACATCCGCCGGCGCACCACGGGGGCCCCGGCCCTGCCGTTCGCGCTGCCCTACACCGACCGGGACGGCGCCGTGGCCGGCACGGTGACCGCCCTGGTCGACCTGGGCTGGCTGGAGGCGTACCTCAAGGCGAAGCCGATGCCGTACAACGCGTCGGTGCTGATCACCGATCGCAACGGCACCGTGCTGGTCCGTGCGCCGACGCTGCCCGGCGTGAACGGAACGCAGGTGCCCGAGCGCTTTCGCCGCCTGCTCGCCGCGCGCGAGAACGGCACGGTGGAAATGCCCGGCATCGACGGTACCGAACGCATCCTGGCCTACAGCCCGGTGGACGTCGGGGCGGTGGGGTTGCTGCTGGCCGTCGGCATCGACAAGTCGCAGGCCACCGCGCCCATCGACGAGGCGATGCGGCGCGCGCTCGTGGTGATCGCAGCGGTGGCGGTGGCGACGCTGTTCGGCGCGTGGTGGATCGGCGTCCGCATGGTGCGCCACCCCGTCGCCGCCTTGATGGACGCCACGCGCCGCTGGCGGGCGGGCGACCTGTCGGCGCGCAGCGGCGTTGCCGACACCGCGTCGGAGTTCGGCCAGCTCGGCCGGGCCTTCGACGCCATGGCCGAGGACCTCCAGCGGCAGGCCAGGGTGCGCGAAGAGGCCAACGCGACCGCTCACAAGATGGCCGCCGTGCTGTCGAGCACCACGGACGGCGTGTTCGAGGTGGATCGGTCCTTCACCATCCTGTACGTCAACGACCGCGCCCGCGCCCTGATCGGCAACGGCCGCGATCTTGTCGGCAAGCGGCTGTGGGATGTCTTTCCGGAAGCCGTCGGAACGGTGTTCCACGAACAGTACACCCGCGCCCTGCGCGAACAGGAGGCGGTGGAGTTCGAGGGCTATTTCGCGCCGCTGGAGGCGTGGTTCTCGGTGCGCGTCTTTCCCTCGCCTGGCGGGCTTGCCGTGTTCTTCCAGGACGTCACCGCGCGCAAGCGGAACGAGACGGCGCTGGCCGAGGCGAGCCGTGAGAACGGCGCGCTGCTGGCGCTGCTCAACTCGCTGCTCGAACACGCGCCGGTGGGCTTCGCCTTCTTCGACCGCGAGCACCGCTATCTGCGCATCAACACGGCGCTGGCCGATATCCACGGCGTGCCGGCGGAGGTGTACCTGGGCCGCCCGGTGGCGGAGGTGCTGCCGATGAACGCGCCGGCCGTCGATCCCGTCATCGAGCGCGTCTTCGCCACCGGCGAGGCGGTGCGCAGCCACGAGGTGGTCGGCGAGACGCCGCGCCATCCCGGCGTGCGCCGGCACTGGCTGACCAGTTTCTACCCGGTGAGGGCGGACGGCGCGGTGGTGGCCGTGGGCGTGGTGGTCATGGAGATCTCCGACCAGCGGGCGGCCGAGGCGGCCCGCCGGCAAAGCGAGGAGCGCTTCCGGTCGGTGTTCGAGCAGGCCTCGGTCGGTATCGAGCGGGTGGCGCTGGACGGCCGTCTGCTCGACGTGAACGGCAAGCTGTGCGCCATCCTCGGCGCCCGTCGGGAGGATCTGGTCGGCCGCTGCTTCCGCACCATCACCGACCCGGCCGACCTGCCGGCCGAGGAGGCGCTGCTCGACCGGCTGCTGGTCGGCGATATACCCAGCTACGCCATCGAAAAGCGCTACCGCCGCGCTGGCGGGGCCACGGTGTGGGTGCGCGTCACCTCGTCGCTGGGCCGCATCACCGGGACGGAGGAGGCCTACCGGATCTCCATCGTCGAGGACATCACCGAACGCAAGGCGATGGAGGAGGACCTGAAGCGCGCCAAGGACGAGGCGGAGCGCGCCAACCTCGCCAAGACCAAGTTCCTCGCCGCCGCCAGCCACGACCTGCGCCAGCCGCTGCAATCGCTGTTCTTCTTCACCGCGGCGCTGGCCAACCACGTCTCATCCGACCGGGGCGGGGAGGTGCTGGGGCTTCTGGAGCGCGGGCTGGACGCGCTGAAGGGGCTGCTGGACAGCCTGCTGGACGTCTCGCGCCTCGACGCCGGGCTGGTCACCCCGACGGTGGAGGACTTCCCGATCACCGAGGTGCTCGACCTCGTGTCCGCCGCCTACGCGCCGGTGGCGCAGGAAAAGGCACTGTCCTGGCGGGTCGACGGCAGCGCCGTCACGGTGCGCAGCGACCGCACGCTGCTGGTCCGCATGCTGCGCAACCTGATCGAGAACGCGCTGCGCTACACCACGGCGGGCGAAGTCGCCGTCGAGTGCCGGGCATCGGCGAGCGCCCTTCTGATCTGCGTGCGCGACACCGGCATGGGCATCCCGCCCGACCACATGGAACGCATCTTCGAGGAGTTCCACCAGGTCGGCAACCCGGAGCGCGACCGCACGCAGGGGCTGGGGCTGGGTCTGGCGATCGTGCGGCGGCTGTCGCGGCTGCTGCGCCATCCGGTGACGGCGCATTCCAACGTCGGCGGCGGGTCGGAGTTCTGCATCGCCGTGCCGCTCGGCCGGACCGTGGCGGTGGAACCGGCCCCGCCGGCCGAACCGGCGGCGCCGAGCGGTCGCGGGCGGCTGGCCGTGCTGGTCGACGACGACGCCATCGTGCTGATGGGGCTGCAGCTCATCCTTGCCGAATGGGGGTACGAGGTGCTGACCGCCGGTTCGGCCGATCAGGCCATGGAACGGCTGGAAGGCGAGGGGCGGCGGCCGGACATCGTGGTCGCCGACTATCGTCTGCGCGAGGGGCGGGTGGGGACGGAGGCGATCCTGCGCGTGCGTGAACGCTTTGGCGCCACCATTCCCGGCGTCATCCTGACCGGCGAGACGGGGCCGGAGTGCCTGCACGACGCCGCCACGCACGGCCTGCGCGTGGTGCACAAGCCGGTCACCCCGCGCCAGCTCAGCGCGACTCTGAACGAGCAGCTTCAGGCGGCGGAGTAGCCTCTTCCAATTCGATCGGCATTCCGGCGGCGACGGCGCGGCCGAGGTCGGTCAGGCGGCAGATCAGCCAGTCGGGCTTGAGCGGGTTGTCGAACCAGCGCTCGGCCCAGCCGGCCCTGACGCAGCTCTCGACGGTCTGGTGGTTGACGCGCTGGCCGCGCGCGTCGAACAGCGGCAGCTTGCCGCCGGGCTCGTCCAGGCCGCGCCGCAGCCAGGACAGTTGCGGATCGGTCGGCGCCCGCCGCGTTCCATTCAAGCGTGGACCGTTGGAGCGCAGCGCGGACATGATCGCCTCGGCCCTGTTGTGGCAAAGTTGGGACATTCTACGCCGGAACGGCGAACGGCGCATCACGGGAAGCAACCATGGATCTGGTGTTCGTCTACATGACGGCCGCATCGCGCGAGGAGGCGGCGCGCATCGGCCGCGCTCTGGTGGAGGAGCGGCTGGCCGCCTGCGTCAACATTCTGGGCGGCATGACGTCGATCTACCGCTGGGAAGGCGCGGTGGAGACTGCCGAGGAAGCGGTCTTCATCGCCAAGACGCGGCGCGACCTGTTCGACCGTCTGGCGGCGCGGGTGCGGGAACTGCACAGCTACAGCGTGCCCTGCATCGTCGAGCTGCCGGTCGAACGCGGCAACCCCGCCTACCTCGACTGGCTGCGCGCCGAGACGGCGTGACAAACCGCCGCATGGCGGTCATGCGCCGGGCGCAGTGGACGGCCGGCGGGGCGCGTGCCAGCTTCCAGGCAGACTCATCCTGTGTCGGAGACGTTTCATGGGTGACCTGTCAGCCCGGCTGTCGGTCGGCTTCGCGTGGGTCGGCCACACGCTGATGCACATCGTCGCGGCGCTGTACCTGACGGTCGTGCTGGCGCTGGAGCGGGAATGGCAGCTCCCCTACGACGAGCTGATCCGGCTGTGGACGCTGGGGGCGCTGCTGATCGGCCTGGGCGCGCCCCTGGCCGGCTGGCTGGGCGACCGCTGGAGCGACAGCCGGATGATGGCGGTGTTCTTCCTGATGACCGGCGGCGGCGCCATCTGGGCCGGGCTGGCCGACGGCCCCGACGCGCTGTGGATCGGGCTGGCCGTGCTGGGCCTCGGCGCCTCCATCTACCATCCCGTGGGCATGTCGTGGATGGTCAAGAACGCCACCAACCGCGGCAAGTCGCTGGGCTACCTGGGCCTGTTCGGCAGCGTCGGCGTGGCGCTGGCGGCGGTGGTGGCCGGCGGGTTGACGGAGCTGTGGGGCTGGCGCAGCGCCTTCCTCATCCCCGGCGGGATCTGCGTGGTGCTGGGGCTGGCGCTGGCGGGGTGCATCGCCGCCGGGCTGATCCAGGACCGCAAGGGCGACCTGAAGCCGCAGCCCAAGCCGTCGCGCGGCGACGTGGTCCGCGCCTTCTTCGTGCTGTCGGTCACCATGGTCTGCGCCGGGCTGATGTTCAACGCCATGCAGATCGTGCTGCCCAAGCTGTTCGAGGAGCGGCTGTCCGATCTGGTGGGCGGCGGCACGTTCGGGATCGGCGGGCTGGTCACGCTGGTGTGGCTGACCGCGTCGATCCCGCAGCTCATCGGCGGGCATCTGGCCGACCGCTTCCCGCTGCGGCGCATCTACGCGATCTGCCTGCTGGCGCAGACGCCGCTGATGGCGCTGGTGGCGGTTCTGGGCGGCTTCCCGCTGGTGGGCGCGGCGGCGCTGGTGGTGATCGCCTCGCAGGTGCAGATCCCGGCGGAGAACCTGCTGCTCGCCCGCTACACGCCGGACAGGCATCGCGGGCTGGCCTTCGGCGCCAAGTTCGTCCTGTCGTTCGGCGCCGGGCCGGTGGCGGTGCAGATGGCCGCCTTCTTCTACGAGCGCTTCCAGGACTTCCGCGAACTGTACTGGATGCTGACGGCGCTGGCGCTGATCGCCTTCCTGGCCGCGCTGCTGCTGCCCGGCGAGCGCAAGCTGCCGGCCCCCGCCGCCGTGCCGCAGCCGATCCCGGCGGCGGAGTAGCCCACCGCCCAGGATTTCGTGGAATTCGGCCCGCCCATGATGGATCTTCCCCGGATCGGATCGGCGGGAGAGCGACATGCGGTATTGGATCATGGGCAAGGGGCGGCGCAACCGGAGCGCCGTCGCGGTGTTTTGCGGTGCCCTCGCGTTGCTTGCCACCGGTGCGGCCCGATCGGCGCCGTCCTTCGACTGCAAGGCGGTCGGCACGCCGGTGGAGAAGGCGATCTGCGCCGATCCGAAGCTCGCCGCCGCCGACCAGGAACTGGCGGACGCCTACAAGCACCTGGTGGGCCTGCTGGACGCCGGGGCGAAAGACACGCTGCGCGCCGAGCAGCGGGCGTGGCTGGGCCAGCGCAACCAGTGCACCGGCGCGCCGAACCTCGGAGCCTGCCTCGCCGACACGCTCCATGCGCGGTGGCAGGCGCTGATCGCGGCGACACCGGCGGCGGTGGCCGGGGTCGCCCGAATCGTTGACGGCATTCCGGCCGATCCCCAGGGCGCGACGCGCCGTCTGGCGGACGTTCGTGGGCCGCTGGGCAAGGGCTGGACCGCCTACCTGCTGCGTTATGGCCCCGCGCCGGACCGCGTCAAGGCGACCGTCGCCCTGCGCGAGGCCGTCGCCGGAATCGACGACGAGTACCCGCGTGAGATCGCCGAAGCGGCGGACCTCGCCACCGACGAGGGGTTCCTGACGGCGCTGCGGATCATCGCCGACCACCACGAGATGGCGTGGCCCTGCTTCGTGATGGAACGCCAGGGCAGGGCGGCCTGGACGGCGCAGGGCGCGTTGTACGGCAGCAGCCGCGACGGATTCGGCCGGCTGCCCGAGTGTCCGGAGGACGGCGCGCTTCTGGGCACGCCGCACTGGAAGGCGGTGGAGGACATGCTGGAGCCGATGCTGGGCGCGGCGTTCTCCCGGACCGGGACCATGCGCAGCGGAATCAGCCGGCAGATGGCGATCGACCACATGATGTCGGCGGTCGATCCGCGGCTGTTCGTCGGCGACGGGCCGGCGCTGGGCGCGACGCTGGACGCGGTCGCCGGCTGGAAGAACCCGCGCTGGGTCGGTTCCGACTGGGCGCCCCGCTTCCGCGCCGCCGTCGAGACGGCGGTGGACGGCTGGATGCCGGTGCTGGCGGCGCGCTACCGGATCGGCCAGCCCGAGGCGCGGCGGGTGGCGGAGGCGGTGGCGGCCGCGGCGTTGGCAAGCCGCACCGGCTTCATCACGGAGTACGTCGTCTTCGACCGGGACACGCGCCTTCCCGACTGGCTGCGCGGCACCTGGACGTGGTCCGGCGGGGCCGAGGGGACGCCGTTCGCGACGCCGTCCGGGCGGGCGGCCATCGACGCCGCCGCGATCTGCGTCGGCACGGAGTGCGAGGGCTTCGACGTGACGCAGGACGGCGACGGGGTGGAGGTGGACGCCAAGGAGATGAAGGCGACCGGCGTCACCCCGGCGCCCGACGCGAAACGCCGCGCCGTGGAACTGGCGTCGGCCGGGTCCAACATGATGGTCAGGGCGATTCCGCTGGCCGACGGCGGCGTCCTGGTGTCCGGCTACGACAAGCCGGTCGTGCTGCGGCGGGTGGCGAAGTAGGCGCCGTTGGGTTTTCGCTGCGCTCAACCCAACCTACGCCCGAATCGTAGGTTGGGTTGAGGCATCAGCCGAAAACCCAACGGCGGGAACTCAGCCGGCCGCGATCTTCAGCGCCTGATCGAGGTCGGCGATGATGTCGTCGGCGCTCTCGATGCCGACGGACAGGCGCACCACGTCGGGGCCGGCGCCGGCCGCCGCCAGACCGTCCTCGGAGAGCTGGCGGTGCGTGGTCGAGGCGGGGTGGATGATCAGCGAACGGCTGTCGCCCAGGTTGGCGACGTGGCTGAACAGCTGCACGTTCTCCACCACCTTGACGCCCGCGTCGTAGCCGCCCTTGACGCCGAAGGTGAACACCGAACCGGCGCCGAGCGGCAGGTACTTCCGCGCCAGATCATGGTACTTCGACGACGTCAGGCCGGCGTAGCTGACCCAGGCGACGGCCGGATGGTCCTCCAGGAACCGCGCGACCTTCAGGGCGTTGGCCGAGTGGCGCTCCATGCGCAGCGGCAGCGTCTCGATGCCGTTCAGCGTCAGGAAGGCGTTCATCGGCGACTGGGTGGGCCCCAGGTCGCGCAGGCCCACGGCGTGGCCGTGGATGGTGTAGGCGAGGTGGCCGAAGGTCTCGTGGAACTTCAGGCCGTGATAGCCGGGCTCCGGCTCGGTCAGCGCCGGGTACTTGCCGTCCGCGCTCCAGTCGAATTTGCCCGAATCGATGATGACGCCGCCCAGCGAGGTGCCGTTGCCGGACAGGAACTTGGTGGTCGAATGCACGACCAGCGTCGCCCCGTGCTCGATCGGGCGGCACAGGTAGGGCGTGGCCAGCGTGTTGTCGACGATCAGCGGGATCCGCGCCTCGTCGGCGATCTTCGCCAGCGCCTCCAGGTCGGTGACGACGCCGCCGGGGTTCGCGAGGCTTTCGACGAAGATGGCCTTGGTCTTCGGCGTGACGGCCTTGCGCACGCTGTCCAGGTCGTCGGTGTCGACGAACACGGCCTTCCAGCCGAAGGCGCGCGGGAAGCTGTTGGAGAACTGGTTGAGCGAGCCGCCATAGAGCTTCTTGGCGGCGATGAACTCGTCGCCCGGCGACATCAGCGGGAACAGCGCCATCATCTGCGCGGAGTGGCCGGACGAGGTGCAGGTGGCGCCGACGCCGCCTTCCAGGTTGGCGAGCCGCTCCTCCAGCACCGCGACGGTCGGGTTGGTCAGGCGCGAATAGATGAAGCCGACCTTCTGCAGGTTGAACAGCGACGCGGCGTCGTCGATGTCGTCGAAGACGAAGGCGGTGGTCTGGTAGATCGGCGTCTGGCGCGCCCCGGTGGCCGGGTCCGGCGCCGCGCCGGCGTGCACGGCGCGGGTCTCGAAGCCGAAGGTCTTCTGCTCGCTCATGGCGGTGTCCCTTACATCAGTTTCTTGAACGATTTGGCGGGCTGCATCTTCCGGGTGGAGATGATGTTCGAGTTGATCCCGCCGCGGCCGATTTCGCCGCACAGGCGCTGGTATTCGATCTTCGGGCAGCGGTTCATGACGACGGTCAACCCCGCCGCCTCCGCCCGCGCCGCCGCCGCGTCGTTGCGCACGCCCAACTGCATCCACACGATGTTGGCGCCCTTGGCGATCGCCTCGTCGGTGATGCCGTCCGCCGCCTGGGCGTTGCGGAAGATGTCGACCATGTCGACGGCGTCGGGCACGTCGGCCAGCCTGGCGTAGACCGTCTCGCCCAGCAGCGTCTGGCCGGCGAGGCCGGGGTTGACGGGGATGACGCGGAACCCCTTGCTCTGCATGTACTTCATCACGAAGTAGCTGGCCTTCACGGGGCTGGCGGAGGCGCCGACGAGGGCGACCACTTTGGTGCGCTGAAGCACGCCGCGCAGGAACTCGTCGGTGTAGGCGTCGTGGCTCATCGGTCGTCCCTTACTGCCCGCACCACGTCGGCGCGCGCTTCTGGAGGAAGGCGTCGATCCCCTCCTGCGCATCGCGGGCCAGCATGTTGCGGGTCATCACCTCGCTGGCGTAGGCGTAGGCGGAGGCGAGGTCTTGCTCGATCTGGCGGTAGAACGCCTCCTTGCCGACGGCGAGCGTCAGCGGCGATTTCGACGCGATCTTCGCGGCGATGCCGTGCACGACGTCGTCCAGCGTGGAGGCCGGCACCGCCCGGTTGATCAGGCCGGTGCGCTCGGCGTCGGCGGCCGAGGCGAAGTCGCCGAGCAGCAGCATCTCCATGGCCGCCTTGCGGCCCACCGCGCGGCTCAGCGCCACCATGGGGGTGGAGCAGAACAGGCCGATGTTGACGCCCGGCGTGGCGAATCGGGCATCCTCCGCCGCGTAGGCGAGGTCGCAGGTGGCGACGAGCTGGCAGCCGGCCGCCGTGGCGATGCCGTGCACACGCGCGATCACCGGCTGGCGCAGCGTGGTGACGCGTTGCATCAGCGCGGAGCAGCGCGCGAACACGGCGGCGACGGCGTCGCGGTCGGGAGTGGCGCGCATCTCCTTCAGGTCGTGGCCGGAGCAGAAGGCCGGGCCGGCCCCGGCCAGCACCACAACCTTGACCGACGGGTCGTCGTGAATGGCATCCAGTTCGGCCTGCAACGCCGCCATCAGCCCCATGGACAGCGCGTTGCGCGCCTGCGGCCGGTTCAGCGTCAGCGTCGTCACGCCGTCGTGGTCGCGGCGCAGGACCAGCGGTTCGGTGGCCGCCTCTGCGGTTGTGGCGGGTGCGCCCATCGTCGTTCCCTCCCGTTCCTGGCGTTCGTGGTTTTGGAGCCGGACTGTACTCCGCAGCCAACCCGACGGGAACCGGCGCGTTGCGGACCGGACGCATGAAAGGGCATGGCGGGGCGCAATTCAACACATAAATCTGTTCAAAACAGAAAACAACACAACGGGGCGGTGAATAAATCGCAGGTTATCGAACAATCCGAAATCGTTGGATTCCCTTGTTCGGCCCGCGGGTTTTCGGCCATGATGCCGGAAGGCGGTCAGCAGCAGCGAAACCGGCGTCCGAGAGCCGCCCATGGGCGGGAAAAGCGGGTGCCCGAGCGAATGGGGGAGGCATTTACGTGGCGCCGCAGGATATTGGGGCCGCCACCATCGACTGGCGGTCCGTGTTCGCGCACAGCCCCGCGGCGACCTGCGTCGTCGGCGTGGACGACCGCGTCACCGACGCCAACGCGGCCATGGCGGCGCTGGCCGGCTGCGCCGTGGACGACCTTGTCGGCCGTCCCTTCGACCTTCTGGCGCCGCTCACCGAAGACGGGCCGTCCGATGGGCGCGCCTGGGTGCCGAAGGGCGTGCGCGGATCGGCCCTGCTGCGCCGCGCCGACGGGGTGGAGCGCGGCGTCAGCTATGACGTGACGGCGCTCGGCGGCGGCCTGCGCCTCGTCACGCTGGCCGACGTCACCGACGAGCAGTGCTTCATATGCGCGGTGTTCTCCAGCCGCGAGAAGTTCCGCACGGCCATCGACGACCAGTCGGAACTGATCTGCCGTTTCACGCCGGACCTTGCCGTGACCCTGGTGAACCGTCAGTTCGCCGGGGCCTGCGGGATGACGCCGCGGGGCTTCGTGGGCCTGAACCTGCGGGCGATCCTGGCGCCGGAGACGCTGGCCGCCGTCGAGAGCTTCGTGCGCGAGGCGACGCCGGCCGCCCCGCTGGCCGCCAGCGAGGAGCGCTGGCCGACGGGCGACGGCACGGTGCGGTGGATCACGTGGCGGCGCTTCGCCGTGTTCGACGGCGCCGGGCGGCTCACCGCGATCCAGTCGGTCGGCCGCGACACCACGCAGCGGCGTCTGGCCGAGGAGGAGCGCATCCGCCTCGCCGCCATGATCGAGCGCAGCCCCGTCGTCGGCCTCGTCTGGCGGACGGAGGGCAGCCTGCCTGTCGAGTACGCCACCAACAACGTCGGCCGCCTGGGGCTGGACCGCAACACGCTGCTGTCGGGCGCCGCCGGGCTGCTCGACGTGCTGGAGCCGGAGGACGCCGTCGCCTTCAGCGCCTGGGTCGAATCGTGGCGCGAGGACACGGGGTCGCGGCAGATCTGCGTGTGTCTGGCGGACCGGGGGCAGGGCGGGCGCTGGGTGTCGGTGACGGCGTGGCGTGTCGGTGACGGGCGCATGGAGGCGGCGCTCATCGACGTGACCGAACAGCGCCACGCCAACCTGACCTTGCGCGACCGCGAGCGGCGGTTCCGCGCCATTCTCGACCACACCATCCAGTTCGTCGGCCTGCTGACGCCCGATGGCCGCATCATCGAGGTGAACCAGACCGCGCTGCGCTTCATCAAGGCCACCGAAACGGACATCTGCGGGCGCCTGTTCTGGGAAACGCCGTGGTGGACCAAGCCGGCGGACGTGGAACGGCTGCGCGCCGGCATCGCCGCCGCCCTGCACGGGCAGGCGGTGCGCTTCGAGACGACGCACACCTCGCCGGATGGAATCACCCTCGACATCGACTTCTCGCTGACGCCGATCCGCGACGACGGCGGCGACGTCGTCTTCCTGGTCGCCGAGGGGCACGACATCACCAGCATGAAGGAGGCGCAGGCCGCACTGCTCGCCGCCAAGCGGGAGGCGGAGGGGGCCAACCGTTCCAAGACGCAGTTCCTGGCGGTGATGAGCCACGAGCTGCGCACGCCGCTCAACGCCATCCTCGGCTATTCGGAGGTGATGCAGAACGCGCTGTTCGGCCCCATCGGCAACGCGCGCTACGACGGCTATGCCGAGGCGATCCACAACTCGGGCCGGCACTTGCTGGGCATCATCGACGACATCCTGGAGGTCTCGCGCATCGAGCTGGGCGTGCTGGAACTGAGCGAGGACACGGCGCTGGTGTCCGACATCGTCGACCGCGCCGCGCAGATCCTGGACAACCGCGGGCGGGAGGCCGGCGTGCGGCTGGACATCGACGTGGCGGACGGCCTGCCGCTGCTGCGCTGCGATTCGCGGCGCGTCATCCAGATGCTGGTCAACCTCGGCCACAACGGCATCAAGTTCAGCCGGCGCGGCGACGGCGTGCGCATCGCCGCGCGCCGGGCGCCGGACGGCGGCCTGGACGTCCGCGTCGCCGACACCGGCGTCGGCATCGCGCCGGAGGACTTCGGCCGCATCTGGGAACCCTTCGGCCAAGCCGCCGCCGCGCACGTCCGCCACACCGGCGGCGTCGGCCTGGGCCTGACCATCACCCGGGCGCTGATCGAGGCGCACGGCGGCACCGTCCGGCTGGACAGCGCGCCGGGGCAGGGCACGACGGTGACCCTGTCCTTCCCGGCGGAACGCTGTCGGGAAGGGGTGGGGGTGGGGTAAGGGCGTGACAATACGCGGGCGTATGGCAAGATGGATGGGCAACCCCGCAATCGTGAGCCCGCCATGACCGCCGCACCCGCCATTTCCATTCCCGACCTGGAGGCCCTGATCCGCGAGGGCGTGCCGCTGGTCGGCAACTTCGGCATCACCATCGAGGAACTCGGCTCCGGCCGGGTGCGGATGCGCATGCCCTACAAGGACGACTTCGTCCGTCCCGGCGGCACCGTCACCGGGCCGGCCATGTTCGGGCTGGCCGACGTGGCGCTGTACGCCGCCGTGCTCAGCCTGATCGGCCGGGTCGAGCTGGCGGTCACCACCTCCATGACCATCAACTTCCTGCGCCGGCCGGCGCCGGTCGGCATCGTGTGCGAGGGGCGCGTGCTCAAGCTGGGCAAGCGGCTGGCCTATGGCGAGGTCCTGATCTTCTCGGAAGACGCCCTGGACGAACCCGTCGCGCACGCCACCGGCACCTACTCCATCCCGCCGCACGCGCCGGTGAGTGTTGCGGTATCTGGATACCGTGACGCCGAAGTGGACTGAAAAGCGCTTTAGAATCAAAGGCTTTCCGATTGCGGTATTATGATACCGTTTCGGCAAGTCATTGATTATTCGCACGATTTTTTGGCATTGACATTGCGCCGGAAATCCCCCAAAAAGCCGGCCGCTTCGGCGCCGCGGTTGGACTCTTCGGATCTGGCGGCCTGCCGATCCACGATTCACTCAACGAGTGTGGCGATGAAGACCTTCAATCTGAAGCCGTCCGAGATCGAGAAGAAGTGGTACGTCGTCGACGCCGACGGCCTCATTCTCGGTCGGCTTGCCAGCATCCTGGCGAACATGCTCCGCGGCAAGAACAAGCCGACCTACACCCCGCACATGGATTGCGGCGATCACATCGTCGTCATCAATGCCGAGAAGGTGAAGCTGACCGGCAACAAGCGGAAAGACGACATCTTCTACTGGCACACCGGTTATCCGGGCGGCATCAAGGGCCGTTCGAAGGGCCAGATCCTCGACGGCAAGTACCCGGAGCGCGTCATCGAGAAGGCCGTGGAGCGCATGATCCCGCGCGGTCCGCTCGGCCGTCGCCAGATGACCCACCTGAAGGTCTACAAGGGCGCCACTCACCCGCATGAGGCGCAGCAGCCGGCCGTGCTCGACGTCGGTTCGATGAACCCGAAGAATAAGCGAGGCGCGTAATCCAATGGCTCAGGTCACCACCACCCTTTCAAGCCTGAAGGATCTGGCGGGCGGCACCCAGACCGCCGCCGCGCCCGTC
Organism: Azospirillum sp.; assembly: GCA_036401175.1. GTDB lineage: Bacteria > Pseudomonadota > Alphaproteobacteria > Azospirillales > Azospirillaceae > Azospirillum. Next base: position 3,056 of record DASWVP010000372.1, on the reverse strand, counting down.
GACAGCAACGAGCCGAAGCTCGACCAGTTCGGTCGCGCCTACGCCACCGGCAAGCGCAAGGACGCCGTCGCCCGCGTGTGGATCAAGCCGGGCACCGGCAAGATCAGCGTGAACGGCCGCGACATCGAGGTGTACTTCGCCCGTCCGGTGCTGCGCATGATCATCAACCAGCCGTTCTCGGTCGCCGCCCGCGACGGTCAGTTCGACGTGATGTGCACCGTCACCGGCGGCGGCCTGTCGGGCCAGGCCGGTGCCGTTCGCCACGGCATCTCGAAGGCGCTGACCTACTTCGAGCCGGGCCTGCGCCCGCCGCTGAAGGCCGCCGGCTTCCTGACCCGCGACGCCCGCGTCGTCGAGCGTAAGAAGTACGGCCGCGCCAAGGCGCGCCGCAGCTTCCAGTTCTCGAAGCGTTAAGCCCGCACGCGGTCTCTGCACAAATCTGGTACAAGCAGGGGGCGTCCCACGCGGGGCGCCCCTTTTGCTTTTTTCCCGCCACGTTCCGACAGGGAAGAATCTCCATGGCCAACACGACCACCCCGATCCGCGTCGGCATCCTCGGCGCCAGCGGCTACACCGGTGCGGAACTGGTGCGCATGCTGCTGCGCCATCCGAACGTCGAGATCCGCGCGCTGACCGCCGAGCGTCAGGCCGGCAAGCCGATGGCGGAGGTCTTCCCGCACCTCGGCCGCTACGGCCTGCCCGGCCTCGTGAAGATCGAGGAGGTGCAGTGGGATAAGCTCGACGTCGTCTTCTGCGCGCTGCCGCACGGCACGACGCAGGAGGTGGTCTCCGGCATCCCGCATTCCCTGAAGGTCGTCGACCTGTCCGCCGATTTCCGCCTGACCGACCCGGCGGAGTACGCGACGTGGTACGGCCACGAGCACCGCGCGCTCGACCTGCAGAAGGAGGTCACCTACGGCCTGACCGAGCTGAACCGGCAGGGCGTGCGCAAGGCGCGCGTCGTCGCCAACCCCGGCTGCTACCCGACGTCCGCGCTGCTGCCGCTGATGCCGCTGCTGCTGGGCGAGCTGATCGAGCCGGGCGGCATCATCATCGACGCCAAGTCCGGCGTATCCGGCGCCGGCCGCGACGCCAAGCAGGCCAACCTGTTCGCCGAGGTGTCGGAGGGCTTCAACGCCTATGGCGTGGGCTGGCACCGCCACATGCCGGAGATCGAGCAGGAGCTGCGGCTGGCCGCCGGCCGGCCGGTCACCGTGTCGTTCACCCCGCACCTCGTGCCGATGAACCGCGGCATGATGTCGACCATCTACGTGCGCATGGCCGACGGCGCCAACGCCGACGACCTGCGCGACGCGCTGATGGCGAAGTACGAGGGCGAGCCGTTCGTCGGCGTGCTGCCGGCCGGCGTGGCCCCGGCGACGCGGCACGTGCGCGGCTCCAACCACTGCCTGATGGGCGTGTTCCCCGACCGCACCCAGCGCGGCGCCATCATCGTGTCGGTCATCGACAATCTGGTGAAGGGCGCCTCGGGCCAGGCCATCCAGAACATGAACGTCATGCTGGGCCTGGACGAGACCACCGGCATCGATCAGGCGCCGTTGTTCCCGTAAGCGAGGGTACTTGCCCCCTCCCCGACCTTCCCCCGCGAAAGCGGGGGAGGGTGGCCGAGCGCAGCGGAGGCCGGATGGGGGCAAATCAGGAGATTCCCATGTCCGGCCTCATCCTGCCCTTCAAGGGCGTCACACCCACCATCGATTCGACCACGTTCGTGGCGCCCACGGCCACGGTGATCGGCGATGTCGTCATCGGCGCCGAGAGCGGCATCTGGTTCGGCTGCGTCGTGCGCGGCGACGTCAACGAGATCCGAATCGGCGCCCGCACCAACATCCAGGACGGCACCGTCATCCACGTGGCGGCGGCCGGGCAGGGCACCTACATCGGCGACGACATCACCGTCGGCCACATGGCGCTGCTACATGCCTGCACGCTGGAGTCGGGGTGCTTCATCGGGATGAAGGCCTGCATCATGGACGGCGCCCATGTCGAGTCGGGGGCCATGGTGGCCGCCGGGGCCTTGGTGACCCCCGGAAAGCGGGTCTCGACGGGGCAGCTCTGGGCCGGTTCCCCCGCCCGTCCGGTCCGTGCACTGAGCGAAAAGGACCTTGCCTACTTCCCGGTTTCGGCACGTCAATACGCGGCACTGGCGCAGATCTATCGGGAAGCGTAAGCTGCGGCGGAGCACGTGGGTCCGAGTGACGGGGAAGGCACGGTCTTCCGCGCATCTCCCGGCCGGCTTGGGCTTGCGGGCTACAGGCGGGAACATCACGTGTGACCACTTGTTTCGGGAAATGCCGACCACCCGTGCGGCGAAGGGGCGCGTTCGCGCGGTCTGCTTCTCCTACAGCACGAAACATCCACTGAATGCGTTATTGAGGGAGTGGAGCTATGAACAGGGGTATTCGTCAGGCGTGGGCCGTGCTGCCGGCCGCACTCATCGTCGGCGGCCTGATGGCCGGTACGGCGCAGGCGCAGACCGCCGCGACCACCGACGTGTGGTGCAATGCGGTCATCGGCTGGGGCAACACGCCGCTCCGTACCGCCAGCGGCGGTTACGTCATCCACAACGGCAGCTTTCCCTGCCCCGCGCAGACCACGGCGGCCCCGGCCCCGGCGGCGCCCGGCCTGCAGAACGAGTATCTGGTGTTCTTCGACTGGAATAAGTCGAACATCACCCCGGCGGCCGACCGCATCATCGGCGACGTCGTGAGCGCGCTCGGTGCCAACCGCAGCACCGCGCGCGTGCAGGTCATCGGCCACACCGACACCTCGGGGGCGCCGAACTACAACCAGCGCCTGTCCATGCGCCGCGCCGCCTCGGTGAAGCAGGTCCTGGTCGCCAAGGGCGTTCCGGCCGCCAACGTCACCACCGAGGGCCGCGGCGAGACGCAGCTCCTGGTCCGCACCGGCGACAACGTGCGCGAGCCGTCGAACCGCCGTGCGCAGATCCTGCCGCGCGTTGCCGGCCCGACGTCGTAACGGAACTCGTTTCCGCTGTTGAGAAAAGGCCCCGGGGAGCGATCCCCGGGGCCTTTTTT
>DASWVP010000371.1:0-2608 GCA_036401175.1 Azospirillum sp. | reverse complement strand
GGGGCCGGACACGGCCAGCCTCGGCCCGACCGGCGGCAGCGCCGCGCCGCGCAGGGCCACGCGGGCGAAGCCCGGCCGCGCCGTCACCGTGTCGCCCACGTCGGCGAAGACCACGAGGCTGTCCAGCTCGTGCAGGCCGTCGTCGCGGCGGCCCAGCACGTGCAGGTACAGGTTCAGCTTGGCCGGCGCGGCCTCGACAAACTCCGGGCTGGTCATTTGGCTTGCGGCGCCCCCGCCTCGGCCGCGCGGGTGTCGGTCAGGCCCTTTTCCAGCTTCTCCTCGATCTGCTGCTTCAGCGAGTCCTCCTCGGCGGTGCGCAGCGCGCGCTGCCACTGGAAACGCGCCTCGTTGCGCCGGCCGACGCGCCAGTAGGCGTCGCCCAGGTGGTCGTTGATGGTGGCGTCGATGGGGCGCAGCTCGACCGCGCGCTCCAGCCGGGTCACCGCGCCCTCGAAGTCGCCGGTGCGGTAGAGCGCCCAGCCCAGGCTGTCGATGATGTAGCCGTCGCGCGGCTTCAGCTCGACCGCGCGTTCGATCATCGTCTTGGCGCGGTCCAGGTTCTGGCCCTTGTCCACCCAGCTGTAGCCCAGGTAGTTGAGCAGGTACGGCTCCTCCGGCTTCAGCTCCAGCGCCTTCTTCAGGTCGGCTTCCGCGTCCGGCCACTTGTCGATGCGGTCGAAGGCCAGCGCGCGGGCGTACAGCACGGCCCAATGGCGTTCGGCCGGCGTGCCGATGCGCTCCAGCGCCGTGGTGTAGGTGGCGGCGGCCTCGGCATAGCGCTTGTCGGCGCGGTAGACGTCGCCCAGGCGGACCAGCGCGTCGGTGCGCTCCGGCCGCTCCTGCGCCAGCCGGGTGAACATGGCGATGGCCTCGTCGTGGCGTTCCATGCGGGCCAGCACGTCGGCGGCGCGCAACCGGGCCGACCAGCCCAGCACCGCGTCCTCCTCCAGCACCTTGTATTCGGCGAGCGCCTCGTCGTGGTGGTCGCGCGCCTCCAGGATGTCGCCGATCATGATGCGCGCCAGCGTCAGGTCGGGGCGCAGGTGCAGCGCGACGCGGCCGAACAGCAGCGCCGTCTCCTCCGCCCCCTCGTGGTGCAGCGCGCTGCCCAGGTCGAACAGCGCCTCGGCCATGCCCTGGCGGGCATCCGCGATGGCGGGGGCCGGCGGCCGGGCGGCGTCCAGCCCCTTCAGCGCCGGCTCGATCATCAGGCTGTCGGGGTTGTCGGCGCGGAAACGCTCGTACAGCTTGCGGGCCTCGTCCTTGCGGCCGGCGCGCTCGTGATGGTTGCCGACGATTTGCACGACGCGCAGCGGCGCTTCCGCCTTGACCACCTCGGCGTAGTGGCGCCCGGCGTCGGCGGAACGCCCGCCGATGTCGAGCACGAGGCCGGCGTGCAGGTTGTGCAGCGCCGAGAAGCCGCTGGCCGCCGTCAGCGCGGACAGCGCCTGCACGGCGCGGTCCGTGTCCTTGCGCGCCACCGCCAGCCAAGCGTCGAGCAGCGGCCCCAGGAACTTGGCCATACCGTCGCGCGGCATGCGCTTGGACATCGCCTCGGCCTCGTCCAGGCGGCCGCGGGCCAGCGCGTCGGCGATCAGCAGCGTGGCGGCGATCTGCGGCTCCGCGTCGTGCTCCACCAGCCGCTTGGCGAGGTCGATGGCGTCGTCGATGCGCCCTTCGCTCAGCCGCAGCATGTAGGTGCGCCGCAGCAGCGACAGCTCGCCCGGATCGGCGGTCAGCGCGTGCGACAGGAACTGCGCGGCGGCGCGCCAGTCGTCCTGGTTCTGGGCGAAGCGCCCGGCGAGGTAGCTGCCGGTGGCCGAGGCCGGGGCGTCCGCTGGGGTGCCGGCCGTCGCCGGGGCGGGCAGCCAGATCGCGGTCATGAGAAGCGCGGAAGCGAAAACCACGCGCCTGGTCCGGGAGGTCGTCATGCCGGGTCCCGTTGCTTGCCGATGTGAAGAGTCGAGCCTATGGCCCAATTCCTTAATCCTTCCATAACCATGTCGTTCCGGGCGAGCCTTAGTGCCAGTCGCACCTTACCCGGTCGATGGTGTCCGGATGGAAGACGTCGTCCAGGCGCCCGCGCAGATGTGTGCACAGATCGGCCGGCATGCCCGGTGACAAACGCTCGCCCTCCACCTTCCAGCGCGCCATCCACGACAGGGTGCGCAGCCAGGTGAGCCGGCGCAAGGGCTGCAGCCACGGCCGCACGGCCGCCGCGAGGTCCGCCGGCACCGCCGCCGCCCAGGCGTCGTGGAAGGCCGCCACGTCCGCCGGTTCCAGCGCCGCCGCCACCTCCGGGTCCCACATGGTGGAGGTGTAGAGGCTGGCGTGCGCCAGATCGATGCCGGGGTGGCCGTACTGCGCCTTCTCCAGGTCGGTGAACCACGCCTTGCCGGCGGCGTCGATCAGGAAGTTGCCGGGGTGCACGTCGGTGCCAACCAGCGTGACCGGCATGGAAAGGTCGTGGCGGTCGCGGCGGGCGGCGTCCAGCTCCTCGGCGATGCGGGCCCGCGCGGCGGGGGCGAGGCCGGCGGCGTCGAAGTGGGTGGCCTGCCGCTCCACCAGCGCCAGCGTGGCCGCCACCGGGTCGGCCGGGCTGGCCAGC
>DASWVP010000370.1:0-2184 GCA_036401175.1 Azospirillum sp. | reverse complement strand
CGATCCTTCACGCCCTGGGTATCGAGCGTGCCGCGGATGATGTGGTAGCGCACGCCCGGCAGATCCTTCACGCGGCCGCCACGGATCATGACCACCGAGTGCTCCTGCAGATTGTGGCCCTCGCCCGGGATGTACGAGGTCACCTCGAAACCGTTGGTGAGCCGTACGCGGGCCACCTTGCGCAGCGCCGAGTTCGGCTTCTTCGGCGTCGTGGTGTAGACGCGGGTGCAGACGCCGCGCTTCTGCGGGCAAGCTTCCAGCGCCGGAACCTTGTTGCGCGCGGCAAGCGGCTCGCGCGGCTTACGGATCAACTGATTGATCGTCGGCATTTCAGCCCTTCATTCCTTTCAAGCCGTCCGGCGGAGCCGGACGTTGCAGTGTGCCGTCCTGTGGATTCGGACGATGCAAAAACCCGCGGCGAAGCGTGAACGCCTCGTGCGGGCTCATCAGCGACCGCCGTCCGAAACCTCCGGGAGCGGCTATGTCATTCCAAGCGGGCCGGCGTCCAGGCGTGCGTCGGCCCGCCACCAGCCCCTCTCCGAAGTGCGCGGAATATATGGGTGTCCCGGAAGCCCGTCAAGCGCGCAAATGTCAGTTCGGAGTAGGCGCCGGCGCGGTGGAGGTGCCCGCATCGTCCAGCGCCCGCGCGGCGGCCTCCACCACCACCCGGCGGCGCTCCAGGGTCGGCGCCAGGAGGGTGCGGGCGGCCTCCAGCACGGCGGGCGGCGCCGTGTCCGGCGTGCCGGCGGAGAACGGCGGCTGCGGCGCGTATTCGATGAAGAGCTGGACAGCCTCGCCCTTCGCGCGGCCCAGCAGCTCGCCGACGATGGTCAGCGCCACGTCGATGCCGGCGGTGACGCCGCCGCCAGTGAACAGAGTGCCGTCCACGACGACGCGCTCGGCCACCGGCTCGGCGCCGAAGGCCGGCAGGAACGGCATCGAAGCCCAATGGGTGGCCGCCCTGCGTCCCTTCAGCAGCCCCGCCGCCCCCAGCACCAGCGCCCCGGTGCACACCGACACGAGGTGCCGCACCGCCCTGCCCTGCCGGCGCACGAACGCCAGGGTCTCGGCATCGGTGAGCAGGTCGTCCACGCCCGGTCCGCCGGGCACGAGGAACAGGTCGAAGTCCGGCGCCTCGGCGAAGGTTGTCGTCGGCAGGATGCGCAGGCCGGAGTCGGAGCGCACGGCGTCCAGCGTCTTCCACACCAGATGCATCTCGGCGCCGGGAATGCGCGCCAGCACCTCGTAGGGGCCGGTCAGGTCGAGCTGGGTGACGTTCGGGAACAGCAGCAGGCCGATGCGGAGGGCGGGCATGGCGGGCTCCTTGGTGGCGCCGATCAGTCTGCACCGCCACGGCGCCCGCGCAAAGAAAAAGGGCGCGCCCCGCAGGACGCGCCCCTTTCCCGGTTCAGTGTCGCGGCCGTTACGCCGCGGTGCTTTCGCCCGCGTGCGGCAAGGCCGGCGCTTCGGGGTCGCCGGCCGCCATCTCGGCGGCCTTGTCACGCTCGGCGGCGATCTGCTTCAGGCGGTTGACGACGGAGCCGGTGCCGGCCGGGATCAGGCGGCCGACGATGACGTTCTCCTTCAGGCCTTCCAGGTTGTCGACCTTGCCGCCGACCGCCGCTTCCGTGAGGACGCGGGTGGTTTCCTGGAACGACGCCGCCGAGATGAACGAGCGGGTCTGCAGCGACGCCTTGGTGATGCCCTGCAGAACCGGCTTGCCGTTGGCGGGCTTGAGGCCTTCGCCGACGGTCTTCTCGTTCTCCTCGTCGAACTCCTGACGGTCGACCTGCTCGCCCACCAGGAAGGTGGTCTCGCCGGCGTCCATGATCTCGACCTTCTGCAGCATCTGGCGGACGATCACCTCGATGTGCTTGTCGTTGATCTTCACGCCCTGCAGTCGATAGACCTCCTGGATCTCGTTAATGAGGTAGTTGGCCAAGGCCTCCACGCCCATCACCGACAGGATGTCGTGCGGGACGGGGTTGCCGTCCATCAGCAGGTCGCCCCGCTGGACGTAATCGCCCTCCTGCACCGAGATGTGCTTGCCTTTGGGGATCAGGTACTCCTTGGGCTCCTCGTCCTTGTTGGGCGTGTCGATGATCAGGCGGCGCTTGTTCTTGTAGTCCTTGCCGAAGCGGATCGTGCCGGCGGCTTCCGCGATGATCGCGGCCTCCTTCGGAC
>DASWVP010000369.1:0-2884 GCA_036401175.1 Azospirillum sp. | reverse complement strand
GGCCACGTCAACGACATCCGCGCCTTCTACGCCCGCGTCGGCGCCTTCCTCAACCCGCCGCGCCAGGGCGGCGGCGGCAGCGCCGCCTTCGCCATCGGCGAGGGCGTGCCGGTCGTCACCCTGGGCTGGGGCGACGTCGCCAGCGTCGCCGGGCCGGACTTCCACGCCGCCGACCGCGCGCGCTATGTGGAGCGCGCCGCCGCGCTGTACGCCGACACGGAGTTCCGCAAGGCGCAATCCGTGCTGGCCAAGGCACGCTACGACACCGTGGTGGACCGCCGCCATTCGGTGCAGCGTCTGCTGGACTATTGCGAGGAGGCGCGCCGCCTTGTCGCCGCCGGTGCCGGGAATTAAGGCCCGGTAAGGGATCGGCGGTGCAGGATGGCACCGGAACGAACCATGGGAATCCGCACCGTGCCGCGCGACGTGATGATCGACGGACGCCCGATCGGGGCCGGCCATCCGCCCTATGTGATCGCCGAGATGTCCGGCAACCACAAGGGCGACCTCGGCCGCGCGCTGGCGCTGATCGACGCCGCGCACGCGGCGGGGGCCGACGCGGTCAAGCTGCAGACCTACACCGCCGACACCATCACCATCGACCACGACGGGCCGGGCTTCCTCCTGCAAGGCGGGCTGTGGAAGGGGCGCACGCTGCACGACCTCTACCGCGAGGCGCACACCCCCTGGGACTGGCACCCGGCGCTGTTCGAGCGGGCGCGGGCGCTGGGAATCACGATCTTCAGCTCGCCCTTCGACGAGACGGCGGTGGCGCTGCTGGAGGGGCTGGACGCGCCGGCCTGCAAGATCGCCTCGTTCGAGTTGAACGACCTGCCGCTGATCCGCCGCGCCGCCCGCATGGGCAAGCCGCTGATCCTGTCCACCGGCCTCGCCACGCTGGGCGAGATCGCCGAGGCGGTGGAGGCGGCGGGCGACGTGCCGCTGGTGCTGCTGCACTGCGTCAGCGGCTATCCCACGCCGGCCGGCGACTGCAACCTGCGCACCATCCCGCATCTGGCCGCGGCGTTCGGCGTGCCGGCCGGCCTGTCCGACCACAGCCACGGCATCGCCGTGCCGGTCGCCGCCGCGGCGCTGGGCGCCTGCGTCATCGAGAAGCACATCACGCTGGCCCGCGCCGACGGCGGCGTGGACGCCGATTTCTCGCTGGAACCGCACGAATTCAAGGCGATGGTGGAGGCGGTTCGCACCGGCTGGCAGGCGCTGGGCCGGGTCAACTACGCGCTGGAACCCAGCGAGGCCGGCGGGCGCGACTACCGCCGCTCGCTCTACGTGGTGGCCGACGTGGCGGCGGGGGAGCCGCTGACGGGCGCCGCCGTCCGGTCGATCCGGCCCGGCTTCGGCCTGCCCCCGAAGCATCTCCCCGCCGTCCTCGGCCGCCGCGCCGCGCGCGCCCTGAAGCGCGGCGAGCCGCTGGCCTGGAACATGCTTTTGCCGGAGGGTGCACCGTGACCACGAACCGCCCGCGCGTCGTCGGCATCTCGCAGGCGCGCATGACCTCCACCCGGCTGCCGGGGAAGGTGCTGATGGAGGCGGCCGGCCGGCCGCTGCTGGCGCACCACCTCGACCGCCTGCGCGGCTGCGCGGCGCTGGACGCGGTGGTGCTGGCGACCACCGTCAACGCCACCGACGACCCGGTGGCCGCCATGGCCGGGCGGATCGGCGTGCCGGTCTTCCGCGGCGACGAGCACGACGTGCTCGGCCGATTCGCCGGGGCCGCCGCCGCCCACGACGCCGAGGTGGTGGTGCGCGTCACCGGCGACTGCCCGCTGATCGACGCCGAACTGGTCGATCAGGCCGTCGGCCTGTTCCTCGACGGGCGGACGGAGGCGCCGCCGGTCGATTACGTCGCCATCGACACCACGCAATTCCCGCGCGGCCTGGACGCCGAGGTGTTCACCCGCGCCGCGCTGGACGAGGCGGCGGCGCGGGCCGCCGACCCGGTGGAGCGCGAGCACGTCACCCCCTACATCTACCGCCGCCCCGACCGCTTCCGGCTGGGCGCGCCGCTGCGCCCCGATGCGCCGGTCGAGCCCCACCGCTGGTGCGTGGACGAGCCGGCCGATTTCGAGCTGGTGCGCCGCGTGCTGGAGGCGCTGCCGCCCGGCTTCGGCTGGCAGGATGTTTGCACCATCCTGCGCAGCCATCCCGACTGGTACCGGATCAACCGCGCCGTCCCGCAGAAGGGCGTGTGACGGCAACCGTTATTTGAGGAGATTTCCATGGATCGCAAAGACTTCCTGCTCGCACTTGATGAGATGCTTGAACTGTCGCCCGGCACGCTGAGCGGCGACGAAGCGCTGGACGCGCTGGAAGGCTGGGACTCGCTGGCCGTCATCAGCTTCATCGCGCTGGTGGACGAAAGGCTGAACAAGGTGGTCGAGGGCGAGAAGCTGGCCAAGGCCAGGACCGTGGCCGACCTGCTGGACCTCGCCGGCGTGACCGTCCCGGCGTGAGGCTCCGGCGCCAGAGGATCGCCTTTCCCGGCGGTCCGGCCTCGGTGCTGTCGCTCGGGCAGGGGGGCGTTCCGGTCCTCCTGCTGCACGGCTTCGCCGGCGACCTGCTGACGTGGCAGTTCAACTTCACCGTCCTGGCGGCGCACCGGCGCGCCGTCGCCATCGACCTGCCGGGGCATGGGGAATCGACTCCGGACGTCGGTTCGGGCCGGGTGGAGGAGTTCGCGCCCTGGATCGAACGGCTGCTCGACGCGCTGCGCCTGCCGCTGGTGCACGTGGTCGGGCACTCGATGGGCGGCTACGTGGCGCTCTGTCTGGCGCGCCGCGCGCCGGAACGGGTCGCCAGCCTGTCGCTGGTGGCGCCGGCCGGTGTCGGGCCGCGCTTCGATGCGGCCTACCTGCGGCGGCTG
>DASWVP010000368.1:0-8071 GCA_036401175.1 Azospirillum sp. | reverse complement strand
CACGTCGCGTTCGGTGACGATGCCCGCCGCGCGGCCCGGCCCGTCGCCCTCGACCAGCAGCGAGCTGATACCCCGCGCGTCCATCCGCCGCGCCGCCTCGCCCAGCGTCAGCGTACCGGGCACGCACAGCGCCGGGCGCGTCATCACCTCGGCGAGGCGATGCTGATAGGGGAAGCTGTCGAGCCGGGTCAGCGCGTTGGCGTCCATGGCCGCTGGCTCATCCCTCCCGCAGCAGGGCGGATGCCACCGCCGGGGCGTCCACCCGCCGCGTCATGGCTTCCCATACGGCGACGAGGTGGAAGCGCACCGCCCCCTCGATGGCCTCGCGGTCGGTGCGCCGGTGGTTCTCGTGGATCGGCAGCACCTGCAGGATGCGGCGCGCGCCGGTGCGCGCCACCTCGGCCGGCGCCACGACGCCATCGAGCCGAAGCTGCTCCAGGCGCGCCGCGAAGGGGCCCACCAGATCGTCCCAGCCGTCGCCGCGGTGGGCCGGCGCGGGGTGCGACCGGAGAAGAACCGGGTAGAGGCGGGCCAGCGCCGCAGCCAGTTCCCCGTCACGTCCGTCCGTGTGGTCGCGCAGCAGCCGGAAGGCGAGGACCAGCACATCGGCCAGCACGGCGGCGAAACTCTCCCACCGGCAAACATCCAGCGCCCGCCGGAATTCGGCCTCGGCAAACAGCTTGTCGCGGTTGGTGCCGGCTTTGACCTCGCAGTAGCTCATCACCGACTTCTGCGACGCGAAGACCGCCTGCACCGACAGGAATTCACCGAACGCGTCGAGCGAGGCGATTTCCGGGTCGGCCTTCCACCATTTGCGCAGGACGCTCAGCATTATGCCAATCCTCCTAGACCCCGGACCATACCGGGTGCGCGACTTGCACCGGTCTCACCATAATGATATTGGTTGTTGACAAACACAATCCGTAGATCAAGCGGGTTCTGCCAACCGGGACGGCTCGCACCCAGCCGCCCGGCATGACGGCGCAAAGGGTGCCCAAGTCTGCGTTTTATCCTCGACCGGCCATGGCAGGGTACTAGGGAGGTACGCAATGACGGACATCACGCCTGAAAAAGCAAGGGCCTACTGGGGGGCGACGTCTCGCCTCATGTGGATCATGCTGGTGATGTGGTTCTTCGCCAGCTTCGTCGTCCATCTCTTCGCGCCATCGCTCAACGAAATCCGGGTTATGGGATTCCCGCTGGGATTCTACATGGCGGCGCAGGGCTCGCTGATCATCTTCGTCGTCATGCTGTTCTGGTTTGCCCGCAAACAGAACGACATCGATGAAGAGTACGGCGTCGCCGAGGATTGAGGGGGGAGGGGAGATCCATGTCCACCAAAGGCGACTTCATCAGCAACCTCGGCAAGATCTACGGATACTACACCGGCGGATTCGCCGGCTTCGTCATACTCCTGGCGATCCTGGAACAGATGGGCGTGCCGAACCGGGTGATCGGCTATCTGTTCCTGTTCCTGACGCTGGGCGTCTACGCGTTCATCGGCGTCATTTCGCGCACCGCGCAGCTTTCGGAATATTACGTGGCCGGGCGGCGCGTCCCGGCCTTCTACAACGGCATGGCGACCGGTTCCGACTGGATGAGCGCCGCCTCGTTCATCGGCATGGCCGGGACGCTCTACGCGCTGGGCTATGACGGGCTGGCCTTCGTGCTGGGCTGGACCGGCGGCTACGTTCTGGTGGCGGTGCTGCTGGCGCCGTACCTGCGCAAGTTCGGCCAGTACACGGTGCCCGACTTCCTGGGCGCGCGGTACGGCGGCAATTTCCCGCGCCTGCTGGGCGTGGTCGTGCTGATCACCGCGTCCTTCGTGTATGTGGTGGCGCAGATCGTCGGCGTCGGCATCATCGCCTCGCGCTTCCTCGGCATTTCGTTCGAGATCGCGGTGTTCGTCGGCCTGGCGGGCATCCTGGTCTGCTCGATGCTGGGCGGCATGCGGGCGGTGACCTGGACGCAGGTCGCCCAGTACATCATCCTGATCGTCGCCTACCTGATCCCGGTGGTGCTGCTGTCGGCCAAGGTGACCGGCGTGCCGATCCCGCAGCTGATGTACGGCGAGGCGCTGGACAAGATCACCGCGCTGGAGAACCAGCTCGGCATCGCCAAGCACCATGTGGCGGCCTTCGTCGACGCCACGGGCGCGTTCTCGTGGAACGCCGCCATCAATTACTTTGCGCTTATCTTCTGTCTGATGGTCGGCACGGCGTCGCTGCCGCACATCCTCATGCGCTATTTCACCACGCCCAGCGTGCGCGACGCACGCAAGTCGGTGGCGTGGAGCCTGTTCTTCATCTTCATGCTCTACTTCACGGCGCCGGCCTACGCCGCCTTCGCCAAGCTGGAGGTCTATCAGAACGTCATCGGGCAGTCGATCTCGTCGCTGCCGGCCTGGGTGCAGGCGTGGAAGGACGTCGGCCTCGTGACCATCAAGGACGTCAACACCGACGGTATCCTGCAGCTGGCCGAGTTCACCATCCATCCCGACGCCATCGTGCTGGCCACGCCGGAGATTGCCGGCCTGCCGTACGTGATCGCCGGTCTGGTGGCGGCCGGCGGCCTCGCCGCCGCGCTGTCCACCGCCGACGGGCTGCTGCTGGCGATCGCCAACGCGCTCAGCCACGACGTCTATTTCCGCATGATCGACCCGAAGGCGGACGCTCACCGGCGCCTGATCACCGCGCGCGTCCTGCTGATCGGCGTGGCGGCCATCGCGGCGTGGGTGGCCGGCTCCATCGGCGGCAACATCCTGTTCCTGGTGGCCTGGGCCTTCTCCATCGCGGCCGGCGGCCTGTTCGCCGCGCTGGTGATGGGCATCTGGTACAAGAAGACGACCAACGCGGCGGCCTGCTGGGGCATGATCGTCGGCTTCGGCGTCACCTTCGCGTACCTGATCTGGACGGAGTTCTGGGGCGTCAACTTCGCCGAGGTCGCCAACGCCGTGTTCGGTTCGGGCGCGGCGGACGTGGTCAAGGCGCGCGGCCGCGACGTGGCGCGGCTGTGGGGCATCAACAACATCTCCGGCGGCCTGTTCGGCGTGCCGCTGTCGTTCCTGGTGATCTACGTGGTCAGCCAGTTCACGCGGCAGCCGTCGCCGGAGATGCAGGACTTCATCGAATCGATCCGTGTTCCGCGCGGCGAGGTCCGCCTTGCCGGCGGCCCGGCCACGGAGTAACGGAAGGCTCGAACCTGGACCGGCGGGGCCTTGTTCCGGGGCTCCGCCGTTTCTTTTTTCCGCCCCATTTGTCCGTCCCATAATTTTTCGTGGAGATGGCGCGCGCATGCCGCAATCCGATTTCCTCCTCGGCCACTTGCCGTTCTGGATCGTCACCTACGTGCTGTCGGCCGTGGGCTGGACGTGCGTGGGCCGCTTCCTGCTCAGCTTCTTCGTGCCGCCGGATTCGACGCTGTACATCTGGCGGGCGTTCCGCTGGATCACCGACTGGGCGCTGGCGGCGGCGGCGGCCGTCACGCCGCGCATGGTGCCGCCCATCCTGCTGGCGCCCATCGCGGCGGTGTGGGTCTTCGTCGTGCGGGTCGCCGCGTCGCTGGCGATGCTGTCGGCGGGCATGGTGCCGACCCTGGGCGTCACGGCGGGGGGCGGCTGAGATGGAGCGCCGACATCTGATCGTCGCCCTGCTGGCCGTCTGCCTGGTGAACGGCATCTTCTCGCCGCTGGTTTTCCTGTTCTGGCGGACGGCGCCGTTGTGGATGCCGGGGTTCGTGCTGGGCGTGCCGGGCGCGGTGTTCTATGTCAGTTCGCTCACCCTTGCGACATTGACGCTCCTGGTCAGCGGGGTTCCCGCCGCGCTATACGAGCGCGTGACCGGCGCCGCGGACACGAATAAGAGAAGTCTGTGGATATGGTTGGCAGGCGCGGTTGTTCTCTCCCTGCCGGCGGGCATCACGCTCGCGGCGTTGGCATGACCAGTCGAGGTGGCGGCACCATGGGTTCTCTGGGTTTGATCGAGGCGTGCGCCGATCTTTCGGTGCGTCGGGGGTGCGGTTTCGGCGGTCTGGCGATCGGCGCGGTGATGGTGGGGCTGAGCTACGATCCCCTGCTGTCGGTCGAGGCGGGGGCCATCCTGACGTCGCTGATGGGCTGCATTCTGCTGCTCAAGGCCATCCGGTCCCTGGACCGCTCGCCCAAGACGACCGAAGTGTGGATGATGCTGGACGAGGACAAGCGCCCGGCCGAGCCGCACGCCCAGCGCATCCTCATGGGCACCCTGAAGGACGCCTATCTGCGCTATGCCCGCGTCACCGGGGCCGCGTCGGCCGGGCTGTGGGTCTTCAGCCTCGGCCTGATGGCCGTGACGGCGTGACGTTTGTGGGGCGCGCGCCCGGCTGCGGGAAATGCGCACCCCTGTGAACCGGAAATGTCGCTTGAGTTGTGGCGTGCTTGCCGCAACAGTCCCGTTCCGGCTCCGCGCCGACAACGGCGCGGGGGCGGCTTGCCCTTTCGGAACACACGGCCGATGTCGAACCCTGCACACCCCCGCTTGCCCGCCCGCCTTTTGGTCCGCCCGTCGGCCCGATGGATCGCCGGCCTGCTCGGCGTCTTGATCGTTGCCGGCGCCGCGCCGTCCTGGGCGGCGGGTGCCCGCGACGTCGTGGCCGCCTGGAGCGCCCGGCTGGACGAACGTGCGACGGAACTGGAGACCGCGCCCAAGGTGCGCGCCACGCGCGTCGGCGGCGGCATCGTCCTGAAGAAGGGTGACGGCGGCATGATCGAGGTCGCGGCACCGACTCCGGCCCCGGCGGCGCCCGCGCCCGTTCCGGCCGCGGTCGAGGGCCAGCCCGAGAGCCCGGTCGTCCAGCCTCAACCGCCGCTCATCGACCCGCCGCTGCCGCCGATGTTCGTGCGGGCGGCAGCGGCCGACCGCGTCGGGCGCCTGTCCTCGCGCCTGATCGAGCTGGGCTTCCTGCGCGAAGACCAGTGGACGGACGCCTACGACGACACCCTGGACGCGGCGGTGCGTGCCTTCCAGCTTGCCGAGGGGCTGATGCCCGACGGCAAGGTGGGCGAGGTGACCCGGCTGGCGCTCGACCGCACGCCGGCGCAGGCCGCGGCGCTGATGCGCCGGGCCTCGGCGGCGATGCGGGCGTTCCAGGCGTCGGTGCCCGACACGGTGGTGCTGGTCAACCTGCCCAGCCAGACGGTGACCTACATCGACCGCGGCCGGGTGGCGCAGATCATGCGCGCCGTCGTCGGCCGGCCGTCGCGCCAGACGCCGCTGATGGAGGACCGGATCACCAGCGTCACCGTCAACCCGACCTGGACGGTGCCGCCGACCGTGCTGGTCGAGGACAAGCTTCCGGTGCTGCGCAAGAAGGGCAACACGGGCATCAAGAACGCCATCGTCTATCTGGACGGGGCGGAGGTGGTGCCGGAGACGGTCAACTGGTGGTCGGTCGGCCCGGAGCGCATCCGCATCGTGCAGCGCCCCGGCGACGACAACGCGCTGGGCCGGTTCCGCTTCAACCTGACCAACGGCGAGGGCATCTTCCTGCACGGCACCAACGACCCCAAGCTGTTCGACCGCGACGTGCGGGCCGCCAGCTCGGGCTGCGTGCGGCTGGCCGACGCGCGGGGCATGGCCGAGGCACTGCTGGCGGCGAAGAAGATCGCGCCGGCGGACATCGACCGCCAGCTCGACAGCGGCGAAACCAAGACCATCGCGCTGCCCAAGGCGGTGGCCGTCCGCTTCGTCTACTGGACCGCGTCGGTCGAGCCGGGCGGCGTCGTGCGCGTGCACCCGGACATCTACGACGACGCGTCGGGGGCCCCGGCGCCGGTGTCCACCTCCATGGCGAAGCCCAAGGCGCCCGACATCAAGGCGCTTCAGCCCAAGACGCTGACCACCAGGACGCTGGCCACCAAGTCGCTGCCGGTGACCCCGGCGGCGGCGCCCGAAAGCCACGGCGCCCCGTTCTCCCACCGGATGTGATGACCGACGAAGAGGACGCCGACCCGCAGCTCGTCCACGCCATCGCCACCGCGCATCCGGAGGTGGTGACCCTGGCCGCCGCCGGGCTGTCGCGCATCGAACAGGCCGAGGGACGGGGGCTGGTTCCGCTGGGTCTGCCGCTGCCCAAGGGCCGGCGCGACCTGCTGGTGCCGGCCGACCGGCGCGCGGCGATCGTGCTGGCGATCCACGGGCAGATCGACCGGGCGCGGCGCCGCGACGCGCTGCTGGCGCAAGGCCGGCGGGCGCTGGAGGGGCGGCGCACGGCGCTGCAGCCGGCCGAGGACCGCACCCGCGTGCGCGCCGTGCTGAGCGACGAGTTGCCCTGGCCCGGCCTGTCGCCGCCCGTCCGCCTGCAGGTCACCCGCACCCTGGACGCGCTGGAGCTGGCGGACCTCGCCGACGAGGACCTCGCCCGCCGGCTGGACGGCGACCCGCAACTGGCGTCGGCGATGGACGAGGCGCTGTCGCGCGTGGCCGCGCGGCTGCGCGCCTACGCCGAGGATTGCGCCGACGCCGCCGACGCCTGGACCTTCGACGCCTTCGCCGAGCGGCTGGCCCGCGCCGCGCGCAACCGCACCGGCGCCGACGAACTGCTGGCCCGCTGGGACCGCGAGTTCGATGGGTGGCGGCGCGAGCGGGCGGAGGCCCGGGGCCGCGCCTACGTCGACCGGCATTTCGACTTCGCCCGGTTCGAGCGGCTGTTCCCGGTGGCGCGCGGCATGGGCCGGCGGCTGGTGCTGGTGACCGGCCCGACCAACTCCGGCAAGACGCACCGCGCCATCGAGGCGCTGAAGGGTGCGCGCGACGGCGTGTACCTCGCCCCGCTGCGCCTGCTGGCGCTGGAGGTGATGGAGCGTCTGAACGCCGGGGGCACGCCGGCCACGCTGCTGACCGGCGAGGAGGAGATCCGCACGCCCGGCGCCCGTCACACCGCCTCCACCATCGAGATGATGGACCCCGACCGGCCGGTGGAGGTCGCCGTCATCGACGAGATCCAGATGCTGGCCGATCCGGATCGCGGCTGGGCCTGGACGGCGGCGCTGATGGGCGCGCCGGCGCGCGAGGTCTACATCCTGGGCGCGCCCGAGGCCCGGCCGCTGGTCGAGCGCGCCGCCGCGCACCTGGGCGAACCGCTGGAGGTGATCGAGCTGGAGCGCAAGACGCCGCTCGCTCTCCTTGACCGGCGGCTGGAATGGGCGGACGTCGAAGCCGGCGACGCGCTGATCGCCTTCTCCCGGCGCGAGGTGCACGCGGTGCGCGACACGCTGCTGGCGCGCGGCTTTTCCGTGGCGGCGGTGTACGGCGCGCTGGCCCCGGCGGTGCGGCGGCGGGAGGCGGCGCGCTTCCTGTCGGGCGAGGCGGATGTGGTGGTGGCGACCGACGCCATCGGCATGGGACTGAACCTGCCGTGCCGGCGCGTGCTGTTCACCGCGCTGGAGAAGTTCGACGGCAGCGCCGTGCGGGCGCTGACCGCCACCGAGGTCAAGCAGATCGCCGGCCGCGCCGGCCGCTTCGGCCAGCACGAGGCCGGGGAATTCGGCGTCGTCGGGCGGGGCACGCCGCAGGCGTTGCGCCAGTTGCTGGACAAGGCCGACCACCGTCTGCGGCACGACGCGCCCCTGGCCGTCCGGCCGACGCGCGGCATGCTGGCGCGGCTGGCCGAACAGGTGGGAACGGCCGAGGCCGCCCTGCTGGTCGACAGCTTCGCCGCCGCCCGCACCGCCGATTCGCCCTACCGGGTCAGCGATCTGTCGCGGGTGCGGCGGCTGGCCGCGCTGCTGGACGGACGGCGCCTGACCCTGGGGGCCAAGCTCGACCTGCTGCTCGCCCCGGCCGACCTGGACGAGGCGGGCGACGCCCGCATCCTGGCGGCGATTCTCGATGCCGTGGAGGCGGGCGAGCCGCTGCCCATCGGCCGCGTCGTGCCGGCGCGCATCGACGCCTTGGACGCGCAGGCGCTGGAGGAGCTGTCGCGCGCCTGCGACCTGTACCACTGGGCGGCGCGCAAGTTCCCCGACCTGCTGCCCGACCGCGCCCTGGTGCGCGCCAAGCGCGACGCGGTGGGCGCGCGGCTGTCGGACCTGCTG
>DASWVP010000367.1:0-5428 GCA_036401175.1 Azospirillum sp. | reverse complement strand
AGACGGGCCGGCGAACCGCAACCGCTCGCCCCGGCTGGCGCCGCTGCGGCCGCTGCTCGACACCGCCGGTGTCCGGTTCTTCGGCCTGCAGCTCGGCGACGGGCGGCGCGATCTGGACGGTGCCGCGCTGCCGGCGAGCTTCACCGACCTCGGCCCCGACATCGGCGATTTCGCCGACACCGCCGCCATCCTCGCCACCCTCGACCTGCTCATCACCTCCGACACCGGCGTGGCGCATCTGGCCGGCGCGCTGGGGCGGCCGGCGTGGGTGCTGCTGCCCTTCGTGCCGGCATGGCGCTGGGGCCTGTCCGGCACGGCCAGCGCGTGGTACCCGAGCGTACGCCTCTACCGCCAGCCCGCGCCGGGCGACTGGGCGACGCCGGTCGCCCGCGTCGCCGCCGATCTGGCGCGCCGCGCGCAAGGCCGCTGACGGCGGCCGGGCGTTCCTCTATCCTCCGGGCGGTCAGCACGGGAGGGGCCATGGCAACCATCGGCGAAGCGCTGGAGGTGGCGCTGCAACACCACCTCGCCGGCCGGCTGGCCGAGGCCGAGACCATCTACGGCCGCGTCCTGGAGGCCGAGGCGGAGCAGCCGGACGCGCTGCATCTGCTGGGCGTGCTCGCCGGGCAGACCGGCCGGCTGGAGATGGCGGCCGACCTGATCCGCCGCGCCATCGCCGCCAATGGCGCCGCCGCCGACTATCACGAGAACCTCGGCAACGTGCTGCGCGCCCTCGGCCACGGCGCGGAGGCCGCCGCCGCCTACCGCGACGCGCTCGACCGCGACCCGCACCGGCCGGCCGTGCGCACCGCCGCCTGGGAACTGGAGAAGGACGCCGGCCGGCGCGCCGACTTCCACTCCCACCAGGGGCAGGACGCCTTCGTGTTCGAAACGGTGCTGGGCGGGCGCCGGCAGGGGGTGTTCGTCGACCTCGGCGCCTTCGACGGCGTGACCTGGTCGAACACCCTGTTCTTCGAGCGCACGCTGGGCTGGAGCGGCCTGTGCGTCGAGGCGTCGCCGACGATCTTCACGCTGCTGGAGCTGAACCGCGCCTGCCGCTGCCTGAACGTCGCCGTGACGGACCGCGACGGCGAGGCGGATTTCCTGGAGGTGGAGGAAGGCGCGCTGATGATGGGCGGCCTGTGCGAGACCTTCACCGCGCGGGAGCGCGCCTTCGTGGAATCGCGCGCCGTGCGCCACCGCACCGTGCGGGTGCCGGCGCGCCGCCTGACCGGCATACTGGAGGAGCTGGGCCTGTTCCACGTCGATTACCTGTCGGTGGACATCGAGGGCGGCGAGCGCCGCATCATCGATTCCATGGACTTCCGCCGCTTCACCGTGGACGCCGTTTCCCTGGAATGCCAGCGCGAGTCCCCCGACCTGCGCGCCGCCATGGACGGCCACGGCTTCGACTTCGTCTGCCGCTTCGAAGGCGGCGACGAGATCTACGCCCGCCGCCGCTGACAGGAGCAAGGACCGCTGGAGCGGATGCCCCACGCATCTGAACAGGGAGCCGCGTGACGTTGGGTTTTCGCTGACGCTCAACCCAACCTACAGGCACGTTCCGCGTAGGTTGGGTTGAGCGCAAGCGAAAACCCAACGGCGGAAACCCTCCACATCCGTCGGGAATCCGCCGCCAATACCCCAGCCCAACGGTGGGATGGACGAACGGCCCACCGCCGCCGTACTCTGCCGACCCCCTTCGAGGAGACCCGCCGTGGCCGAGTACGTCCCGTCCGCCTGCCCGCATGATTGCCCGAGCACCTGCGCGCTGGAGGTCGAACGCCTCGCCCCGGACCGCATCGGCAAGGTGCGCGGCGCCGCCGGCAACAGCTACACGGCCGGCGTCATCTGCGCCAAGGTCGCCCGCTACGCCGAGCGCCTGCACCACCCCGGACGGCTCACCACGCCGCTGCTGCGCACCGGCCCCAAAGGCTCCGGCCAGTGGGCACCGATCTCCTGGGACGACGCGCTCGACCGCGTCGCCGAAGCCTTCCTGGAATCGGAGCGGCGCTTCGGGCCGGAGTCGGTGTTCCCCTTCTTCTACGCCGGCACCATGGGGCTGGTGCAACGCGGCTCCATCCAGCGGCTGCGCCACGCCAAGGGCTACGCGCGGCAGATCTCCACCATCTGCGACACGCCGGCCAACATGGGCTGGATGGCCGGGCACGGCGACATCCGCGGCGCCGACCCGCGCGAAATGGCCGAAAGCGACCTGATCGTCAACTGGGGCGGCAACCCGGTGGCGACGCAGGTCAACGTGATGACGCACGTCTCCCGCGCCCGCAAGGCGCGCGGCGCCAAACTGGTCACCATCGACCCCTACCGCACCGGCACCGCCGAGGTGTCGGACGTGCACCTGATGCTGAAACCCGGCACCGACGGTGCGCTGGCCTGCGCGGTGATGCACGTGCTGTTCAAGGAGGAGTTCGCCGACCGCGCCTACCTCGCCCGCTACGCCGCCGACGTCGCCCGGCTGGAAGCGCACCTGGAAAGCCGCACGCCGGACTGGGCGGCGTCCATCACCGGCCTGAGCGTGGAGGAGATCGTCGACTTCGCGCGCCTCTACGGCCGGACGAAGCGCAGCTTCCTGCGCCTCGGCTACGGCTTCACCCGCGCGCGCAACGGGGCGGCGCAGATGCACGCGGCGTCCTGCCTGCCGGTGGTGACCGGCGCGTGGCAGCACCGGGGCGGCGGCGCGCTGTACTGTTCCAGCGGCATCTACCGCATCGACCGCACCCTGGCCGAGGGGCTGGACGTCCGCACGCCGAACGTGCGCGGCTTCGACCAGTCGCGCATCGGCGCCGCGCTGACCGGCGAGGATCTCCAGGGCGGCCCGCCCATCACCGCCATGCTGGTGCAGAACCACAACCCCGCCGCGGTCTGCCCGGACCTCGGCCGCGTGCACGCGGGCCTGAAGCGCGAGGACCTGTTCGTCGCCGTGCACGACGCCTTCATGACCGACACGGCGCAACTCGCCGACGTGGTGCTGCCGGCCACGCTGTTTCTTGAGCACGACGACATCTACCGCGGCGGCGGCCAGAGCCACATCCTGATCGGCCGCAAGGTGGTGGAGCCGCCCGGCGCGGCGCGCGAGAACCAGTGGGTGAACGCCGAGATCGCCCGGCGCGTCGGCGCCGAGCACCCCGGCTTCGCCATGACGGCGTGGCAGATCATCGACGCCATGCTGAAGGCGTCCGACCTGCCGGACGCCGAGACGCTGCACACGCAACGCTGGCATGACGCCCAGCCGGACTTCGAGACCTCGCACTTCCTCAAGGGCTTCGCCTTCCCCGACGGCCGCTTCCGCTTCGCGCCGGACTGGGCCGACCTCGGCGACTATGGCGGCAGCGACGGCGGGCTGCCGGAACTGCCCGACCACATGCCGCCGGGCCGCGCCCCGGACGCGGAGCATCCGTTCCGCCTCGTCACCGCCCCGGCGCGGCAGTTCCTCAACTCCACCTTCACGGAAATGCCGACGGGTGTCGCGCGCGAGAAGCGCCCGACGGCGCTCCTGCACCCGGACGACTGCGCCGTCCTGGACGTGGTGGAGGGCGCGCCCGTGCGGCTCGGCAACCGCCAGGGTTCGGTGCTGGTGCACGCCCTGCCCTTCGCCGGGCTTCAGCGCGGCGTCGTGGTGGTGGAAGGGGTCTGGCCGAACGCCGCCTTCGTCGAGGGCATCGGCATCAACCTGCTGACCTCCCCCGACCCCATCCCCCCGGCCGGCGGCGCCGCGTTCCACGACACCGCCGTATGGGTGCGCCGCGCGTAGTCCCTTACTCCGCCTCGACGCACACCTTGTTCCGCCCGGTCCGCTTGGCGGTGTAGAGGGCGGCGTCGGCGCGGCGGATGAGGTCGGCCATCGGTTCGCCGGGGCGGAACTGGGCGGCGCCGATCGACAGCGTCACCGTGCCGTAGGAGGCGTTGCGCGTCTTGTTGACGATCGCCCGCGAGCCCACCGTGACGCGGATCTGCTCGGCCACCTTGGCGGCGTTGTCCAGCGCCGTGTTCGGCAGGATGATCGAGAACTCCTCGCCGCCATAGCGGGCCGCCGTGTCGCGGCCCTTGATGCACTCGGTCAGCACCTTGGCGACGAGGCGCAGCACGTGGTCGCCCACCAGATGGCCGTGCGTGTCGTTGAACGTCTTGAAATGGTCGATGTCGACCATCAGCAGCGTCAGCGGCAGGGACTCGCGCGCCGCCTCCTGCGCCGCTTCGTTGAGCGTCAGGTCGAACGCCTTGCGGTTGGCGATGCCGGTCAGGCCGTCGGTCATCGCCTCGCGCCGCGCGGTGTCCAGGCTGACGCGCATCTCGGCGAGCTGCTGGCTGGAGTTGAGAAGCTGGGACTGCAGCCGCGTCTGCCGGTCGACGATCGCCGTCGTCTCGGCGGCGATGGCGGCCACCATGGCGCGCAGGTCGCCCATGGACATCGGCTGTTCCAGCTCGCCCTGGAAGCCGGCCAGCGCGTTGCCGTAGCGGTTCGTCTCGGTGCCGACGGCGTCCAGCATCTCCAGGATCTTGCCCAGCGCCGAACGGGCCCGGTCGCTGGTCTCGCGGATGGCCTGCGCCTCGGCGTCGAGCGTGAAGAAGCGCTTGAACAGCTCGTCGCAGTGCGCCTGGGTGAGCGCGCCGCTGTCGCGCAGCGCGATGTCGATGGCGCGCGTCAGGTCGGGCAGCGAGCCGCTGTGGTACGCGTACCACAGGGTGAAGTTCTCCGGGTTGGGCGGCAGGTCCTCGGCCAGCATGCGGTCGATCGCACGTTTGGCAAGCCCGCTGGCCCGCTCGACATCATCGTTGTAGGCCAAGACCCCGCCCCCTGCCGCTCGCCTCGCCGCACCGTATCGAAGCAATCCCATGCGCGGCAAGAGTCCTTTGCGTGGCGGTCGATCGGTCGCAAGGATGACGGCAGCGGCCGCGCCCGGCTCAGTTGCACTTCCCGATGGAACCCTCGGAGCAGACGCGCTTGCCGTCGATCCAGGTGGCGCCCGACAGGTCGGCGTTGCGGAAATCGGCGCCGGCCAGTTGGGCGTCGGTGAAATCGGCGTTCTTCAGCGTGGCGTTCACCAGCTTGGCGTTGCGCAGGTCGGCCTGGCGGAACGATGCACCGGTCAGGTCGGCGCGGGTGAAGTCCGCCTCGATCAGCCGCGCCCCGTCCAGCTTGGCGCCCGGCATGGTGGCGCTGTTGAACTTGGCGCGGTAGGCGTCGGCCCCGGCGAACGTGACGTTCTTGAGCGTCGCGCGCGTGAAGGTGGCGTCGCGCAGCTCGGCCGCGGTGAGATCGGCGCCCGTCAGGTCCTGTCCGTCGAAGTAGCAGCGGCGCCAGTTGACCTTGGGCTGCGGCGGATCGGTGCACTCCGCCGCGGCGGGCAGAGCGATGAACAGAAGGGATAGGGCGAAGGCGGCGAAAAATGTCGTCTTCATCCGCTCA
>DASWVP010000366.1:0-2536 GCA_036401175.1 Azospirillum sp. | reverse complement strand
GCCTCGCTCGAGGAGACGGCCGCGTCCATGGAGGAGCTGACCGGGACGGTGAAGCAGAACGCCGAGAACGCGCGCCAGGCCAACCAGCTGGCGCAGCTGGCCTCGGAAGTGGCCGTCAAGGGCGGCTCGGTGGTCGGACAGGTGGTCGACACCATGGGCGGCATCAACGCGGCCTCGCGCAAGATCGCCGACATCATCACGGTGATCGACGGGATCGCGTTCCAGACCAACATCCTGGCGCTCAACGCGGCGGTGGAGGCGGCGCGCGCCGGCGAGCAGGGCCGGGGCTTTGCCGTGGTGGCCTCGGAAGTTCGCAGCCTGGCGCAGCGATCGGCGGCGGCCGCCAAGGAGATCAAGGCGCTGATCGACGACTCCGTCAGCAAGGTGGATACCGGCAGCGAACTGGTCGGCCAGGCCGGCGCGACGATGGACGAGATCGTCGGCAGCATCAGGCGGGTGACGGACATCATGGGCGAGATCGCGGCGGCCAGCCAGGAGCAGACGCGCGGCATCGAGCAGGTCAATCAGGCGATCACGCAGATGGACCAGGTGACGCAGCAGAACGCGGCGCTGGTGGAGGAAGCCTCGGCGGCGGCGCAGTCCATGCGCGAGCAGGCCGGCGCGCTGGTGCAGGCGGTGAGCGTGTTCAAGGTGGACGTCGGCGCCACCGCGACCGAACGCCCGGAGTTGCCCGTGGCCGGCTCGCGGCCGTTGCATCGCCCGCCAGGGCTGCCGCCGCGCAAGCCGCTGGTCGCCAGGCCGGCGTCCCAGCCCGAGGCGGCACCGGTCGCGGCCGAAGCGGGGACCCGGCGGGCCGGGCAGCGAGGGCCGGTCATGGCCGGGGCCGGCAAGGACGAGTGGACCGAGTTTTGACGCGCGTCCTGTCGGCCGTGCGGAACGTGCCGATAAACAGCAATAGGGGAGCCCGCGCGACGGGCGCCACCGCCACGACAGCATCCGAAAGCCAGGTTCCATGTCCACTCTGTTCTCCACCGGCCTGTCCGGCCTGACCGTCGCCCGCACGGCCCTCGCGACGACGGCGCAGAACACGGCCAACGTCTACACCGAGGGCTACAGCCGGCAGAAGGTCGTGGTCCAGGCCAATCCGGCGAATGCCACCATCGGCGGATTCCTCGGTACGGGCGCCCGGGTCACCAGCGTCCAGCGCAGCTACGACGAATTCCTCGCGGCCCAGCTGTCGCGCGCCGATTCGTCGGCCGCCGGGCTGGAAACCTACGCGACGCAGATCAGCCGGCTGGACAACCTGCTGGCCGACCGCGACTCCGGCCTGTCCGCGCTGATGCAGAAGTTCTTCACCGGGGTGCAGGGCGTCGCCGACACGCCGGCGGATCCGGCGGCGCGCCAGGAGATGCTCAGCACGGCGGCGGCCCTGGCCGGCAAGTTCCGCTCGGTCGACCAGTACCTGACGGACCTGAACGCATCGCTGAACGAGCAGATCGCCGGCAGCGTCAGCCAGGTCAATGCCATCGCCACCCAGGTGGCCAGCCTGAACCGGCAGATCTCGCAACTGGCCGCGGCCACCGGCGGCCAGCCGCCCAACGACCTGCTGGATACGCGCGACAAGCTGGTGAACGACCTCAGCAAGCTGGTCGACGTCGCGGTCGTCAGGCAGGACGGCGGCCAGTACAACCTCTTCGTCGGCAGCGGCCAGACGCTCGTGCTGGGCGACCGCACCGCGACGATGGCCGCCGTCACGTCGGCGGCGGACCCCACCCGCACGGCGGTGGCCCTGGTCGGCGTGGACGGGGAGGCGATCGAGCTGAGGGACGGCGAGGTCGGCGGCGGCGCGCTCGGCGGCGTGCTGGCGTTCCGATCGCAATCGCTCGCCGGCACGCAGAACGCGATCGGCCGCCTGGCGACGGCGCTGGCGGTGCAGTTCAACCAGCAGCATGCGCGCGGGATCGACCTGCGCGGCGACCCCGGCGGCGATTTCTTCCGCCTGTCGGGGCCCGAGGTCTATCGCGACACCCGCAGCCAGAATCCCGATCCGCTCCAGTTCACGGCGGCGATCGACGACGCCGGAGCGCTCACGACCAGCGACTACCAGGTCCAGGTCAGGGTCACCGCGGGCGTGCCGGGCCTGGCCGTCACCCGGCTGTCGGATGGACAGCCGGTCGATTTCACGCCGGTGGGCGCCGATCCGTCGGCACCGGGCAGCATCACCTTCGACGGCATCGAGCTCAGCTGGGCGGCCGGCACCCCGCAGGCGGGTGACTCGTTCCTCGTGGTTCCGACGCGCTCCGCCGCGCGGAACTTCGACGTGGCGGTCGCCGACCCCGTCGCGATCGCCGCCGGCGCCGGACCCGCGGACGACGGCGGCCAGAGCGGGCCGTCCGACGGGCGCAATGCCCTGGCCCTGGCGGGACTGCAGCGCGCGGCCGTGGTCGGCGGCACGGCGACCTTCAACGGCGCCTACGCGCGGCTGGTCAGCGAGGTCGGCAACAAGGCGATGGAGGTCGAAGTGGCCTTCACCAGCCAGTCCAGCCTCGCCGGCCAGGTGCGCGCCAGCCTCGAC
>DASWVP010000365.1:0-2039 GCA_036401175.1 Azospirillum sp. | reverse complement strand
CACCTGGTGCGTGATGTAGGCCGTCTGCACCGGCGTGAAGCCGTCGGTGACGACCAGCACCGGCGCCCGGTCCAGCGACGCGCAGGCCACGCCGTTGGCGCCATTGGCGACGCCGGGCCCCTTGGTCACCAGGGCCACGCCCGGCACGCCGCTGGTCTCCGCGACCGCCCCGGCCATCATCACCGCGCCGTTCTCGGTCCGCGTGAGCACGAACTCGATGCCGACCGCGGCGGCGGCCTCCATCACGTCCAGCGACGAACCGCCACCGGGCACGCCGAAGATGCGGCGCACGCCGGACTCGGCCAGGGCCCGCGCAAATGCCTGGGCGACAGTGATCTCTTGTGTCATGGAAGCTCTAGCGCCGGATGTAGGGATTGGCGACGGGGCCGCCGGTGTAGAACCAGACGCTCTTGGTCTGCAGGTATTCGCGGATCGCGTCGATGCCGTTCTCGCGCCCCAGGCCCGACGCCTTGTAGCCGCCGAACGGCGTCGTGTAACTGGTGGAGCGGTAGGTATTCACCCAGACCGTGCCCGCCACCAGCCGGTTGGACATGTCCACGGCGCGGCGCAGGCTCTCGGTCCAGACCCCGGCCGCCAGCCCGTAGTTGGTGCCGTTGGCGATGCGGATCGCTTCCTCGTCGTCCTTGAAGCGCATGACGCACAGGACCGGGCCGAACACCTCTTCCCGGGCGATGCGCATGTCGGGCGTCACGTCGGCGAAGATCGTGGGCTTGACGAAGCGCCCGCCCGCACCCGGCGGCGGCTCGGCCGCCCCGCCGCCCATGACACAGCGCGCACCTTCCTTCTTCGCGATCTCGATGTAGTCGACCACCTTGCAGTACTGCGGCTCCGTCGTGATGGGCCCGATCTGGGTGTCGGGCGACATCGGGTCGCCGAAGCGTGCCGTGCCGGCGAGCTTGACCAGCCGGTCCAGGAACTCGTCGTGGATCGAATCGTGCACCAGCAGGCGCGAGCCCGCGATGCAGGTCTGCCCGCTGGCGGCGAAGATGCCGGAGATCGCCCCCGACAGCGCGTCATCCAGTCGCGCGTCCTCGAACACGATGTTGGCCGACTTGCCGCCCAGCTCCAGCGTCACGTGCTTGAAATCGGCGGCGGCGGCGACGTTGACGTGACGGCCGCCGCTCTCGCCGCCAGTGAAGGCCACCTTGCGCACGAGCGGATGCGCGACCAGCGGTTCGCCGACTTCGCTGCCGTAGCCGGTGACCACGTTGATGACACCGGGCGGCAGCCCGGCCTCGGCTGCGAGCGCCGCGAACTCCAGCGTCGACGCGGACGTGAACTCGGAGGGCTTGATCACCACCGCGTTGCCCGCGGCCAGCGCCGGCGCGACCTTCCACGCCATCAGCAGCAGCGGCGAGTTCCACGGCGTGATGCACGCCGTGACCCCGATCGGCTCCTGGCGCGTGAAATTCAGCACCCCGGGCTTGTCGATCGGCGGCACCGTCCCCTGCACCTTGTCGGCGAGACCGCCGTAGTAGTGGAACCACTCGGTGAGGTAGCGGCACTGGTTGCCCATCTCGGCGAACAGCTTGCCGTTGTCGCGGACCTCGATCGTGGCGAGCCGCTCGGCGTGCCGGGCGACCACGTCGCCGAGGCGGCGCAGCGCGTGGCCGCGCTGGGTGGCCGTCATCCTGGCCCAGTCGCCGGTGCGCATCGCACGCTCGGCGGCCTGCACCGCGCGCTCCACGTCGCCGGGGCCACCGCGCGGAATTCGCGCCCACGGCTGGCCGGTGTAGGGATTGAGGGTCTCGAACCACTGGCCTGATTCCGGGTCGGTCCATTCGCCGCCGATCAACAGCTGATACTGCTGCATGGAGTCTCCTCTCACCCGGCCTTGACCGGCAGGTCGACGACCAGGTTGCGATAGCCGTCGACGGTCACGACGGCCGCGTCGGGCACGACGACCGTGGACTCGCGCTCCTCGATGATGGCCGGCCCCTGCAGGCGCGCACCCGGCACCAGCCGATAACGGTCGTAGACCGGCGTGGCGGCGAAGGCGCCGCGGGTGACGCTGAATG